>CAYZWO010000015.1:0-48389 GCA_964482215.1 uncultured bacterium
TTATGGAGTTGATTGGTTGTGCCGTGGGGATAGCGTAAATAAATGGCACTATGGGTATCGGAAACTTGTCGCCCTGCAATAATGGTTAAGCCATTGAGATTGGTTTCTGTTTGCTCGCCTTGTTGGAAAATTTCTAGGTTATGGCGGCAGAGTTTCGCCCCTAAGTTAAATTCATAAATGGTATAGCGGCTATTTTTAGCTTGCGCGATCGCGGTTTTGGCAATATGGAAACTATCGCCTGATTCTCGTTGATTGCGGAGGTGGGTTACTTGAGCATTTTCGGCTAAATAAATTTCAGTAACAGCATTGGTAAAATAGGGCTTATGTTGGGGCCAATCCGTACATTTTTCACTAATTGCCCCGTAGGACTCAACCAAAGATACAGAGGAGTGGGGTTCTGCAATCACCAATACCCTGGGCTGAATCAACGAAGGCGTTCCCGAAACAACTGATAGAAAGAGTAAATGCAAAGGATGACTAACCACCACGTTGGCTTTTACCCAAACAAGGGCAACATCCGTTAAGCCAGACGTATTTAAAGCCGTAAAAAATTCGTTAGCTCCTTCTTGCTTTCCTAAATACTGAGCTAATTTTGCTCTTTCTGTTTCGGCTAACTGTTGAAGATTGCCAACGAAAACGCCCTCTGGTAATGCACTTACATCCGACAACTCAGGCGAGTAAATTCCATTGCTAAACACCAGACGACTGTGTTGAGCTTCTTCTAAAATAAATTGATTTAAAACTTCTGTTTCAAGCTGGGCTTCAACGGCAGATTGAAAGTCAATTTTGAGTAACTCGGAAATATCGGTAAATTGCCATTCCTCATCCCGTTTATTGGGAACGCGAGATTCACCCAAGACCGCAGCCGCATTTTGCCGTAGTTCGGTTAAAAAAGCCGCTTCAATAACCGAAGTTTTGCGTTGGCACTGCTGTAGAAATCGACTAACCGATGTTTCTTCTAGGGATTCTACCGATTTATTTTCTAACACGGCTGCTAAAGTCATTTTTTAAATCCTAATACTCAAAATTTAGTCGTCAACAAAACAGTAAAAGCTAAACCTAAACACTTAGGCAGTTGCTAACAATTTTTCATCAAGAAAATCATAGCCTTTGGCTTCTAATTCATGGGCAAGTTCTTTATCTCCACTCATAACAATGCGACCGTCATACATAACGTGAACATAATCAGGTTCGATGTAGTTCAACAACCGTTGATAGTGGGTAATAACAATACAGGCATTGTCTTCAGTTTTTAAGTGATTTACACCTTCCGAAACAATCCGCAAGGCATCAATATCTAACCCCGAATCAATTTCATCTAAAATTGATAGGGTTGGCCCTAAAATAGCCATTTGCAGAATTTCATTCCGTTTCTTTTCCCCACCTGAAAAGCCTTCATTTAAGCTACGGTCTAGGAAGCTCGGATTCATTTTGACGACTTCCAGTTTTTCCTGAATTAAATCTTCAAAATCAAAGGTGTCAATTTCTTCTAGTCCTAAATATTTCTGCTTGGCATTGTAGGCAATACGCAGGAAATCTAAGTTACTCACGCCAGGAATTTCTAAAGGATATTGAAAGGCTAAAAAGATTCCTGCTAAGGCTCTTTCATTGGGTTCTTTTTCTAATAAACTTTCACCCTTATAAAGAATGTCCCCATCGGTCACTTCGTATTCAGGATGACCCGTTAAAACTTTAGAAAATGTACTTTTCCCTGAGCCATTTCGTCCCATGATGGCGTGGACTTCACCTGCTTTTACTTCTAAATTTAACCCTTTTAAAATGGGGGAGCCGTCAACGTTAGCGTGGAGATTTTTTACAGATAAGATAGTATCGCTCATGAGAAATGAATAAATGGTTGAAAATTAAAATTGATAATCAATATTTGTAGGGGCGCATGGCATACGCCCAAAAAGAATTAACCAACGGTTCCTTCGAGTTTTAAGCTCAAGAGTTTATCCGCTTCCGCTGCAAACTCCATTGGCAGTTCATTCAAAACATCTTTACAGAAGCCACTGACGAGTAGAGAAATAGCATCTTCCTCAGAAATTCCTCGTTGGGCAAAGTAAAAGAGTTGATCCTCACCAATTTTAGAAGTAGAAGCTTCATGTTCTACTTTCGCCGTGTTGTTGTCTACTTGAATGTAGGGGAAGGTATTGGCTTCTGCATTATCTCCAATGAGCATGGAATCACATTGAGAATAATTTCTCGCGCCCTTAGCGTTTGGCCCCATTTTCACTAGGCCACGATAGCTATTTTGAGAATTACCTGCTGAAATCCCTTTAGAAATGATGGTGCTACGGGTATTTTTGCCGATGTGGATCATCTTCGTTCCCGTATCGGCTTGCTGTTTATTATTGGTCAGCGCGATCGAGTAAAATTCACCAACGGAATTATCTCCGACTAAAACACAACTGGGATATTTCCAAGTAATCGCAGACCCCGTTTCCACCTGTGTCCAAGAAATTTTGGAGTTAACGCCTTTACACAAACCCCGCTTAGTAACGAAGTTATAGATCCCGCCTTTACCGTTTTCGTCCCCTGCATACCAGTTTTGGACGGTGGAGTATTTAATATCAGCGTTATCTAATGCTACTAATTCCACAACGGCTGCATGGAGTTGATTACTGTCATACATAGGAGCCGTACAGCCTTCGAGGTAGCTAACCGATGCGCCTTCTTCAGCTACGATCAGGGTTCGCTCAAACTGTCCCGTATCACCGTTATTAATACGGAAGTAGGTAGACAATTCCATTGGGCACTTCACACCTTTAGGAATAAAAACAAAGGAACCATCACTAAATACGGCTGAGTTGAGCGCGGCAAAATAGTTGTCGGCAATGGGAACAACGCTACCGAGATATTTTTCAATCAGATCGGGATGTTCCTGTAAGGCTTCGGAGATGGAACAAAAAATTACGCCGTCTTTGGCGAGTTTTTCTTTAAAGGTCGTGGCAATGGAAACACTATCGAAAATGGCATCAACGGCCACGTTTCCTAATCGCTTCTGTTCAGACAGAGGAATGCCTAACTTTTCAAAGGTTTCTAACAATGTCGGGTCAAGCTCATCCAAGCTGTTTAATTGTTCTTTCTTTTGCTTGGGGGCTGAGTAATAAATAATGTCTTGATAGTTGATGGGGGGATAGTTTACGTGAGGCCAAGTCGGCTCGGTCATTTTGAGCCACTGACGGTAAGCTTTGAGACGAAACTCCAACATAAATTCGGGTTCGTTCTTTTTGGCGGAAATGAGACGAACGACATCTTCACTCAGACCCTTGGGGATGGTATCCGATTCAATGTCTGTGATAAAACCGTATTTGTAGGGTTGGTTAACTAGTGTTTTAACTGTTGTCGCGCTCATCGGATTCAGTGTTCTCCCGTATGACTGGTGTTTTGCCTCAAAGCCTTTTCCTGATTAGGTTTGATGACGAGAGGTAAAATCAAAAATAAAAGTTCTCAAGGATGGTGATACTTAAACAACATCTTTGTTGCTTAACTCTATTCTAGAATAGATTAACAACAAGTTAGTTGTCAAAGTCGATAGACAATTTGTTGGGATCGTCAAAAAGTTAGTTAGACTGAATGCTGATCTAACTCAGTAGACAACCCGTTCTAGTTTACTCTAATTTGTAAATCGGCTTTGTTCTTCTGTCTACGCTTTTGATTTCTTTTGTGGGCGATCGCTATGACCCTTATCCAACCCCCTTCGACTAAAGAGGACATCCTCAATTATCTCTTGAGATCCAATCAAGCAACAGCACAGGAATTGGCGGATTTATTGGAGATTAGCCCCCAGGCCATTCGCCGCCACCTCAAGGATTTGGAAACGGAGGGCTTAATTGAGCATCGGGCAGTACAAATCGGCATGGGGCGACCCCAATATTATTACCATCTCAGTAAACAAGGGCGCGATCGCTTTCCCAATCGGTATGGAGAATTTGCCGTTTCTTTTTTGGATACCTTGGTAGAAACGGTGGGAGAAAAACAAGTTGGAGAAGTTTTAAAGAAACAGTGGGAACGAAAAGCTGATGACTATCGCCAGCGTATTGGGTCGGGTTCTATCCAAGCTAGGGTTAAAAAATTAGTGGAGTTACGCCGCGAAGAAGGCTATATGGCGGAGTTACATCCCGTTAATCACAATGGTTACTCCGATTCCGAACAGTTTGTTTTAGCGGAACACCATTGCGCGATCGCGGAAGTTGCTGAGTCATACCCAACGGTTTGTGGTCATGAATTAGAAATGTTTAGCGCAATTTTGCCCGATTGTGCGGTAGAGAGAACCCAGTGGATCAATAATGGGGAACATAGTTGCGGCTATCTCATTCAACCCAAGCGATCGGTAAGTTGAAATGCTAGTTTTACAACACGTCATTGATTAAGAGGAAACAACAATGGAAGGAAAATGTCTTTGCGGTGCGATTACTATCAAAACACCTGATAAAAAGAGCGTTGATGCTTGTCACTGTGGAATGTGTCGTCGATGGGGCGGTGGGCCTGCGTTAGGGATAGCCTGTGGTTCTGATGTGGAAATTGAAGGGGGTGATAAACTGAAACGCTATCAATCTTCAGAGTGGGCAGAAAGGGCTTTTTGCGGTGAATGTGGGACTCACCTTTTTTACCGATTATTGCACGGTAATCAATATTTTGTTCCAGCAGGTCTTTTTCAAGATGGCATTGATTTTGAATTTACTGAGCAGATTTTTATCGATAGAAAACCCGATTACTATGAATTTGCTAATCAAACTCACAATATGACAGAAGCAGAAGTTTTTGCAAAATTTATGTCCACTGAGAATACTTAATATCTACAATTATTAAATAAATTGCTGAATCCAATAGTTGGTAGCGATCGCTGTTGAAACAGAAACTTGTGCGATCGCGAGTTTTCTGGATACGGAAGTATAGGGATTTGCTGGCCATAGGACTGAAGAGTGAGCAGTAAAATATTAACCTAACAAGGCGAAGAACTAATTTTTATGGATAAAGACTTTGTTGAAAGCTTGAAAAATAAAGTTAATCAATTAAATGATTTTACTTTTAACAAGATTAATGAGTTCTTGCAAAAGCATCCTGAGATTAGGTCAACCTTAAATCCAGCTTTTCCTTTTCCCAAAGAAATTCGATTTGGTTTACTTAGAGAATATTTTGTAGTTGAATATGTAGGGCCAGAAAAAAATAAAGAAGATTACTCCAAGGTGAACTGTACCTTTTATGATAATATTTTGGACTTTTTAAAAATTGATATTTCGCATTTAAACTACAAAACCATACCGATGAAAAATATTCCCTATCTGAGAATTTTTAATGAGATTGAAAATCGGGTAGAAAACACCAATTTTTTTCTGGGAGATTCAATGAAATTTTTATGCGATTATTCATATAAATTTTTCCCTGATGAAAATACTTTATTAGGCGGGATATTTGATTTTGAAAGCGCGCAAAAACCATTTTATGTATCTAATTCTACTTTTTTCTGGACTGATAAAGTTGGTACTTTAAAAGTAAGGCGAGTTGACTTTATGGAGGTATGGCCTGTGTATAATGATTATTGGCTTTATCCTACTCAGCCTGATAAATTAGCGGATTTTATTTTAGCTTGTCCAGTTCCTAATTACGATATTAAACTTCATAAAAAAATAAATGAATTTATAGAATTGGTTGGTGATTTAAGTAAAGAAGAAATACAAATCACAAAATTTATTGAAGAAAATCCAGAAATTCTACAGCTTGGATTTGGGATAACTGACTTGAATCCACAAATTCTGTTAGAGTGGCAGTATCCCTCAGAAAAGCCCAACCTTCAACCTGATTTTATGCCTGTTGGGTTCGATGGATATGCTAATATTTTGGACTTTAAGCTCCCCAATCTAAAATCAAAACCCATTGTTGGCAGTATCACACGTTCACATCCATCATTTGAAATAGACAATGCATTAGCTCAAATCGATGAATATGAGGAATGGTGCTCTCAAGAGATTAATCAACAGTGGCTTTTAAAAACTAAAAATATTAAAGTTAAATATCCAAAAAAATATCTAGTAATTGGCCATAGCAAAGATTTTTCTGCTGATGATAGACAAAAGCTACGGAAAAGAAGAGAAGCAATTATTATGACTTATGATGAATTAATTAGTATGGCAAGGTTTCAACTATATAAAATCAAATAAAATAGAAATGTACGCTTTTGTAGAATAACTCATTCTATTTATTGTGTATGCAAAATAAATAAGTTGTAATAAATTTATCTACGGCAGTTTCCGACTACGTTACAGCCCCAAAGAATCAGAACGACGTGAGTAAAGAATTTATGAATTCTATATCTGGAGACAAGTTAAAATTGGAACTGAAGGTGAAATTATGATGATCGCACTCAGTTAAGATAAGATCATAGAAAAATTCGATTAGAATAGTGACAATTAAGCCCAAAGGATAAGGCATGACTAAAACATTTACAATTACACTAACCGATGATTTAGAAGAAATACTAACTTCCCAAGCAGAACGTTTGAATAAATCTCCAGAAGAACTTGTATTACAAGTACTGTCACAACAATTAACTCCCTTATTGCAATCTAACTCGCCGCAAGTAGAAACTGATCCGCTATTACAGCTAATTGGCTCATTAAGTGTAGATATTCCTGATTTAGCAGAAAATCATGACTACTATATTGGACAAGCTCTTTATCAGGAGCTAAGAAAAGATGAGTAATTTGTTTGTTGACACATCAGGTTGGGCCAGCCTTTTTATTTCGACCCAAACTTATTATCCACAAGCGGAACACTATTTTCGTTTATCAGTTCAAAATCAAAACAAAATTTATACGACAAATTATGTCATTGCCGAATTGGTCGCATTACTGAATAGCCCACTTCGAGTTTCTCGTTCACGTATCTTTGAAATTGTCGATGCAATTAAAACCGTAAATTATGTTGAGATTATTCACATTGACCCTATGACTGACAATCTAGCTTGGACATTTTGCAAAAGTAGATTAGACAAGGCTTGGTCTTTGGTTGATTGTACCTCTTTCGTTGTGATGCAACAACTCAAAATTCAACAAGCTTTAACAACTGATCAACATTTTGAGCAGGCAGGCTTTATTCGTTTACTCAAGTAGAAAAAATCATTAAGCTTCAAATTTATAAATTTAAAGACTGAGGAAGATGATGGATCTTGAGAAAATTAGTCCCGCCAGAGTGACCCATTGGAATTCCGCCCATAATCAAAACGCGATCGCCAGGGGCAGCAAATTGACGTTTCAGTAAATCAGCTTCAATTTGGGGCAACATTTCTTCTAAACTTCCGAGACAAAATTGCAGCAAAATGGGTCGAACTCCCCAACTTAAGTTTAAACGGCGATAGGTAGTGGGATTAGGGGTATAGGCAACGACAGGGGCATGGAGACGTTCTTCAGAGGCCAATCGGGCAGTGTAACCTGTTTCTGTTAAGGCCACTACGCATTGAAGATCCAAATTTTTATCGATCGCCTGGAGAGCTTCCGCGATCGCCTCAGAATCTTGGGGACGGGGAGGAGGATAATTGATAAACTGAATCGAAGGTTCTACTTCTGCTGCAATGCGAGCCAACATTTGCACCGCTTCGACGGGATAGTCTCCCACGGCTGATTCTCCCGATAACATCACCGCATCCGTACCATCCATAATGGCATTGGCCACATCACTGGCTTCGGCACGGGTCGGTCGGGGATTGTGGATCATGCTATCGAGCATTTGGGTTGCTGTAATGACGGGAACACCTTTTTGATTACACAGTTGGATAATGCGCTTTTGTATTAAGGGGACTTTTTCGGGACTGAGTTCTACTCCTAAATCGCCCCGTGCTACCATGATCGCGTCGCATTCATCAATAATCGGTTCGAGGTTGGCGATCGCTTGAGGTTTTTCCAGCTTCGCTAAAACGGGAATTTCGGCTTCTTTTTCTTTCAGTAACGCTTTAAGCTGTTGAATATCTTCTGGTTTACGCACAAAGCTTAAGGAAATAATATCTACGCCCTGTTCAATACCAAAATCTAAATCTCGTTTGTCTTTATCGGTCAGGGATGGCAACCGTAAAGTAAGTGTTGGAAAATTTACCCCTTTACGACTTTTTAAAATGCCTCCTTTCACAATCCGACAATGGACAGCAGAATTTTCAATTTTTTCAACCACCAGTTCTAATAAGCCATCGTCCAATAAAATCGGCGTTCCAACTTGAGCTTCTTCGGCAACGTGGGGATAATCTAAACCGACCGTATGAGGTTTGCCTGTATACTCTGCCAGAGGCAATAGAGTCAGACTGCCATCTTGCTTAAGCGTGATGCCTTCAGGAGGTAACTCTCCGACTCGAACCTTAGGGCCTTGCAGGTCTTGTAGTAACATTAAGGGCAGGTCTAATTCGTCTGCCACCGAACGTAGTCGTTGAATACAAGCGGCGTGATCTTCATACTTGCCATGAGAGAAGTTGAGCCGAGCCACATTCATTCCTGCTAAAAGCATTTTACGGATAACATCAGGAGAATCACTGGCAGGGCCGATGGTGGCGACAATTTTGGTGCGGTGATGGAGCGGTTTCATAAGAGATTGCTGCAATGAGAAGTAGCGCAACTACTATCCAAATAATGTCAGAGCATCTTGACTTTATCCTCTAGCCGAAGATGCTTGAAGGCTTAATCAAGGAGTGAGGTTATCGAGCAAGTTCAAGGCAGGAATCCTAAAAAAGCAAATTTTGTTGCTCCCTTGAATTCCTGCTTGTTGCCTAATTACAACCTAATAGGGCCATTTCCACTCGACCACATCGGGACGGTCAATGCCATATTCATAGGCATATTGACGACAAGAAATTTGTTCATCCTTGAGATATTCTTTGACATGAGACCCAATTTTTTGGAGTTTGGGAACCCGATCAATGGCATCAATGGCAATGCTAAAGCGGTCAATCTGGTTACACATCGCCAAATCCAAAGGGGTATTAATATTGCCCTTTTCTTTGTAACCCCGAACATGGAAATTAGGGTGATTATGTCGGCGATAGGTCAAGCGATGAATTAACCAGGGATAGCCGTGGAAGTTGAAAATAACGGGTTTATCAGTAGTAAATAAGCTATCAAAATCGCGATCGCTTAATCCATGAGGATGCTCTGTATCAGGTTGTAAACGGAACAGATCAATCACATTAACAAAGCGAATTTTTAGATCAGGGAAATGCTCCCGCAGAATACAAGAAGCCGCCAAAGATTCCTTGGTGGGAATATCCCCTGCTGTTGCTAACACCACATCCGGTTCCTCGCCTTGATCCGTACTGGCCCATTCCCAAATATCAATGCCTTTGGTGCAATTTTTAACCGCCGATTCCATATCGTGGTATTGCAAATGCAATTGCTTATCCGAAACAATGACATTGATGTAATTTTTACTGCGTAAACAGTGGTCTGCCACTGATAACAGAGAATTCACATCAGGGGGCAAATAGATACGAACTACATCAGGGCTTTTATTCAGCACCACATCCAAAAATCCAGGATCTTGATGGGTAAAACCGTTATGATCCTGCCGCCAAACCGTTGAGGTAATGAGAATATTCAGCGAAGGAATCTCTTCACGCCAATGGATATGATTACAGATCTCTAACCATTTCGCGTGTTGGTTAAACATCGAATCGATGACATGGGCAAAGGATTCATAGGTCGAGAAAAAGCCATGCCGTCCCGTGAGCAAATACCCTTCTAACCAGCCTTCTAGGGTATGTTCACTCAGCATTTCCATGACCCGACCATCAGGGGATAATTCTCCCCCATCCGCATCTTCAGGTAAGTAATCTGCAATCCAGAATTTTTTACTGGCTTCGTAAACTGCATGAAGTTTGTTTGAACTGTTTTCGTCGGGGCCAAAAACGCGGAAATTGTGCATATTGGATTTCATGACATCCCGCAGGAAATTTCCCAATGGCTTGGTATTTTCGACTTCGACGGTTCCAGGCGTAATGACATCTACCCCATAATTGCGGAAGTCTGGCATTTTCAAATTACGCAAAAGTAAGCCCCCATTAGCATAGGGCGTTGAACCTAAGCGTTTATCTCCTGTCGGTGCTTCGGCTTTAATATCTGCAAATAGGGTTCCATTTTCATCGAAAAGTTCTTCGGGCTTGTAGCTCTTCATCCATTCTTCGAGTTGACGCAAATGTTCTGGGTTGTTGTGCATTCCGCCCATTGGTACTTGGTGAGCGCGCCAGAAACCTTCTACTTTTCGTCCATCGACTTCTTGGGGGCCTGTCCATCCTTTCGGCGATCGCAAAACAATCATCGGCCAAATGGGACGAGTAGCGACTCCCGTACTGCGGGCTTCCTGTTGAATGCTATGGATTTCAGCAATACAGTGATCCAAAGTTGCGGCCATTGCTTGGTGCATAGATTCGGGATCGGAACCTTCCACAAAATAGGGATTGTATCCGTAGCCTTCAAACAAAGATTTCAGTTCACGATGGCTGATACGAGAAAGAATGGTCGGATTATTAATCTTGTAACCGTTCAAATGGAGAACAGGTAAAACAGCACCATCCCGAATGGGATTAATAAATTTATTGGAATGCCAAGAGGTTGCTAATGGGCCTGTTTCCGACTCGCCATCTCCTGGCATAGAAACCACAATTAAATTGGGATTATCAAAGGCGGCTCCGAAAGCATGGGACAAACTGTATCCCAATTCTCCCCCTTCATGGATCGAACCGGGCGTTTCGGGTGTACAGTGGCTACCAATTCCGCCAGGAAAAGAAAACTGTTTAAAAAACTGTTTCATTCCATCAGCATCTTCACTACATTCGGGATAAAACTTGGAATAGGA
The DNA here is from genome assembly GCA_964482215.1 of uncultured bacterium. GTDB lineage: Bacteria > Cyanobacteriota > Cyanobacteriia > Cyanobacteriales > Microcystaceae > Snowella. The sequence goes on from CAYZWO010000015.1 coordinate 10,834, forward strand.
ACCTTCCAAATAGCAAGGGCCCAAAAAACCAGGCGCGCCGTGACCCGCCCCCACCATAAACAGCATATCTTGGTTAAATTTTTTGATAATGCGATTGATGTGGGTATAGAGAAAGCTAATACCAGGACTCGATCCCCAGTGGCCTAACAACCGTAATTTAATCTGTTCTGGTGTGAGCGGTTCTCTTAAGAGGGGATTATCTCGAAGATAGATCATCCCTGCGGCCAGATAATTAGAGGCTCGCCAGAAGGCATGCATACGGTTTAATTCTTCAGGGCTGAGGGGAGTTCCTTGAATGGTGGAACGCGCCAGACCAAAGGCACTAATCGAGGAATTTTGGATAGATTCGGAAGGAATAGCAACCATAGATGTAAATCACAACTGAAATTAATGGAATATTTGCGTAAAGAAATTTAAAGTCAAAAAATAAATTCTCACCTCTAACTTACAGGATGAAACCTCTAAATAAACGATGAAGATGAGGCAACTTATTTTCCCTCGAACGGTACTTTACAAATTAGAACTATTGAGATTAGGGGACATCCTCTCCCATCCTTCTAGTAATAGATTGCAGTTGCTCAAAATCATACAATAATCTTCCCAAAAAGCATGTAAAGAGAACATTACAATCTTAGATTTGCATTAAAAAGTAATTATTTTTACATTAAGAAAGTCCTAAACTCTAGAAAAGGCAATCATTGTTCTCTGCACTTTTTCTTTATATTTATATCAATAAACGTCTCATGGTGTATTTTTACGTTTTTTGCGATTTTAGAAGCATTCAAGAATACTAATCATGGTTTAAATTCGGGCGAATTCTTAAATAAAAATAAAATCCCCTATGAGCCAGCTAAGAAACTGCAAATAGGGGTAATGAAGGATAAAATTTGACTCAATTTTTTTATAGTTTAGTTCCACATTCAGGGCAAAAGCTATTTTTGACGGAATTGCGGGTTCCACAATTTTGACACTCGATAAACTCAACCTCATGGGTGTTTTTCCGTTCGGGTAAGCCAATCATTTGAGAATTGCTCTTACCAGGAGCTACCATTGGGTAACAGTTCTCATCTTTTTTAACGTGAACTTCTAATACAACAGGGCCATTGTGGGCTAACATTTCCGCGATCGCGCCTTCGAGTTGATTATGTTCCCAAACCGAAATTCCTTTCATGCCATAGGCTTGGGCGAGGAGTTGGATATCCGGCATTCCTGATTGCATATTAGAAGCCGAATAACGTTCATCATAAAAGGTTTCTTGCCACTGGCGCACCATACCCTGCCAACCATTGTTGAGGATCACGGTTTTTGCATTAATGCCGTACTGTACCAACGTTCCCAATTCTTGCAAATTCATTTGGAAACTGGCATCGCCACTAATACAAATGACTTCTTCATCGGGTAACGCCACTTTTGCACCCATTGCCGCAGGAACCCCAAAGCCCATTGTGCCTAACCCCGCACTAGAAATCCAACGACGGGGGCCGTTTTTGAGGAATTGGGCTGCCCACATTTGATGTTGTCCCACATCGGTCGTGTAGTAGGCATGGGGGGCTTGACGGCCAACTTCCACAATCACTTCTTGGGGAGAAATACTGCCTTCATAGTGGGGAGCAGTAAGGGGATAATCTTCCTGCCAACGACGAATCCGCTCTAACCATGCTTGGGTTTGACTGTGATGACTCGGAAAATCTAATTCTCTGGTGCGTTGTAACATCTGCTCTAGGACATGACGCACATCACCCACAATAGGCACATCGGGAATACGATTTTTACCTACTTCGGCGGGGTCAATATCAATATGAATTACCTTGGCATGGGAGGCAAATTCATCGAGTTTACCCGTTACCCGATCATCAAAACGGGCCCCAACCGCGATTAGCAAATCACACTCACTGACGGCATAGTTTGCATAGGCCGAACCGTGCATTCCCAGCATTCCCACCGATAGGGGATGGTGTTCATCAAAGGCTCCAATTCCCATCAATGTGGTGGTTACGGGGATCTGGAATCGTTCGGCTAATTCTTGAATTTGGGCATGGGCATTAGCTGCGATCGCGCCCCCACCGATATAGAGTAGGGGACGTTGAGAGGCTTCCATTAAATGCAAGGCTGCGTTAATTTGCCGAGGATTGCCCTTAACCGTGGGACGATAGCCTGGAATATTAACTTCCCCTGGCTCAATAGGAACATAATCGCATTCCTCTAGCCCGACATCTTTAGGAACATCAATTAAAACAGGGCCAGGTCGTCCGGTGCTGGCAATATGAAACGCTTCTGCCACAATGCGAGCCATATCGCTGGCACTACGAACCACATAGGAATGTTTAACGATGGGTAAAGTAATGCCAAAAATATCAATCTCTTGGAAAGCATCGGTTCCAATCACGGGCCGACCGACTTGACCCGTTACGATCACCATTGGAATCGAGTCCATGTGAGCCGTTGCAATCCCTGTTACTAAATTGGTCGCACCTGGCCCTGAAGTTCCAAAACAAACCCCCACTTTGCCCGTTGCTCTGGCGTAACCATCCGCCGCATGGGCCGCCCCCTGTTCGTGTCTCACCAAAATGTGTTCGATGTCTCCGCGTGCTTCAGCTCGATACAGTTCATCATAAATCGGCAGAATTGCGCCACCAGGATAGCCAAAAATGTGTTTCACGCCATGACGCTGGAGGCTATCAATGAGGATATAAGCTCCACTACGACGAATGGAAGGAACGGTTGCAGGAAACGTTGTTTTGGGAATTGAAGAAACCACAGGACACACCGTCAACTTTAGCTAGAGTGAGTATCTATATAATTTATTTTAATTTTGTTGCGTAGGATGCAACGAGAACAGTCATCATCCTGTTAAACTCAACAGGCTCTGCATTTTAGCTATTTTACGGGAATTGCTGTTTTCTGTCGAGAGCAAAATCCTTATTTTTCTAGATATTTGAGAAGTTTGTCTCGGCTTACTCCAAGCCTATCATTTCCAAAAATTGAGTCAAAAATTTTTCAGCCTTCCTTGACAAATTGAGATAAAAGTTAATCTTTACCAGGTTTATGTTATAGATTTGCCATTTGAATAGAGTTTTTGATGCGTCGCAGTAACCAATCAAAGCGCGCTCTAGCCAAGGGTAAGTTCTCTAATAGAACAGGAGACAATTCTTCATCGGGTTGTACAAAGTCCTTGCCAAAATCAAGTTCCGTCAAGGCCACCCGTAAACGACTGGATAAAAATAGGGCGATCGCGCGATAGAAACGAGCAGAAAAACCAACATCTTGCAATAAACGGGCGGCCAGTAGCGATCGCGGCAAGGAGAGTACCAAAGAATCTTCTGTTGTTTCCACACTGGCCGAAGGGGGACGATTATCAATAAACGACATTTCCCCGAATACCTCTCCCGTTCCCAAGGTTGCAATTTCCTTACTACTGCCTAAGATCGCAACCGAAACCATTACCGTTCCTTCGAGTAAAATGTAAACGTATTCTGAAGGTTGTCCTTCTTGGATGAGAATGGTGTCTGCCGCTATCCGTTCAATCATGCCAGAGGCAATAATCCAATCGATATCGTCATCATTAAGTTCCCCAAATAGAAAAAGCACTTTTTGCATCATGATTGAGCTTAGGCAGATTAGGTAAAAAATAAATTGCTTTTCGGCATTATTATAGCTATTATCCCTTGTTTAATTACTAAATAAAATCTAGAAATAGCCTGTCTCATCTTACTTTGAAAAAAAATTACAGATTTTTTTAAGGAGTCTTGAACTTTACCCCGAAAAAAAGAGAAATCGCCCATCAGCGTAGCTAGATAGCTGTTGTGAAAAATCTTTCTTTTTCAAGATATTGAACGATAGCATTAAACGCTAAGATAAGAGACTGTTTTGTTGCAAGACACCTGCTGCGATCGCTCATACTGTCATTAGTAACGTCAACTCAATTTATGACCACCGAACTCTTACCCGAACTCGAAAAAGCGGTACATCAACGCCGCAATTTTGCCATTATTTCTCACCCCGACGCAGGAAAAACGACCTTAACGGAAAAACTATTGCTGTACGGGGGAGCCATTCACCAGGCAGGAGCAGTAAAAGCCAGACAGGCGCAACGCAAAGCCACCTCCGATTGGATGGAAATGGAAAAGCAACGGGGGATTTCGATAACCTCGACAGTCTTACAATTTAGCTATCAAAATTTTCAGATTAATTTATTAGATACCCCTGGTCACCAGGATTTTAGTGAAGATACTTACCGAACCTTAGCGGCGGCGGATAATGCGGTGATGCTGGTGGATGCGGCCAAAGGGCTAGAAACCCAAACCCGCAAATTATTTGAAGTCTGTCGTCTGCGATCGCTGCCCATTTTTACCTTTGTCAATAAGTTAGACCGACCTGGACGAGAACCCTTAGAATTACTCGATGAAATCGAACAGGAATTGGGCTTACCCACCTATGCCATGAATTGGCCCATCGGCATGGGCGATCGCTTTAAAGGCGTATTTGACCGACAAAAACAGGAAATTCATCTCTTTGAACGACGGGATCACGGCAGCCGAGCCGCCCAAGAAACGGTCATTGCTTTAGGCGATCCGCGTATTGAAGAGCTACTGGAACCTGAACTCTATTACCAACTCAAAGAAGATTTGGAATTATTAAAGGAATTGGGCGGAGAATTAGACGTAGAAGCGGTTCACGCCGGACAAATGACTCCTGTTTTCTTTGGCAGTGCCATGAGTAACTTCGGGGTGGAGTTATTTCTGGAAAATTTTTTAAAATATGCCTTAGAGCCAGGCGGACGCAATTCTACCTTGGGCGTATTAGACCCGACCTATCCCGAATTTACGGGCTTTGTCTTTAAACTTCAGGCCAATATGGATCCCAAACACCGCGATCGCGTGGCCTTCGTGCGCGTTTGTACAGGGAAATTTGAAAAAGATATGGTCGTCAGCCATGCCCGAACGGGTAAAACCGTCCGCCTCTCCCGTCCCCAAAAACTCTTTGCTCAAGACCGCGAATCCATTGAAGAAGCCTATCCTGGCGATGTCATCGGCTTAAATAATCCAGGGGTATTTGCTATTGGCGACACTATCTATAGCGGCCAAAAATTAGAGTACGAAGGCATTCCCTGTTTTTCTCCTGAATTATTTGCTTACTTAAAAAATCCCAACCCGTCTAAATTTAAGCAATTTCAAAAAGGCATTCAGGAGTTGCGGGAAGAAGGAGCCGTGCAAATTATGTATTCCTTGGATGAGTTTCGACGGGAACCGATCCTTGCCGCCGTGGGACAATTGCAATTTGAAGTGGTTCAGTTCCGTTTGCTTAGTGAATACGGCGTAGAAACTAACCTAGAACCCTTGGGATACAGTCTCGCTCGTTGGGTCGCGGCAGGTTGGCCTGCGGTTGAAAAAGCGGGACGGATTTTCAATACCCTGACGGTAAAAGACAATTGGGATCGACCTGTTTTATTATTCAAAAATACTTGGAACCTCCAGCAAGTCATGGACGATCATCCGGATTTACAGTTAACCGCGATCGCGCCTGTTGGTTCCGGTTTACAACCCACTCCTACCGCTTAAGATGGCTAAACGATCAAATCCTCTGCGATCGCTGCTTTCCCTGTCAGGAATTGATGGGGAAACAACCGCGACTCTAGGAAAAAAAAGTAACCAAAGTAACCATAACTATCTAATTTACTTACTCTTAGGGATTTTATTAGTCGTCACCACCGTGGCCACAACCCATTATTTTCGCTGGTCAATGATGGGGTTAATTACTTTCGTTTTAGCCTATTCAAGTAAAGGCATTAGACGTAGAGGAACGATTGGGCTAAATCAGAAAAAGTAGATCGAGCCAAAATTGTGGATTTCAGGGGCAGGTCAATTTTTTAAGTACAGAAAATTGCGTTCAGATGAAAGACAACCTTTTATAGGGGCATAACATCTTCTGACTCTACCTTGTACTGGAAAATTGATTCTTTAGAAACGAAAAGAGGTTCAACGGATTCCGAGTCGTCGTGGAACTATCGCTGGCAATATATTTGGCGAGAAGCAATTACTTGACCTTTGAAGTGAAAATATTAAGAAAAACCGTTTAAATAAATTGTCAAAATGAATCTCATTTACTTTTAAGGAAGTTAGATTTCAATTTGGAAAATAAATTATGCAATTTGAAAACGGTGTAATTTTTCAATTTTTTCATTATCGCTATAAAACAGGTGGCTTTTTATGGAACGAAATCAAAAAAGAAGCCGATAGCTTGAGTCAGAAAGGAATAACTGCCATTTGGTTTCCCCCTCCCTATAAAGGCGCAGGGGGAGGGTATGACGTTGGTTATGGCGTTTATGACTTATTTGATTTGGGAGAATTTAATCAAAAAGGAACAATAGCAACGAAATATGGAACCAGAGCAGAACTAGAGGAGTCCATCAAGCACGTTAAAAATACTGGGATGCAAGTTTATATCGATACCGTATTTAACCATAAGGTCGGTGGCGATTATAAAGAATTAATTTATGCCTGTGAAGTGGACTGGAACAATAGAAATCAAGTTTACGGATGCAGAGATATTCAAATTTGGAGTCGTTTTACCTTCGATGGTCGCCGTGATAGTAGTGGGCAACTAAAATATTCAACGATGGAATGGCACTGGTGGCATTTTGATTCAGCAGACTGGGATGCATTACGAAATGAAAAGAAATTGTACCGCCTGAAAGACAAAGTATTTGAAACCTCTGTTAGTCCAGAGAATGGCAATTATGACTATCTTCTAGGTGTTGATGTGGATACTCGTGAACCGACCGTTGATGGCGAGTTGCGATGGTGGGGCCGCTGGATCGTAGATACCCTAGACATTGATGGCTTCAGAATTGATGCCGTTAAACATATTCGTTCTGAGTATTTTAAAGACTGGCTCAATCATCTAAGAGTCCATTTTGGCGGACGCAATCTATTTGCGGTTGGTGAATACTGGTCACCCAATATTGATCAGCTTCATGGCTATATTTCAAAAACAGAGGGAACGCTATCTCTGTTTGATGTGCCCTTGCACTATCGCTTTTTTGCAGCTAGTAATTCAGGTTCAAATTATGATATGCGAACCATACTAGATGGCACTTTAATGAGGGAACAACCGTCTAAAGCTGTCACGTTTGTTGATAATCATGATACTCAGCCTGGTGAGCAACTCGAATCTTGGGTCGAACCTTGGTTTAAGCCATTAGCCTATGCCATTATTTTGCTGCGGAGAGAAGGCTATCCCTGTGTTTTTTATGGGGATTATTACGGCGATGTCTATAAACGCGATAATGGCTGGGAGGCAACGATGTATTCTCATCAATTTTTGATTGATAAGTTTCTTTTTGCTCGCCAAGCCTATGGCTATGGAGACCAACATGATTATTTTGATCATCCTAATACGATTGGCTGGACTCGATTAGGAAATGCTGCTCATCCTGGCTCAATGGCAGTTGTCTTAACGAATGGCAGTGATGGTTACAAGTGGATGAATATGTTTAGACCGAATAAAGAATATTTTGATGTAACAGAACATTTTAGTAGCACAGAGACGGTCAAAACCAATTCAGACGGTTGGGGCAAATTTCCTTGCCGAGGTGGCAAAGTGTCAGTATGGCTGCAAAAATAACAAGCTATACATTTTTCAATGTTCCTTGCCAAAAAGTTCGCTAATATGGGGGGAATGCAAGGAGAGTTTATGGTTTTTCCGCCCCCCAATAACGACAATAATAATTTGCCTGCTTCCTATCGGCCAGAGCGGGAATTTCCTGATATTTCTTTAGAGCGACAAGAAGCCGCTAAAAAGCAAGCCAGAAAATGGTTCTTAATTTTATTAACAACGGGATTAGTTCTCGGTATCGTGGTTGCCTTTGGCGTTGTTCAGGTCATTCAAAAGTTAGGATTGGATAATAAGCCAAATTATCGTATTCAGATCGATGTACAACCTAATAAGCCTTCTCCTTCGCCCTAACTTAATTGGGTAACGACTTGATTATTTAACAAGGTTTGCTGGGTCAGTAAATCTTCAACGGTAATGCGTAAAAAGCGTTGTTCATCAATGCGAAACTCAACTTTGATGCGATCGCTGCCTGGGAAACCTGGCGGATTTAATTGGGCAATATTGCGGGCCCCTTCTCGATCATTTAAAGGTTGTACAGAAAATTGATCTCGACCTAAAGAACGGGTTAACAAGCGATCGCCGTCAAAATACACTTCCGTTGCGCCTATGTCTGATCCCAATTCTCCAATAATTAGCTCAATGCTGGGTTGATTTTCCAAGGATGCGCCCAGAGTTAATTCAATTGGTTCTGTCATGGGATAGAACTGACCCGCTTTAATAATCGGATGCCAACTGTGGGTATTTTGCCGCCGATTCCAATAACGAACGCCGTAACTGTGATAGAGAAAATCCTTAACCTCAATGCCTTGAGCAATTTGTAACGCCCCTAACGCGATCGCCTCAAAGGGTTTATCACAACGAATTTTATTGGTATCAAAATATTGCCCCACCCAGGACTGCACCGCAGGAATTTGGCAGGTTCCGCCGACGAGTAACACCGCATCAATATCGGTCGCTTCAATGCCATTACGTCTACCCTGTTGTAGGACTTGGCTCATCAATTCATCTAGTTGGGCAAAAAAGTTATTTGCTGTCAAGATTTCCTTAAAGCCTGATTGATCAAGACTTAACTCGTAACTATCAAAGGTTTCATCATTAAAATAAACTTCGGTTGCGGAGTCTTGAGCAGATAACTGAATTTTTAGCCGTTCAGCTAAACGGGTTGCTAGGGAAGATTTTGGTAAACTTTCCGCGAAATGCTCCACTATCCAATTATCTAAATCCGTTCCCCCTAAATTGGCTCCTGCTTTGGCTAATACTCTGGCTAATTTGGTCTTTTGAGCAGAGCGATCACCTAAAAATTTATCCCCTAACTTTAATAAAAATCCCTGAGCCGCATTTTTACGATTACTATCATTGAGTTGGACTAAAGAAAAATCAACCGTTCCGCCGCCAAAATCCACCACTAACAACACATTAGCCCCTGTTGCCCCGTATCCCAAAGCAGCAGCAGTCGGTTCATCCAAGAGCTTAATTTGATCAATTGACCAGTTTTGACAGGTTTGGCTTAACCATTGACGATAGGCTTCAAAACTATCTACTGGAACGGTCAAAATCAAAGAATCAATTTGGCCGCCTTCATTTTGTTGTAATTGTTGAATAATTTGGCCTAGATACCAATTGCCGACTTGTTCAAAAGTAATATTCTTTTCATCTAATTCAGGCAGAAATCCTTGAATTTTAGTCCCAATTCCCCGTTTAAATCCCCGAAAAAAACGCGGATCATTACTAATATCTAAACCGCGATCGCTGACGGCTTGCCCAACTAATACCTTTTCTGTGCTGGCATTTTCCACATACAACAGACTGGGAATAAGGGGCGGATTATCAATAATTTGTTGGGAAAGTCCTGCTAACTTAACGGTTTCTGCTTGTTGCGTTACCCCATTCCAACGGGCGATAACGGTGTTACTGGTTCCAAAATCAATAGCGTAGAACACGGTAGATATCGATAGCTTACTACTGACTACGTTAACAGGAAGCGAGAAAGTCAAACAAGGTTTATCCTGATTTCGCGATCAATTGCCAATAAAAAACCTCGGCGACCTAACCGAGGCATATCTAGGAGAACTCAATGTCAATGGAAGATGCCGAAATACTCACCCCAGCGTCGTTACTGACTGATTGCCTATGGCAACGCATTTAGGATAATTAATAAACTTAGGCTTTCTTATGACTTTATGAAGTTCATCATAGATACTTTGTAAATTTTTGTCAACACCCATTGACGAATGTTCCCCTTAAGTAATAGAAAACGGTTTTAAGCTACCCCCGATGATATAGACAAAGGGAAGAAATTTAAAAGCTTTTGATTGGTGGACGACTAAAAATTACGAAACATCAGCAAAATGACAGAAATTACAAGACTAATTGCAAATCTTTAATGTAAGACTTGAACAGCAATAATGGCATTTAAATTGATAGTTCCATAAATATGGGGAAATTTTTCTGTATTCAAGATAATGTCTGTTGATTGCCCTTGAGGATGAATAGGAGCTTCCCAGCGAATTTCGGAGACTAATAACGCAGGGTCAATCTCTAATAAAACTAAATCCGTTTTTCCCTGATAAAAGGCTGCTAAAACGTTAGGAATCTGTTCAGCCGTACTTGCATGGATAAATCCCTCTTGGCTTAAGGATTCTGTTGTATAAAAACCTTGGGTTTGGGCGAGTTGCCATTGCTGTTGACTGGTAATGTGAAAAATTGTCATCGTGTTGGCTTAAGAATCTTGGGTGGGAATGATTAAACAACTAAGCTGCTTGATTAAGGCTCAACATTAAGTTGATGGCCAAATTTTCTTAAATCTTTTGTGCCATAATTCGAGATTTGGTACTAAAATGCAGCAACATATTGACTAACGTGATTGCAACTGCACAGGAAAAAAGTGTTATGGGGAATGAAAGAGTACCAGTAGGCATTATTGGCGCATCAGGATACGGCGGTATTCAATTGGTAAGGCTCTTGTTAGAACATCCGAATGTAGAATTAGCCTACTTAGGTGGCCATAGTAGCGCAGGCAAGCCCTATTCCGATATTTATCCCCATCTTACCAATCTTGTTAACTTAACTATTGAACCGATTGATCTCGACGCGATCGCGGCCCGTTGCCAGGTTGTTTTTCTTGGATTACCCAATGGAATTGCCTGTGATATCGCGCCTGTCCTGACCGCAAAAGGCGTTAAAGTTTTAGACCTCTCCGCCGACTATCGATTTAAATCCTTAGAAACCTATACCGCTTGGTACAAAAAAGAGCGTACCGATCAAGACACTGCCAACAAAGCCGTTTATGGATTGCCCGAACTCTATCGCGAAGACATTAAAACCGCCCAATTAGTGGGTTGTCCAGGGTGCTATCCCACCGCCAGTTTAATGGCCCTATCTCCCCTTTTAAAACAAGGCTTAATTGTCCCTGAAACCGCTATTATCGATGCCAAATCCGGAACCTCTGGCGGCGGTCGGGAAGCGAAAGTCAATATGTTACTCGCAGAAGCAGAAGGCACTCTCGGAGCCTACGGTGTTGCCAAACATCGCCATACTCCAGAAATCGAACAAGTTTGTAGCGATTTAGCGCGGCATGAAGTTAGGGTGCAATTTACGCCCCATTTAATCCCGATGGTACGGGGGATTTTGGCAACGGTTTACGCAACCTTAAGAGATCCAGGGCTAGTCAGAGATGATTTAATAACCATCTATACCGCTTTTTACCGCTCCTCACCTTTTATTAAAATTCTTCCCAGTGGCGTTTATCCGCAAACAAAATGGGCATGGGGAACCAATCTCTGTTATATCGGCATTGAAACCGATCCGAGAACTGATCGCGTCATTGTGTTGTCTGCTATTGATAACTTGGTTAAAGGCCAAGCTGGTCAAGCAGTTCAGTGTTTAAATCTCATGATGGGTTGGCCCGAAACCTTGGGATTACCCCAATTAGCCTTTTATCCTTAAGGTAACAAGTCAGCGAGATGGGCAGAATAGCGGCTTAAACGAATCACTCTACTGTCGTCCTTAAATTAGCAAAAATTATTAATGGTCTCAAATCATGAAATTTCAATCTTTTTGTCGAATCCTTCTAAGATTTGAGCCGATTTTCCCCGATAGATATTAATTCAATGTGATAAACTAATACTAGCTTAAACTAGGCTTAGTAGTGCTAAACTTTTGATTAAGACTCTACTTTCTCAGCTAGTGTCATCAACAGTTCAATTTATCAAATATTTAGTATTTAATACTACTTGAATTTGTGAATTGATGCCATTTTTGGATAAATTTAGAAACTCCTTAAAACGTAGCTTCATTAAATAGAAAGTGAAGGAAATTTAAATCGATTTTAAACTCGTGGGAAAATCACAAACCGCTACTATTTTAGTTATCGACGACCATCCCTATAGTCGTCTAGCGACTGTTGATATGCTGCAATTGGATGGTTATGATGTTTTAGAATCCGATGGCAGTTCTGATCTGGTAGCCGAAGTGATAAAACGAGAGCCAGATCTGATTCTTTTGGACATCATGATGCCAGAAAATAATGGATTAGTTGTTTGTGAGAAACTTAAATCTAATCCTAAAACGGCAATGATTCCTGTTATTTTAATCACCGTTTTAGATGATCAAAATTCCCGCTTACAAAGCCGCAAAATTGGCGCAGATGCTTTTCTCCTCAAACCTCTAGAACGAGTAGATTTACTGGCAAGAGTTGATCTATTAATTCAAAAAAAACGCTTAGCCGAATGGGTTGAACAAATTGAACAGGTTTTATTATTAATTGCCCAAACCATAGAAGAACGATATTCTGATAAAACGGATTCTGATCTATCTTTTAGCCAATTAGCCCAATCTTTTGGAGAATATTTAGGACTATCCTCTTTAGCCTTAAAAGATTTAGTCTTTGCGGCTCGTTTTCATGATATCGGAATGTTGGCAATTCCTGATGCCATTATGCTCAAAAAAGGCGATCTCACAGAAACTGAGCGAGAAGTTATCAAACAACATGTTTTAGTCGGCGAGAAAATTTTTCAGCCCCTTTCCTATCGCCGAGAAGTCGGACGCATTATTCGCCATCACCATGAACGCTGGGATGGTAGTGGTTATCCCGACGGGTTAGCCGAAGATGAAATTCCTTTCATGGCTCAAATTTTCCAAATTTTAGATATTTATGATGCCTTGACCAGTAACCGTTCCTACAAGGATGCAGTTTCTTCAGAAAAAGCCTTGGCTATCTTAAAAGAAGAAGTGGAACGCGGCTGGCGGAATCCCGAATTAGTGGCAAAGTTTACGGATTTTATTAACGAAAAAACTAAGATTGAACATTGATTTTTTGAGATCCCTATTCTGTCGAGGTTATAGTACAGGAGGAGACAGCGATCGCGATTAAAGATAAGATTTTTGGCGTTGCTTAATCAAGATATGAATGCTGATTTTGCACATATCTGAAAGTTAGTTTGAGTCTAGATCGTAAAAATAACATCGAGAAAGATTTATATTTAAAATCAGCAACACCCTCCTAAAATACTTTTGAGTTTTCGGGGTCTTCCTGATTCTGTTCCCGTTGCTTCTCGGATAAAAAAATTCCGATTTCTGGCGTTACATATTCTAAGACTTGCTCACGCACTTTTTTTTCCAGCATGGCTAAGGTTTTGACTTGCTCAGGTTCTGTTTGTTCGTACAAGATTGCTGCTATTGCTTGAGCATGGGCTTTGATAGAGGTTTCTTGTTCTGGTGTCATCATCGGCTTCTACCCTCTTGAGTTACTTTTCTTTCTTGATGATGACTTCCTTTTGCAAAAGTGACATGCTCCCAAAGGGAAGTTAAAAGTTGCTAAATCAGCATTAAGCTCCCATTCCTGAATAATGTTGTAACCCTTTTCGCCATAACCAACGGTTAACGAAAAAGAAAAAAGTTAACCAACCAGCAATGATTAAAAAGCTTTTACCCAAATCGACTGGCAATCCGACTAAAATTGCGGCGGGAAAATAAACACCATAGGGAAACGGTGTCCATAAGACAATTTCCTTAACGGCTGGGGGAAAGGTATCCAAGGGAGCAATCATGCCAGATAGAAAAATATAAAATAAAAACCACAATTCTTGGATAGCACTAGCCCGCTCTGTCCAAAAAGCAAACATCGAAAAGGTATATTGAACCAGAAAATATAAACTAAAGGATAAAATAATGGCGACAATTCCTAATAAAAAACTTCCCAAACTTGGTATCCAAAATGCTTGGGGATAGAGCCAAAAGAATAATAGGGTTAATAAAATTGCTAGGGGAAAGCGGGTCATTTTTTCGGAAATGTGACGGGCGACATGATGCCAAGCAGGGTCAAGGGGTTGCAATAATTTAAATGATAATTTTCCTTCAATTACCTCTCGCTCAAATTCCCAAATTACCCAGATATTAGTAAATTGCCGTACTTGAAAAACCGCAAAAAAGTAGCGAGCAAATTGTAAGGAATCTAAACCAAAATTACCTTTATTAGAAGCCTGTATCCAGACTCCCATTAAAATAATCGGTAACGATCCCGATAAAATCCAAAAAAAGATTTCGGCTCGATATTCCACCATGTGGGCATAGTAAACCGAGAGTAATGTGGTGATTTTTTTAAAGACCCATTTCATAAAAAATGAATTTATAAATGCTGAAAAATAACCGATAAATTATTGGCAGGCATAGCGACCGTTTGTTTAAATTCTAAACCATGCTTTTCCGCAATTTCGATAACGGCTTCTAAATCGCGCACACCCCATTCCGAATTTCTCATTTTTAAGGATTGATCAAAGGCTTCGTTACTCGGCGCAGTCTGTTTTCCCTGTTGTTTATAAGGCCCGTATAAATACAAAATGCCACCTGTTGGTAAGATGCGCTCTGCTCCTGCCATCAATCCCTCACAAGCTGACCAGGGTGAGATATGAATTAAGTTAATGGCAATAATCGCCGCGATCGCCGAATTTTCTTTTTCGATCTCCCAAACGGGTTCAGTAACATCAATCCTTAAGGGAGTCTGTAAATTATCAGTTTTACAGTCTTGCCGCCACGCTTCGATACTCAGTCGTAAGGTTGGATCGGGATCAGAAGGCATCCAAAGACGAGGCGCGAAATAGGGCGCGAAAAAACAGGCGTGTTCTCCCGTTCCACTAGCAATTTCTAAAATATTTCCGGGCGGTAAGGTCAACTGCTGTAAAACATTTAAAATCGGCTGGCGATTTCGTTCCGTTGCAGGGGCGTATTGTCGGTATTGGCTGAGATTATCCATACTTTTTCAAAATTTTTCTGATCATAACCCAATCATCTTATTTTCTACGTCGGGGAATCAGAGGAGATACTTTTGGTTCGTAGGATTTAAGACCTTGATCACCCGTTAAGATTTCTACTTGATAACCCATTTTGCTATAGTAATCAGCGATAGATTTGATAGAAATATCCCCCATAGATAAGTTTTCTGATACTTTTTTTGACCACTCATCAGCTAATTGTTTGAGGGCTTCGGGTTCCCAAAAGTTTGCCTGTTCCGTAAACGCCGCCCAAGGGTCTTGGGCATTAGCTACTTTTTTCATTAATTCAGCAAATTTTTGGGCGATCACGTATCGGTTTTGTGATTTAGTAATATGATTTCCGGTTTCAATAATCGCCGCTAAAGGTAGCACAAAAATTGTTTTTGCCTGTTCTTCTTTGGCAATTAATTGATCAATTTCCTGTTTTGTCCAGAGATTGGATCGAGGGCCACAATCATCAAACTTGGGAATTTGGAAATAAACACAAAGAATATCGGTATCAAAAATCAAAACTTTTTTCATTGAATTAGGATTTTAAAGAGAATTAGCTAAGGTTTTTTCGAGCGTTCCTTTAGTCGCTAATTTCCCTAAAGAACCAGATGCTAATAACTTGGGTAAATTGTTAATATCTTCTAATAAGGTTAGTTTACTTTCACCCGTTTCTGGATCTCGATGAACAACGGTGACAAAGGGAATAATTTCAGGGCCGAGCGCATCTAATAACGCAGGATTATGGGTCGTAATTAAAAGATCGATTTTACGCTGACTACCAATTTCTCTAAGGATTTTAACCAATAGTTCAGCACGAGAAGGGTGCAAACCATTATCAATTTCTTCAATAACAATTAAACTGCCTTCAGGTCGAGTTAACAGCGCAGTTAAAATTCCGAGTAAGCGTAATGTTCCATCAGACATACTCCGTGCATCAATTTCAGTAATCTCTCCATGTCGCCATTCTTCTTGACAGTACAGCATTGCATCAATCCCTAATCTACCCACCTTTTCGGCCCAAATTTTTTTAATATCGCCTTCAGGAAAATGTTCTAAATAATGGCATAAGGTAGCTTCAACTTCGATTTTTTTATCTTCAGGTAAAGCGGCTAAAACTCCTGCAATATTTGATCCATCTTGTTCGATATTTTCAGAGATTCTGCTATAATCTCTCATTTGGCTAGGAAGAGGATTCATTACAAAAATCGAGGTCAATTGCTCACACACAAATTTTCTTAGGTTAGGTTTTTCTACCGTTAATTTATTCCAAATTTCTGGATTTATAAATGTATTAGATGGTGAATCTGAAGTTAATTCCTGATTTTCGATTTTATCATTTAGAGCTAAAAGTTTATAGTCTATTGGCAATCCACTTGTACTTACAAATAAATTGAAATTAGTTCCAGACAAGGAAATTTTATTTTGATTATTATTCCATAAAATATCTTCGTTACGAATACTAAAACTTTGTGGAAGTGCTGCTAAAACTGGCCCAATATCGAGTCGGTAAAAGCACTCCATTTGTTTTTCATCTTCGATTGATAAACTTACGGTGAAGTTTTGGTCAGTAAAAGTTAAAGGACTTTCAGGCTTAAAAATGATTCCTTGTGAGCCGCCTCGAATGGAAGGTAAAGCGCGATCGCCGTTTAATGCTACATCTACCGTTTCCCCTGTCGCCATACGTCGTAAAAATTCCAGAGCTTCGACTAAATTAGATTTACCGCTTGCATTTGTGCCAATTAAAACGGTTAAAGGATCAAAATATAATTCTGCATAGCGAAAACTTTTCCAATTCTCTAAAATTAATTTTTTTAACATCTTTATTTCATCCTAGTTTTATCTTGCGCTTATTTAAATTAAAAACTAAACTTGTCCTTAAATTTAGTATACTTTGCAGGTTTTAAATTTAGAGAGTTTTAATCAGCTAAGGTTAGTCTTTAGAAACAGTAAAGGTCAAGGGGCAGAATGATGAACTAATATCCAAAAGATTCAGTATCAGCACATCATCAAATTTTGCTGCACAATCGCGTCCCTGCTAGGGATAAAATAAAAAATTGCGTCTTCTTAATTTATACTTAAACCAATCTGATGAAACCCTATCTCGCTGCTGCTATCCAAATGACCAGTAAGCCCGACCTGGCAAAAAATTTAGTCGAGGCAGAAGAATTAATTGAACTGGCAGTACGTCGAGGAGCGGAATTAGTCGGATTACCGGAAAACTTCGCCTTTTTAGGTAACGAAGACAGCAAATTAGCTCAAGCTGACGAAATCGCAGAAACAGCGGAAAAATTCATCAAAACGATGGCTCAACGCTTTCAAGTAACGATCCTAGCAGGAGGATTTCCCGTTCCCGTCGAAGGTGATCGCAGCAAAGCATATAATACAGCTGTTCTTATTGCTCCCAATGGGGAAGAGTTAACGCGCTATCACAAAGTTCATTTATTTGATGTTAACGTTCCTGATGGCAATACTTACCGCGAATCTAGTACCGTCATGGCGGGACAACGTTTTCCGACGGTTTATCAATCCGAGAACTTGGGAAACTTAGGCTTATCTATTTGTTATGATGTGCGTTTTCCTGAACTGTATCGCCATTTATCCCAACAAGGAGCCGATGTTCTCTTTATTCCTGCGGCGTTTACGGCTTTTACGGGAAAAGATCATTGGCAAGTGTTATTACAAGCCAGAGCTATTGAAAATACTTGTTATGTAATTGCTCCTGCCCAAACGGGTTATCACTACGAGCGGCGGTATACTCACGGTCACGCCATGATTATTGATCCTTGGGGTGTAATTTTAGCCGATGCCGGAGATACACCAGGAGTCGCGATCGCGGAAATTAATCCCACTCGCCTCAAACAAGTTCGCCAACAAATGCCATCATTGCAACATCGCGTTTTCCGCTAAATCTTAAAAAAACTTAACATTGCCTCTCATCCTTTGCCATAATGGGGATGAGTAAATTTTTTTGTTCTAGCAAGTCCATGAGTGAAGTCTTGAGTTCCGATGTAATGATGACCCAAAATTTAGAAAAATCCCCAGAAACCCTGAAATATGGCGAACGCAACATTGAAGAGGGACAACTCATTACTTTCCCGAATCCCCGTATCGGTCGGCGTTACAACATCGAGCTCACCCTTCCTGAATTTACTTGTAAGTGTCCCTTTTCGGGCTACCCCGATTTTGCGACCTTTTATATTACCTACTGTCCCCATGAGAAAGTCGTTGAGTTAAAAGCCATTAAACTCTATTTCAATCGTTTTCGCGATCGCTACATTTCCCATGAAGAAGTCGTGAACGTCATTTTGGATGATTTCGTTGCTGCTTGTGATCCCTTGTATATCAAAATTCGGGCTGATTTTAATCCCAGAGGGAATGTGCATACGGTCATCGAAGTAGAACACGAAAAAACGCTTGAATCTGCATGATTATTGATTGGAGGCGAATCCAACGTCTTGCTCCCTCTATCTTAGGACTTTGTTTATTTATCCTGTCGATCTGGGCAATTCGCCAAGAAGTCAACAAATACGGTTGGCAGGATATTTTAGCCAGTTTACACGCTATTCCTCATACTCGATTAGTCGCCGCTACTAGCTTAATGGTGATCAATTACGTCTTTTTGACAGGTTACGACACCTTAGCAATGGTCTATATTCGAGGGTCACTATCCTATTGGCACACAGGCTTTGTGGGATTTATCAGTTATGCCATCAGTAATAGTGTCGGGTTAGCGTTATTAAGTGGCAGTGCAATTCGCTATCGTTTTTATTCCCATTGGGGCTTAAGCAATCAGGATATTGCTAAAATTATTGCCTTTTGTAATCTCAGTTTTTGGTTAGGGCTATTGGCGGTTGGAGGAATTACCTTTCTTGTCGATCCCTTACAGGTTCCCCAATCCCTCAATTTACCCTTTGCTTCGGTTCATCCATTAGGGCTAATATTCTTAGCCATTATCATTGCCTATCTTGCTTTAAGTCTATTAACTGAGCGTTCTCTGAAAATTGGACGTTGGCAAGTACCTCATTTACCCTTTGGCCTTTCCCTTGCTCAAATTCTCATAACCGCACTTGATTGGGGGTTAGCGGCCGGAATTTTATATGTTCTCTTACCTACGAATACCAATCTTTCCTATGCAGGCTTTTTCGGGGTTTATCTATTGGCCCAAATTGCAGGAATCATTAGTAATGTCCCAGGTGGGTTAGGCGTATTTGAAACCGTAATTTTATTAACCCTTTCGCCTGAAATATCTTCCGTTAATTTATTAGGGTCTCTATTGGCTTACCGGGTGATTTACTATTGGATGCCTCTGATTATGGCGAGTTTATCTTTAGGAGGTTATGAGTTAAATCGTCATTTACGTTCCCTCTAAGTGTCTTATTTAACAAGACAAAGCAATTAGGATTTGACAGCAGATCGGGTTAACCAGTGAAAAGATTTTTCCCGTTCCATGCTGCGAATTAATGCTTTTAAACGTTGTTCGAGATAATCAAGATTGGCCGGTTGTTCTCCATAACGCCAATTGCTATAGGCAACAGAAATTTCCTCGATAATTTCTAGCCTTTCTGTTGATAATTTAGTTCGTAACGATTCCACATACTCTTTCGGTGTTTGGGCGGGATCTTTGGGATAACCCTGCGCTTTCAGTAATTTTAATAACTGTTGGTACAGTCGAGCCATTGGCGGTAACTTCGCGAGATGACGACGATATAACCAATTGCGGGCTTGCTCCCAACCAATCCAGCCCAGAAAACCAACCGCGATCGCGCCGATTAAACCAAGTATGGCTCCCAATAAACTCCCCGAAACAAAACGCCACAACCAACCTAAAAAGCCAAGCAGGGATTGAATCACATTTGTCGTAAAAAGACTGATGAAATTGGTAACGGGAGAGGGTAGCCAACCAGCAACCCAATTCCAAATTTGTTTTAAGACACTAAAGGTTTCCTCATCCTCAAAGGACGGGGGAAATAAGTCATGACCTGGAATCGGATCAAAGGGTAACCAGCCAAAATAAGGAAAATAGACTTCCGTTAAAACGTAGGCATCCGTATTGTGAACCAAATAGTAGCCTGTAAAAGGATTAAATTGCCCTGGGGCAAAGCCTGCGGTTAAACGACAAGGAATCCCAATAGAACGCAGCATCACAGTTAATACGGTTGAAAAATGATCGGGATAGCCGCCGCCATATTTAAACAAAAAGGCCTCGACTAAATCCTCATCAGGCCCGAAATAGGGTAAATCGGTTCTAATCGTGTAATTCTGTTTTAAAGCTTGGGTTAAAAATAAAGCGGCTTCATAGACCGAATTAATCGGCTGAGGAGATTTAGACAACAATTCAAGGGCTTTTTGACGGACTTTTTCATTAATTTCAGCTGGAATCTGTAAATAACGTTTTCTAATCGTCTTACTATAGTCATAGGGAACCTGGCGTAAGGCTGTCCGATCGCGATAGGGGACGTTAGAAATCACCGTATAAGTCAACCCTTCCTGTAACCCCACTGGCGATCGCAGAATACCATTTTGATCGATACCGATTTCTTTTGTCGGAAAATAGATTGCGCTAGGAGACGATAAATTGGGAATAACATTGGGAAGCTCGGTAACAGCGGTATAGGTTTGAATAATGCGTTTGGTTTTGGCAAATCCCGTATCAGGAGCTAAATCAAAGCGGTATGACCAGGGCGATCGCCGAATCTTGGCAATATTTTGATCCCCCGTAATTTCCCAACCTTGACCTGTGTAGTGATCAAAGGATAAGGCACGCCAAAACCCTGGTGCTTGAGAACGAATCCGTAGCACCAACTTTTGTTTCATTCCTCCCCGCAAATTCTGATTAATTTTGTTATTAAATCCATAATAAACCGTATCATCCATTAACCCTGGCCCTTTAGTAGGACTATTTCCACCTGCGCCTGTCCCTTCTCCCTCTTTTCCATCTTTCACGTAACCAGGATTGCTAATACTCTGATTTTGTTCATCAAATTCCTGATTTCTGAGATCGGTAGGGCTACTAACGGGAAAATTTTGCAGTTGATAGCTCGGAAAACGGGGCATGATAGCAAAAATAACCAAACCCAAGGCTAAGGTAACACCTAAAATTATCACTAAGCGTTTGGGATAGAGGGTACTATAAACGGATTGAGACTTAACCGACTGTCCCACTTTTTGGGCTTGACGGGAAAACCAAGAAAATCCTTGATCAATGCTTTCTAAACCTAAACGAGAACGATAATCCAACACTAAAGCAGGTAAGGCGATCGCGAGAAAAACCAATAAGCAGACCGCAAAAATCATGGTTTGGGAAATCGTACCAGCCACACCCAACAAGATTAAGCCAATGACCATCGAATAGCCTAAATCCTTACGGCGGGGTAAATCAAAACTGTGGAGAACTTGCAACTGCACCAGTAATCCAGCTAAGGAAATTCGACTATCGTTCAAGTTAACCACTAGATTACTAAGGAAAACGAATAACACCCCTAACATTCCAATCGCTAGGGCAAACTTGAGGGCAATATTCCGTTCTTTACGTCGATACCAACTAAAAACAGCCCCCACAATGCTCAAGGGAATAGCCCAAATACTCCATTCCGTTTGAGCCGCGATGTCCGTTGCGATAATCCCGACAATGACTAAAGCTTGAACCAAAATGCGAAAGATAATGGATTCTTCCGTTTTGGCTTGGGGTATTGATTCAATTCTTTGTTGAACCTGATCCCACCAAGAATATTTGCGGGGCGCGGTGTTAGCCATGACGTTAAAATGCAGAGAAAGGGGGCAATAGTCTATCAACGATTTTAGTAGGATTCCATGAGTTCGGCTAGGGGACGAAATAGGCAGAACATTCACGTTACAATGGGAAGAACGGTCACAACAACACCGTAACTTCAATCGAAATTCAACGAAATTTAAGCATTGTGGAGATTACTTTTTTAGGGACAAGTTCTGGTGTACCGACGCGATCGCGGAATGTGTCCAGCGTAGCCCTCAAACTACCTCAACGGGCCGAAGTCTGGCTATTTGACTGTGGAGAAGGCACCCAACACCAAATTTTGCGTAGCGACATTAGAACCTCCCAACTCACCCGTATTTTTATTACCCACCTCCACGGCGATCATATTTTTGGCTTAATGGGATTACTGGCCAGTTGTGGACTTGCAGGTTCAGGACAGGATGTGGATATTTACGGGCCACCAGGACTCGCCGATTATCTCAAAGCTTGCGCTAAATATTCCTATACCCATCTTTCAGCAGGCGTAAAAGTCCATACGATTCAAGAATCAGGCTTAGTCTATGAAGATGCCGAATTTAAAGTCTCCTGTCAGTTATTAAAACATCGAGTTCCTGCCTACGGTTATCGGATCGAAGAAAAAGACCGGGCAGGCCGCTTTAATGTGGAAAAGGCGATCGCCTTAGGCATTCCTTCAGGGCCAATTTATGGGCAACTCAAACGAGGAGAAACGGTGACGCTCCCCAATGGTAAACGCATTCGCGGAACAGATCTCTGTGAACCCGATGAACCAGGACGAAAAATGGCCTATTGTACTGATACGGTTTTTTGTGAATCCGCCATTACCCTTGCTCAAGATGTGGACGTAGTTATTCATGAAGCAACTTTTGCCCACCAAGATGCTCAACTCGCCTTTGATCGCCTGCATTCAACCTCAACCATGGCCGCCCAAGTCGCCCTTGCAGCCCAAGCTCGACAGTTAATCATGACTCACTTTAGCCCCCGTTATGCCCCTGGGAACGCTTTACAACTCGACGATTTACTCGCAGAAGCCAGAGCCATCTTTCCACAAACCATTTTGGCCCATGATTTTATGACTTACGAAATTCCCCGACGCAAGGACAACTAGAGAATAAATTTACTTAGGTCAAGCTATCTGCTAATTCCCGATGGACAACCGTTCTCAACTTTCCGAATAAGTCCGATTCATCCAAGACAGGAATAAAGCGATGGATGGAACGGGATGAGGGATAAATTTCTGTTTCGCTGATCGTTTCAGTTTCTAGGGTATCGTTTGTTAATGCTTGGGGGTTAACCTTAACAGGCAAGGTTTCTAAACCATCATCATTGATTAATACTTGTTCCGTCGATTCCTCAAACATCACGAGCTCATCTTCGATAAAATCTTCAGGCTCTTCTTCAAGCATTAACGATTCTTTATTATTACTGAAATCCCCTGAATCTGTTTCCCAAGGATCATGCTCTAGGGTTTCCTCCAGCTTGATTAATGGCTTATTGAGAATTGGCTCCAATAAACTTGGTGGAGGCGGAAAGTTGGGAACTGTCATGGTCGGGGGAACCAACAGCGATCGCTTTTCGTCTTGATTGTTAAGTAATGTATCGGTTGAATAGTTTTTCGGTAAGTTATTGGAAATGAGCCGCTCAAATTCACTATTAAAATGGAAACTCGGTTGCCCCCGACGTAACCAAAAATTGAGCAACTGTTCAACGGATATGGCTTTATATCGACCTTGATACAGAGCTTCTACCACAGCCCACCGAATCCACTGGAGAGGATAGGTTTTGAGCCAATCATTAATTAGCCCTAACGGAGTCAGTCCTCTTAAATCAAACCCATAGCAGGTGAGTAATGTAGATGTTTCTATCGCTTGGATGTCATCACTAGATTGACTCATAATTCGATTAATAACAGCATTAATAAAAATTTTTATTCCTTAAGGAATCCATAATATCTTAAGGTTACGAAACATGCTGCTAGTATAGACTACGAAGGGTGGATTGGTGAGGATTTTGGTGATGAGACGCATTGGATTATTAACAACATTATTTTTGTTTACCCTCAGTTTAGGGGTTTACTCCCATAATTTATCAATAACTTTTTCTTCTCTACGCAATCATACGGTTGCTATATTTAAAGCTTCACCCAAGGCACTACAACAGGGTTTGGCGCGATCGCTGGATAAAATTTTAGATCAAAACAAGCCCCTTCCGTTTCTCAAAATGACCAAGGATACCGAGTAAGGGGATTTCAAAGTCACTCAATAATGTCATGAAACCATTAGATTTAAAGTTTTACTAAAAAGTATCAAGTCCATGAATTATTGGTTAATGAAATCCGAACCCAGCGTTTACAGCATTACCGACTTAAAACGGGAAGGGCAAACCCTGTGGGATGGAGTCAGAAATTATCAGGCCCGTAATTTTTTAAAACAAATGGCCATTGATGATCTAGCCTTTTTCTACCATTCCAACACGCAACCGCCTGGCATTGTGGGAGTCATGAAAATTGTTGAAAATCACGTCATTGATCCCACTCAATTCGATCCCCAGAGCGATTACTACGATCCCAAGTCTTCGGTAGATAATCCGCGATGGCACACGGTTAAAGCTCAGTTTGTAGAAGAATTTGCCCAGATCCTAACCTTAGAAGAACTCAAAAAACATTTTAGCCCCGATGAGTTATTAGTTGTCAAAAAAGGCAATCGTTTATCCGTTATGCCCATACCTGAAGAAGTTGCTCAAAAAATCCTAGCTTTGGCTGAAACTCGTCTCACTAGGCAAAAATAAATAGTTTTTAATAATCGCTATCAGAGACACAAATTCCCCGACACTTAATACCATTGCTGGCGGTTCGTAAACAGTGGGGACAAAGAATAGGATCAACTTCGGCTGATACTTTTTGCTCGTTAGCCTTGTCTAAACTGCAATTATCCTGATTTTGAGCAGAGAGATTGACATCCGTTAACCCAGTCATAATTAAAGTATCATTATTAAATTTTTGAATTTGCACTTTTTTCAGGAGTTTCTAATTATTCACTTCCGCCATTTCAATGACTCTTTCTTCTAAATCTTTTACCAAAAAATTTAAGGGTTTATTGCGGCGGATTTTATAACGTAAACGTCGGGATTGAACCCGTAAAAGAATTTGCTCTAAACAATCGTGATCGAAACAAACGTGACGTTGACGGTTTTTTGTACCGTAACTAGCTCCACCAATAATGTGTAATTGGGTATTTTTCTTGAGTTGATACCACAGCCCTTCACTTTGGTTATAGCGGGTCACGGGCGTAGAACCAGGATTGGCTGATAAATAAAAAGAATCAACCCCTGCGGCTCCTAAAGTTTGTTCGTAGTTGTAATAGTAGTGCAGTGGGACATCAGCAACGTTAAGTTCTAGTAATCCTTCATAAAATTGCCGAGCCACTTCGAGATCGGAAACCATGATGGTATGCACTTTGGGCGCGCTGGTTAAAAACATCCACATGGCCGCTGCATAAGCCCCCAGCAGCATCACCATAATGCCCTGGGTGGAAAAAATGCTATCAATGGGTAAAAATGCCCCGAAATAGTGGATAGAGAACCAAGCTCCAGCGTTTATCATCATTTAGATTCCTAACTATAAAACTCAATCAAAATAATTTGTTTATGTTTATATCATACACGTTCCATTTCTTGTGGCGATTTGTTGAAAATTGTCTTCCTCCAATCGATAGGGATAATCTCCTATTCGTTCATATTGCGATAGGTTGCCACGGAAGAAGGAGAAATTCCATTTAAATAACGGAAAATCCAATATTTAAAAATCGTATCTAAAATTACTGGAAAAGTAGCAATAAAGAGAAAGTTAAAATCTCGGTTTTCAGGTAGACCAAAATGTCGGGCAATACTTTCTAAAATTACTTCCCAGCCATGTGGGGAGTGAAAACCGACAAACATATCGGTAAAGAGAATAATTAAAAACGCTTTGGCAGAGTCACTTAATCCATAAACAATTTCGTCAATAAATTCTTTAACGATTTCAATCTCTTCTCGGCTGGTTATGAGAACAATACTAAAGGCAATTAGAGAAAACATATCGGCAAAAATATTTGCGATCGCGTTAGCCCCCAAATTGCGATATTGTGCCGAGATTTCAGCCGCTTTTTCTTTTAACTTCGTTTCTGTTTCCTCTTCTGATAATTTCGGGCCAAGACCGATGAGGCTTCTAAAACGCAATGATTCTTCAAAAGATTTTAATTCCTCAAAGGCTTCTTCTTCTAAACTTTGATTAATAAAAACAATTTCCTCATGTTGAGAAAAATAGCGTTCCACAATAGGACTTAAAAAGAAAGTTTTCGTTAGTTGATGGGTTAATAACGGCACAATAATTAACATTAAAATAAATTTAATGGAAATAGCCGTTTTATAGCGCGAATTTCGGTATTGACTCAAAACTTGTCGTTCGGTTTCTCCTGCTTGAGGATCAAGTTCCTGACGAATTCGATTAACGGTTCTCAAAAAAGAACGAGGCAAAACACCCGTTTTTTGTGAGGCACTATCTAATTTTTGATTAGCTTGTTTCGCATAAAATAAGCTTTTTCGTTGCAATTCTCTAGGGCTTTTCTTCCGTCCCACTGCCTCATTTAAATTGTTAGCATTAGAGCTAGAATTCATGGTTAAAGCTGGAACGTTTGGTCTTTCATTTTCAATCGCAAAATTAGAATAACGGTCAATTGTTTGATCAATGAACTTTAATTTATCTAAAACATAAACCACATCATCCCCATAAAGGTGCTTATCTGCTTTACTTTTTTCAATTTCTGCTAAACTGAGAAAGAGGCGACTTGTTTTAAAAATCGCCATATTAACATTAATCTTTTGCAAATATCCCTTAACTTCTGTTGTAAAATAGGTAATAACACTCGCGCCGTATTGCCCCGATTCCGCAGAAACTTTATTTCCTTGAAAATGCTTATCTTCAATATCTTTAATCTTTTCAGCAGCGCGATAAGCTTGTTCTAACGCTCTTTCTGGTGTGCCTGTAAACCATTGTGTGGCATTGTTCCACAAAGTATTAAATTTCATAGTAATTTAATTAAACAATTAATACAAATCATTCAGTTGTCAACGCTGCGACCAACCAACAACTGAGAAGAGGGGCATTTGGGTATCTTAACAAATCAGCTTAAGGAGAAAAGGTGTCTGGAATATCAATTTGGCTTAGAGGGATTACCCGCAGTGGCAAGACGAGTCGTCTTATTGATCATTTTACGGCTTGGGCGAAGCAGCCATCGATCATAACAGAAAGTAAAGGATTGGTGGGACGGGCTACGGCGTTAATCTTGGGCGCGAATGAAAATACTCGGCGATCGCTGGCAGATCGATTAGTCTTAAGCTTGGGGAGCGATTATCCCATTATTTGTAAAACGCCTCTCGGTTTTATGAGTGATGAGGTAATGCTCTTTTGGCCATTAGTTTTTGAAAGCTTATCAATCAAAGCCCAGTTTCCGCTAAGATTACGCCCTGAAACGGAACAGGAGTTAGCAACCCATCTTTGGCAACAATTTTTTGCTCAAGAAGACCTGTCTTTTGTTCCCTCCCAAGAATATCGGTTCGTCAGAGATACCTTAGATTTGATGCAATTGGCAGGAGCCGCAGGAATCGCCATTGAAGAAATTGCCACTATGCTAGAAGCGGGTTGGCCTTATGTTAACCATCAGGAAGTTTCTGCTCAGCAACGGGGCAATTTTTTAGTCACTTGGCGTAATTGGTGCTTAGAAAGGGGTTTATTAACCTATGGCTTAATCTCTGAGATATATTGGCGTTATTTATTGCCCCATTCCCATTATCAACAACAGTTATTACGACGTTATCAAGCCATTTTTGCCGATGATGTGGATGATTATCCCGTGATCGCCAGAGATTTGAGCGAGTTTTTGCTAAAAAATGATGTGCCAGGCGTGTTTACTTATAATCCCCATGCTCAAATTCGGCTGGGGTTAAATGCCGATCCAGAATATTGGGAAGGATTATCAAAATATTGTCAGATTGAGGAATTGCCTGATCCCCAAAACCTAGCGACCGAGTGGGCCACGCCGTTGTTAACCTTGGTAACCGATCCCTTTTTCAATACGCCAATTCCCGACACTATCCAATCGATTCAAACCACCTCAAGAGCTAAGTTACTGCGTCAGACGGCTAATTTTATCATTGATGCGGTTCAGTCAGAGAAGGTCAAACCTGAAGAAATTGCCATTATTGCCCCTGGACTCGATGAAATTGCCCGTTATACTCTGATGGAAATTTTAACGGCGGCCAAAGTGAGCGTAATTCCCCTCAATGAGCAGCGATCGCTGATTAGCTCACCGTTAATTCGAGGCTTGTTAACGCTACTAGCTTTGATTTATCCAGGGCTGGGTAAATTAGCCATGCGGGACGATGTGGCGGAAATGTTAGTTGTTTTAAGCCAAAAACCTGATGTTACAGCACAATCCCGTCAACGATTGCTCCCAGATATTGATCCCGTCCGTGCAGGCTTAATTGCCGATCATTGTTACCAGATCGATCTCGAACAACCGCAACTTTTACCAATTGAAACCTTTGCCCGTTGGGATCGGATTGGTTATCGGGCTACTGCGGCCTATCAACAGTTAGCCACTTGGATTGAGACGGCTAGGAGTAATTTACAAAGTCAACCCCAAGCCAATACGCCCATTTCGCTACTAGATAAAGCGATTCGGGAGTTATTACCGAACAATGTTCATTTAACCTACGATCAGGTGTCCGCTTTGCGAGAATTAATGGAAACCGCTCAGCACTTTTGGGAAGTAGAACGCCGACTTCAACAATCTGACGCGATCGCTCATTCCTTCACGCAGCAATTACAACAATTTATCCAACTCCTGCGACGGGGAACCATTACCGCCAATCCTCGACCGCTGTATTCTTTAGGCAAACCAGTCGGAAGTATTACCCTCGCTACCATCTTTCAATATCGATCCTTACGCAAATCCCATTGTTGGCAATTTTGGTTAGATGCAGGCTCCTCTCTTTGGATTCAAGGCGGTGCAGCTCAACTGTTCGCGGCTCCTCTATTTTTACAAAGTTGGTCAGGTGAAGAATGGAATAGTGAAGCAGCCCAACGAATGGATCAAGGGCGATTAGAACGGATTGTTTGGGATTTATTAGGCCGTGCCGAAGAACGAATTTTCCTGTGTCACAGTGATCTCAGTGTCCGAGGAACCGAGCAAACTGGGCCATTTTTAAGTTTGATTCAACGAGCCGAACCCGCGATCGCTGATAATTTCGCACTAACAGCCCTAGCCTAATGATTTAGGGAATAATTGGATAACCCTATTGAAGAGCATCTTTTAAAGCAGTCCTAGCGGCTAAATGGTTACGAGTAGAAATTAAAATTTCAGCCTCTTTTTGTAACCGTTCTGCTGTATTTTGCAATTCTAGTAAAGCTTGTTGTTCGGCTGCGACTCCGTATAAATTTCCTGCAACCCAATAAGATAATTCAACGGGTAATACAGGAATATTATCAGGCAATTCTAGGGGTTGATCGGTTAATTTTGCGGATAACCTAACGACATCATGCAATAAGCGATCAACTTCTTTTGCCAGAGGCCGTAAATCTTGATTTGTAGGTTCGTCTTCAATCCATTCTACTAAACCGACTCGATAGGGCTTTTCCCTAACGTATTCTAAAACTCGAAAACGCTGTTGCCCTAACGTTAACATTTTCATCCGATCATCGGGTAAACGCTGATATCTTAAAACTTCCGCACAACATCCCACATTTGCAATTTCTCCGGTGGCAGGATCAACCATCAATACCCCAAAGCGACGGTCATCTTCCAAAATCGAATTCATCATAATGCGATAACGGAATTCAAATACATGAAGAGGGAGCGGCCGTCCAGGAAAGAGCACTACTTCTGGTAAGGGAAAAAGGGGAAGTTCTCTAATAGCAAGCGAGGATGAGGAACGCATGATCTCTTTAAAATTAATATCGCTAAGGGAACAATTAACAATTTGTGGGAATTACTAATTATTTAAAAATAAATAACTTAACTGAAAAATATACAATTTCAATAATTAAATTATTTCAATTCATAGATTTTAAGTCAGCAATACCCGAAATTTAAAATACACTTTTATTAATATAGCGGAGATACGGGAACGATGGGAGCAAGCCTCCGTAATACGCCCAAGGGGTTATTTTCCAGTTAATTTGACTAGTCCGATTCCACCGAAATATAACCCTAAAACGGCCCCTGCTAAAAGTGATTGAGTGAGGGGATCGGTTGAAGGCGTTAGGACTGCGCCTAAAATAACTGCACCTAAAACCACATAACGCCATCCACTGAGCATTTGGCGAGAAGAGACAATATTTAAATTACCAAGAATTAGCTGAATGACAGGAATTTGAAAAGCTAATCCGGTACTAAACATCAACAGTAAAACAAATTCAAAATAGCGATCAATTGACCAAATTTGCTCGACGACATCTTCTCCGTAAGTAATAAAAAAGTTGAGAGCAGCTGGAATTAACGCAAAGTAAGAAAAAGCCAAGCCCGCAAAAAAGAGGATACTGGAGCCAAAAACAACGGGGCCTAATAGAAAACGTTCTCGACGGGTTAATCCAGGGAGGACAAATTGAATGATTTGATAAAGAATAAAAGGGCTGGCTATCAAAATGCCGCTATAGCCTGCAACTTTAAGCGAGACAAAGAAAAATTCTCCTGGGGCAAGCTGAAGAAATTTTACGCCCTCAGCGGGGACTTCTAAAGCTTTGACGAGGGGTTTAACTTCAATAAAACACAGGATCATGCCGACTAAGACTGCCCCTAAAGAATAAAAAATGCGTAACCGTAATTCTTCGAGATGATCAAATAGAGACATTTCCACATCATTAGGAACTTCATCCATAAATGTCTCTTGATCGGTTGGGGTCGTGTTTTTTACGTCTGTCGGGGCCATAGTCGCAGGGGATGAATCCGAAATCTGTTAACCTATTCTATCGGACTCTGAGAACGTTCATTGGTTTACTGAGGTTTGGCGGACAAACTGGGGTAAATCGATGTTACGGCGTGCTGCACGGGGATTGGGACGAATGGCAAAACTCAACAAGGTGCGATCGCGTTTCGGTGGAAAAGGCAACATGGGTTCAGGTTCAGTAGCTTCCGATTGGGAGACTTGAGCAAGAACGGGTTCGGGGATGGCTTCTGTTGGAACCGATTGAGGAGTTTCGACAGGAACTTGATTGACCGAGGCGAGTTCGGGGTTGCCTAAAGGCTCAGAGCGAGAGACAGTAACTTCATCAGGATGGGGCTGGGCTTTTAAACCGACATTATCTTTAGCTTTAAACGTTGCCGATTCTTCCGTTAAGGGCTGACTTGACCAGGGTTGAATGGTGGTCGTCTGTCCTGTTAAAGATGCGATCGCGTGGGCAACATCAGAAGAGGGACTAAAATTAGGCGTTGCTAAACACTGTTCCAAAGCGGTTTTGTATTGAATCGAATAACGTTGTTGACGCTGGAGACGTACCCGTAATTCTTCGACTTGCTGTTCTAAAAGACGTACTTGCTCGGTCTTTTCCTGACAGGTTTCCTTAAGCAAAGAACAATCTCGTTCTAACTGGGCCACTTGAGATTGGCTAAGGGCTAATTTTTCCGCTACCGTTTCCAGTTGCAGTTGTTGACGCTGGGCTTCTTCTTGATGAACCTGAAGTTCTGCCACTGTATAGGCAAGATGCTCTTGAATTTTGCTTAATTCTTCAGCCTGTTGTTCAATCAATTGATCCGTACTCTGCGATCGCCGTTCTTTTCCTTCGAGTTGCCGTTCTACTTCCTGTAAGGCTTGTTTATAAACTTCGATTTCTTGATTTAAATTTTCATGTTCTAGCAACAAAGGAGGCGTTAGGGGAGAGGGCAATTCGGGATCACGCGATCGCGGCATTTCCAGCACCGCAACCGTCGAAGAACTATCCACCGTTTCCAAGCCATTCAACTCTAAAGTATTTAACCCCTCTAAATCATTCAGCAACGATAACGAAGAATCATCATCAAAGGTCATGTTATTAAACAAATCATCCAAAGAGCTTAAAGTATCCTGAGTTTCACTGTCTTCTGAAAGCGTCGGGACTCGCTCAATCTCAAAAAGAGAGTTTAGGGACTCTGATGACGATTCATCTTCAGGCAACAAAGAAAGGAAGTCAGAATTACTCATAGGAAATTTCGGTGATCTAGCTTTGGCATTATTCATTACAAGATGACAATTGCCCGAATTTGGTTTCCTTGAAATAACAATGGCATTAAAATAAGTTTTGTTAAGAAATATTAAGCAACGGAAAAACCAATGGGAGACAAACTGAGTCAGTTATTAGAGCCGATCGCCGCTTGGTTTGCCAGTTTCGGTATGCCAGAGGTCATTGTGCATTGGGGGCATCCCGTCATGATGGGCATCGTTATTTTCGTAATGGGAGGTTATGTCGCCTACGCAGGTTGGCAAGGCCGTTTAAACCAAGATGCAGAAATTGCCGCCAAAAATCGTACCGATCATCGTAAATTAGCCCCTTGGATGTTTTTATTTCTAACCTTGGGCTATACGGGCGGAATTTTATCTCTCGTCATGCAAAAACACCCACTTTTAGAAAGTCCACATTTTGTTTCAGGCTCCCTTGCCCTCGTCTTATTAGCGATTACTTCTCTCATCTCGCTATTCGGGTTTGGCGGTTCACAAAAAGAAGCCTTTCGCGCTGTTCATGCCTATTTAGGTGCAGGGATTATGACATTGCTAGTTGTTCATTCCATTTTAGGAATCAATTTAGGGCTATCCCTTTCTTAGTTTTGAGTTAATTTTTGACGTTGCTAGTCGAGAGTAAAAATAGAAAGAAGCCGACTTTGAACAGTTTTTTAAACTTATTGACTCAAAGTTATTGCTGATTCTATTCAAAGGCTTGATCAAGCAACGTTATTTTTTAAGCCGCAGGAAAACTGGTTAACACAAAACGAATCACGGTTCCGATTAAAGCCGTACCCACAATGGCAATAAGTGTCCAAACTTGTTTACTTTGACTGCCTTCTAGCTTTTCCACTCGTTTATCGACGCTATCTAGCTTTTCTTCAATTCTAGCTTGCCCCATTTCCAAACGGTTTAAACGCTCATCAATTTTTTCAAATTTTTGATCTAGACGGTCAAATCGTTGCTCAAATCGAGTCAAAATATCTTTCAAATCAGTCTCAATAGTGATTGGTTCTGGCATAAGTAATAAACCTGATGAAGAATTTAAAGAATTATAGCGATCGCTGATTCTACTCGTCTTAAAACGGTTCTCACCCTGATTATAAAGAATGATAACAATTAAAGTTTTGAAAAAATCAATAAAATCTGTGTAGAATAAACCCCATTGATTTTAAAAAATGATCAAAACTTTAAATCATGGGGCAAAAACATTGGTTAATTATCTGTTTAGCCTATGTTATCGGGTTATGGTCAACTTTCCTTTTAGACGATCAATTTCTCTGGTGGCAATGGTTTAGCCTGATCGGTGGCATTGCAATATTAAGTATTCTCGCTGCCCTTTTGATTCCCAACCAATGGCGTAGAGGGCCAAGACCTGTTTTTTATTTACTCATGGGAGGAGTTGCTTTATTCGCAGCGATTTATTTTCAATTTCGAGTACCCCAGCCCAGTTCCAATGATGTCAGTCAAATTTTAGCCCGCTCCTCCTTTCCGACTAAAACCGTTACCGTTCAAGGAGAATTAATTAGTGAAGGTAAAAGCAACGCCCAAGGTCGTGTTCAATTTTGGTTAAAAACAGAATTCGCCCGAACTCGTAAAAACGGCAATTTTCAACCCGTAACAGGTAAACTCTATCTCACCTTACCTGCTGAAATCGGGGAAAGGTTAACAATTTGCCAAAGGGTACAAATTACAGGGGCACTATATCGACCGAAAGCGGCTTCTAATCCAGGGGCGATGGATTTTAAACAGTATTTAGCTAGCCAAGGCGCATTTGCAGGCTTAAAGGGGTATAACGCCAAAGCTATTGGTTCAGATTTTTGTGTTTTGTCTCAACTGCGGCAACGTATTGTAAAAACCCAGAGTGCTTGGCTTCCTCAAGATGAACAGGGAAAAAGCATTGAAGGTTTATTGTTAAGCTCGATTGTTTTAGGCTCAAAAGCGGTTAATCTGCCCTATGCAACCCGTACTTTATTTAATCAAGTTGGTTTAGCTCATGTTCTGGCGGCTTCAGGGTTTCAGGTGTCCTTACTCGTCGGCACAGTTTTACAATTCGGGCAGGGATTATCGAAAAGAACTCGTTTTATCTTGGGGTTAACGATTCTCTTGCTGTATCTAGGGTTAACGGGTTTTCAGCCTTCGGTGACCAGAGCAGGCGTAATGTGGTTGGCGATTTTAATCGGTGAACTCAGCGATCGCCGTGTTAATTCCTTGGGATCATTGCTGGTAGCGGTCACGGTTTTATTGCTGGTGATGCCGATCTGGATTTGGGATTTAGGCTTTCAACTCAGCGTTTTGGCAACCTTGGGAATTATCGTTACGGCTCCCTATTTAGAAAAATTTTTTAATTTTTTACCGCCTAAAATTGCTAATTTTGTTGCTATTCCCTTAGCGGCTTCGCTTTGGACATTACCGTTACTGTTAAGTCAGTTTAGCGTTTTGGTACTCTATGCGATTCCTTTAAATATCTTGGTGACACCGTTAATTGAAATCATCAGTTTCGGCGGAATGATCAGTGCCATTACAGGATTAATTATTCCCTCGATTGGGAGCGCGATCGCTTGGTTACTCTACTATCCAACCCATTGGTTAATTCAAATTGCAGGGTTTTTCAGCCAGTTTCCCACGTTTTCGCCTGGCAAGATGTCGTTAGGCATTTTAATTTTGATCTATGCGGGAATGGTTTTAGTTTGGTTAAGTGCTTGGTGGCAGAAACGCTGGCCAGTTGTCGGGACGGGCATGATCGGGTTAATTATCTTTCCCTTAATGATTCAACACTTTACCTTAACTAAAGTCACGGTTTTTGATACCCCGAAATCTCCAACGATTGTGATTCAACGACGAACGGAAGTAACTCTCATTGATCACGGCGATCGCGCAACTCGTCAATTTACATTAACGCCCTTTTTTGCTCAAGAAGCCGTTAATCAGCTTGAATGTGTCTTAAATCTTTCCCAATCAGAAAACAATACGGAACAAAAACAGTTTAATTTCTCACCAACACTTAAAAATCAACGGTTTTTAACTTCTGATACTGCCCAAGGTTGCACAGGAACCCAAGTATTAAATTTTAAGCCGCCGTTGTTACAGTTAACACTTCCTCGACAAAACTGGTGGTTCATCACGGATGCTAATCGTTCTTTACCCAATTTATCAGCCAACTTTTCGCCAACGGTATTAATTTGGCAGGGCAAAACGTTAGACCCCAATTGGATCACAACTTTTCCTATAAAAACCGTGATCGCTATTTCCCGTTCTGTTGATTCACAAACCCGTTATTTGTTAGAAAAACAAGGGATTAAACTCTATGTCACAGGGATAGATGGCGCAATTCAGTGGACACCGCAACAAGGTTTTCAAACAATTCTTGATTCGACGGAGGGCAATTTAAGTTAAAATAAGCCAGAAGCGATGCTGGAGAGGTGGCAGAGCGGTTGAATGCGGCAGACTCGAAATCTGTTTTAGGGAAACCTAACGGGGGTTCGAATCCCCCCCTCTCCGTTGATAGAGTCAATCAGCAATTTTCAATAGCAATTTAAAAGGAGTTAATGGCTTAACTTTATCGGGCTTTTTGACCACTGATGATAAGATGAAAAGTCGATTCTCTTACCTCCTCCTATATCACCGATAATAGAAAAAGCACCTAGAAGGTGTTTGACCCATGCAGGTAATCTTATAGGATGAGTTCTACCCCAACCCTGATGTCCGATTCCCCTACTCTTGTTGATTCTCAACCGATTATCTTAAAAACTTTACCTGATTTCCCCATTTCAGGCCAGCGTTGTGCTACCCGTATTCAACAACAAATTGATCTTTTATTGCTGGCGATCGAGGCGTTGGAATTGGGGGGATCGGAGCAAATGTTAACGATGGTTGAACAGCTTAATTTAGAAAGTATTGTTAAAAATCGACTTGTACTTTGGCGATTACGTTGCACCAATCCCTGGCGACGCTCCTATAACCGAGTTCCGTTAACCTTGGATCAAGCCAAAGCCTTAGTTATTATTGCCAGTTATCGGGCAAAACAATTAACCGTCACGATTCGGCAACTGTTGTTAGCAGAACAGCAAATGCGGGAAAAAAATTTGCCTGTGGCTGCGAATTTCGTTTTATCTGAATATTTAGACCAGTTTCGTTCCCACTTCCGCAGTCGGATGAATATTCGCCGCGCTAAGGTGTCGGTTTATTTATCCTCAGAAGATGATTTAAATGAATTGGCGTTGTCTTTGCTGAAGCAATTACTCTTTTGTACGGGAACAACGGGAATGCAACGGTTTTGGATTAGTTTGTTTGATGGGGAAGTGGCATGAATATTCGTCGTCAGTATAGTTTGCCGAATTGCACGTTAATTTTAGAGGGGCTGAGCGATATGAGTAATCCCCTCGATAATACGTTGGCTATTGTTGTGAATGTGCAATGTTATTTTGTGGGTATTAATCAAAAGTTAGAAGGGGG
Source organism: uncultured bacterium (assembly GCA_964482215.1). GTDB lineage: Bacteria > Cyanobacteriota > Cyanobacteriia > Cyanobacteriales > Microcystaceae > Snowella. The sequence continues at coordinate 47,140 of CAYZWO010000015.1, forward strand.
CAGAGCTTTCTTAGAAAATTTGGTTAAAGTCGTCAATAGCTATGCTCAAGAGTGTTTAAGTGGCGTACATCATCCAACGGAAAAAAAAGAGGATAGCGATCGCGTGGAATTAGTGCCTTCAGAAAAAGAAGGGTTACACCGCTTAACCTGGTATCCTGCCCCTGAACTTAACACCGATCCCCTGTCTTTGGATTTGACCACCGTACAATTTTTTGATCTTGTCGAAGCGGTTGATCAATTTATTGCCGACAGCCAAGCCTTACCCGATTTTTCCGTTAAATTACAGCCTGTTTCGCGGCGTTACCGTCAGCCCGATGAACCCCTCGCCCAACGGGTCGTTCCTGCAACGCTAGGTCTTGCCAGTGTCGCGATCGCGGCTTTAGCAGTTTACTTCTTACCTATCCCCGAAGTCCGTAAACCCGACCCCAAACCCCAAGCCAGTCCAACCCAAACCGTCCCAACAGGGCAAACCCCACCGCCATCAGGCGATCCCCAACCAACACCGCCTTAAACATGGGTTAATCTTTTTATCTGAGTTTTCAGAGGATAAATTGTCAAAAAATGTAAAAACTATCTTAAGATTAAACACATAATGCAGTGTTAAGTTTTTTAACTAACCATCGAAAAAATTAAGTAATAACTTTAGGAGGACACTTATGGCTCTCGTACCTATGCGGCTATTGTTGGATCACGCGGCCGAGCACGATTATGGGATTCCCGCATTTAACGTTAATAACTTAGAACAAATTATCGCTATTATGCAGGCTGCTCATGCTACTGACAGCCCCGTTATCTTACAAGCATCCCGTGGCGCACGTAGCTATGCTGGAGAAAACTTCCTCCGTCATTTAATTATCGCTGCGGCTGAAACCTATCCCCATATCCCCATTGCGATGCACCAGGATCATGGTAACAGCCCTGCTACCTGCTATTCCGCTATCCGCAACGGTTTTACCAGCGTTATGATGGATGGTTCCTTAGAAGCTGATGCTAAAACCCCCGCAAGCTTTGAGTACAACGTTAGCGTAACTGCTGAAGTCGTTAAAGTTGCTCACGCTGTTGGTGCTAGTGTAGAAGGCGAATTAGGCTGTTTAGGTTCTCTGGAAACGGGTCAAGGTGAAGCAGAAGACGGTCACGGTTTTGAAGGTAAATTAGACCATTCCCAACTGTTAACCGATCCTGAAGAAGCGGTTGAATTCGTAACCAAAACCCAAGTTGACGCTTTAGCGGTTGCTATTGGAACCAGCCAC
>CAYZWO010000015.1:48399-49032 GCA_964482215.1 uncultured bacterium
TTACAAATTTACCCAAAAGCCCACTGGTGAAGTTTTAGCCATCAGCCGCATCAAAGAAATTCACCAACTTCTCCCCAACACCCACTTGGTAATGCACGGTTCTTCCTCCGTTCCCAAAGAATGGATTGACATGATCAACCAATACGGCGGCGCGATTCCTGAAACCTACGGTGTACCTGTTGAAGAAATTCAAGAAGGTATCAAAAATGGTGTTCGCAAAGTCAACATCGACACCGACAACCGTTTAGCGATCACTGCTGCATTCCGTGAAGCGGCTGCTAAAGATCCTGCTAACTTTGACCCCCGCCACTTCCTCAAACCTTCTATCAAATACATGCAACAGGTTTGTGCAGAACGTTATCAACAATTCTGGACGGCTGGCAATGCTAGCAAAATCAAGCAAATGACCTTAGATGATTATGCTGCTAAATATGCTAAAGGCGAATTAAGCTCCACCGCTAAAAAAGCTGTTGCTGTCTAGTTTTCATTAAACTCGTCTAAATAATGAATTTCCCTCTTTAAGTTATTAAGGAGGGATTTTTCTCATTTAAGATAAATGTTTCACCCACTATGTCCAGAATAGACCTCTTGCGTGAATCAGGCAGCCTGAGACCGAAGCAGTTCAATGTTAAC
>CAYZWO010000016.1:0-36944 GCA_964482215.1 uncultured bacterium
AAATCCCTCCCTATCAATTGCGTCAATTGTTGCAACTGCGTCGTCAATCCCTGTCCCTCAACCATCGCGTCGGTAAAGGAGAAGATACGGAATTAGTCGATTTACTCGAAGACCAAGACCTACAACTGCCGGAAGACCGCATGAATGAAGCCATGTTGCGTCAGGAAATTTCTGAAGTCCTCAGTGATGTCCTGACTGAGCGGGAAAAAGAAGTGATCTCGCTACGTTACGGATTAACCAGTAGCCAGAGTTACACCCTAGAAGAAGTCGGCGTGATGTTCAACCTATCGCGGGAACGGGTACGCCAAATCCAAAGCAAAGCCATGCGAAAATTGCGTCGTCCGCAAGTGGCTCGTCGTCTAAAAGGTTGGTTACATTAAACCTTTTTTGAGTGTGACTAAACTGTAGATGATTTATTTAATATGCCTCCTTCGGTAATTGTAAAAATAGAGGAAGGAGGTTTTTTAATCTCAATGCTGCAAATACTCTTAAATATGCGATCGCCGTTTTCTCTTTTACCTAACAATAAGCGATCGCCATTTACCAAAAATTGACTTTTTGACAAGAGATTGCCCTATCTATCCCTCGCAACAGAATTAACGGTGTTAAAGCTGATTAAACTGTAATATTAAAACAGATAAAATAGAGTCTAAGTTGTAATTTTAATTATGATTTATGCCTAATTGTGTTATCCGTGCGGCCCAACCTGCTGATGTTCCTGCCATTTTTAATTTGATTAAGGCGTTGGCTGAGTACGAAAAATTAACTCATCAGGTAACAGGTAGTGCGGAAAGTTTAGCGCAACATTTATTTGGAGATCGTCCTTGTATTGAAGCGATCGCGGCAGACATGGATGGTCAAGTAATTGGTTTTGCCCTATTTTTTACTAATTATTCGACCTTTTTAACCAAACCTGGTATTTATTTAGAAGATCTCTTTGTTCTACCTGCTTATCGTCAACAGGGGATTGGTAAAGCTTTATTGAGTCATCTGCTCCAATTAGCCAAAGAACGAGGAGCAGGACGGGTTGAGTGGAGTGTGTTGGATTGGAATCTGCCAGCGATTGAGTTTTATCAAAAGATGGGAGCAACGATTTTACCCGATTGGCGGATTTGTCGAGTAACCTTTGATAACGATTCCCTTAATTCCCTATAAAACACAAGCTTGCAAACTAACTTGCCATCGGACTTTTGGAACAGTAAGCCACCTCATCGGTAATATTTTTTCCACTTTTTTCCATGTTGAAACTGTAAAGGGAATAGCTGAAAGCCTTAAGGTGACACATTTTTGGGGACTGACATCCCTTTTTTCTCGCCCTATTCTGAAGATAGCAAGAGAAAAGGAGCACAAACCCCATGTTATCCACCACCAGCCCTACCTTCACCGTTATCCGCAACTACGCGATCGCCGCCGCCTCAGTGATGGTTCTCAGCCTCGGAATTAGCGACTTAGTAAATAACCCGACCCGCATTGCTCAACAAAACAAATTAAACGGCTATGGTTACTACGTCAGTGCAGGTTTAGTGAACTACGCTCAGTCTTCCTTAAAACCATAGGGAAGTGAATAACGATAACCTCTTGCTGCTTAGCCCCGCCTTGTGTGGGGTCTTTTTGTTGGATAAGTCTTATCTATTCAAAGCATTTAAACGCGATCGCGAATGGATTCTTAACTCATGGCATAGTTGGAATTGATCAACCGTTTACTAGACAATAAAACTATTCAATCAATTCAACTCATCATGAAAGTTAAAATTATTGCTTTTTGTCTGCTCCTAGCTACTTTAGTGGGTTGTGGTGGCATTCCTGGAAATGAGGAAAAAACTTCCCCTGAATCGTCTTCGGAAATGGAACAAAAAACAGAAGAGAATGAAAACAAACAGGAAGATAACGAACAGGAAAATGAGCAAGAGAACGAAGAAGGAGAAAAATCAGAACAAGAAGAGAAGGACGAAGACAAGAATTAAGTGATTCGTGCCAGCGTTAAACTTGTTCAGGCGATCGCGGCTCAGTTAATCTGCAAGTTAAAAGGCCGCAATGGTAAGATCGCCGATAATAGACATGATTCATCGCTTAAGTTCCCCCGCCTGTCGGCACTCCTTTTGTAAACGAAAGAGGGGAATAAAGCGCAAAGGGTATTTTATCTTTAATTATTTTTTTCTACTTAACATAAACATTTTAATAATGAAAGTCTTTTTTTTCGGTACGCCTGATTTTGCCGTTCCTACCTTAGAAAAACTGCTAAATAACCCTAATTTTGAAGTATTAGGCGTAATCACCCAACCCGATAAACGACGGGGACGGGGCAATCAATTAACCCCTTCAGCAGTGAAACAAGTTGCTTTAGCTCATGCTCTCCCCATTTGGCAACCCAGACGCTTAAAAAAAGACCCCGAAACCCTAGAAATTCTCAAAAATTCTAACGCCGACTTTTTTGTTGTCGTCGCCTACGGTCAATTGTTATCCCCTGAAATTCTTGCCATGCCCAAATTGGGCTGTATTAATGTTCATGGTTCTATTTTGCCCAAATATCGCGGTGCGGCTCCGCTGCAATGGAGTTTATATCACGGGGAAACGGAAACAGGAATTACCACGATGTTGATGGATGAGGGGATGGATACAGGAGCTATGTTATTAAAAGCCTATACCCCCATTCAGTTATTGGATAATGTCACTCACATTGCAGAAAGTTTGGCAAATAAAGGCGCAGATTTATTAATTGAAACCTTGCAGCAACTTGGCAATGGGCAACTCCAAGCCATTCCCCAAAATAACGAAGAAGCCACCTACGCCCCCTTAATTAAGAAAGAAGATTTTGAAATTAACTGGTCACGCTCTGCTTGGGAAATTCATAATCAAGTGCGCGGTTTCTTCCCCAATTGCGTAACTCAGTTTCGAGATCAAGTTTTAAAAATTTTTGCAACGGTTCCCCTTGGCGATCGCTATTGGCCCCAACTACCACCTGAATTAGAAAAATTACCTTCTCAAGCAAGTAATCTGGAAAACGTGACAGGGCAAGCAGGGGAAATTGTCGGACTGGTTAAAAATTTTGGCCCAGTTGTACAAACAGGGGATGGTTTATTACTGTTACGAGAAGTGCAAGTTGCGGGTAAACCTCCGCGATCGGGTTGGGATTTTGTTAATGGAATGCGGTTAACCGTTGGAGAAAGATTAGGTTAGAGCTATCAATTTATAGACGAAGTTGACCTTGCAATTATTAAAACTTAATGTGTTTGATAATCCTTCAAAAGAAAGAGTTAAAAGTAGGGCTACCTATGGTTTTATAAAATTAAATTTTAAATGCTTTCATCTTCATTCAAGCGTAACTCTAAACCAAGATTTTGCGCTGAAATTTTATCTAAAATTATTATTGATTACTATGACAGTCACTTCTTACACTAATCCAAATTTATCTTGCCGAATTAAAGGGATTACGGAACCAATTATTGATGAATATTTTATTCAATTAAATAATGCTAATTTCTCAAAGACAGCCGCTTTATTTACGGAACAAGGGAATTTATATCCTCCTTTTGGTAAAGTGGTACAAGGAAAGTCGGCGATCGCGCAATATCTCCAAAAAGAAGCCGTGGGAATGAAATTCTATCCAGAATGGGGAGAAATCACTTTTGATTATTCTAATAATAAACATTACCAAATTCAAGGGAAAGTTACCACTCATCAATTTACGGTGAATGTTAGTTGGTTATTTCAGTTAAGCTCAACTCAAGAAATTAGCGTACTAGAAATTAAGTTAATGGCTTCTTTGAAGGAATTGGCTCAATTAAAGCGCATTTAACGACTAATTATTAGATTTTGGGCAATGGGGTTATCTTGAATTTAATTAATAATTGATCAATTTTTTGTAAGGTCGCTAAATCTTCAGTCGGTAAGTGGTGAGTGTCTAAATAATTATTTTCTAAAAAGGAAAAAGCTTGACGAAATTCAATGGGGGTTGCAGCGATCGCGGCTTCAAAATGACAGGGAATAATACGGGCAAAATTCCAACGAGCAACCCGATCTGCCCAAGCTAAAGTTTCCTGGGGGGCACGATTGAGAATTAATTGCCGCAGAATAGGAGCGACCAATAATCGTCCATTTCCCCGTAATTTCTGAAAAGTTTCTTGCCAATTGGATTTCCATTGGAAGGGAAACAATCCAAAATAAGCTTTTTTTGAACGATCAGGGGCTTGGGTTGCTTCCTGAAAAACTTTTCCCCAATCAGGTAATTCCAACGTACTGGCTTGAAAATATAGGGAAAATAAACAAATTCGTTGCCAACCTTTGATGCGATCGCGTTCATTATTGGCAATATAGTCTAGGGCGCGATCCTTGGCATGAAACAAGAGGGGATAGGGATCAAGCTGCAAAACGGCAGGGGGTTTCTCTGGAATGGAAATGACTGAATCGGTTACTAACAATGTCTGCGATCGCCGATGGAAAAAAGCCACTTCCCCAAATTGACCTAATCTTAAATCCAAGGGGCCAAGAATCGCGTAATCAAATTCATCCGCAAAGGGAGCCTGACGACTATCGCTGGGTAAAACCTGAGTGCGATCACGGGGAAAGCCTAACCAACTTAAGGGCAACTTAACCGGAAAACTCCACTGCCCAGGCGCAACAAAAATCTGAGCCTTGGCAAAACGACGAGCAAAGGGCCCCACATTAACCTTATGTTCCAATCCCGAAATGGTGGGCAAAATAATATATTTGACTTCTCCATATTGATCCACCAATTCTTGCACTAAGCGAATACATTCAGGCGTTGGGGCGACGGGGGCATAAACCAACAATCCGCCTTTTTCCAAACGGATGACCGTCATGCGGATAGGAACCACCACATAAAAGATGCCCTGCACCTGTTCAAATGTCCAGACCCAATCTTTCACGATTTCTACCCGCAATGTCCGCTTTTGTCCGTAAGGATAAATCGGAACCAGATACCAAAACGGCCATGACCAATCTTTAGCGGTTGCTGATGAAAGAGCGGATCTGTCGGCAGAAGTCATGAGGGTAAATAAAAAGGGAGATTGCAAGTTTTTCTTTATCTAGATTAAAGCGTTCAGTCGCGCCTTACACATTGGCCAACCAATGAAATCTCGTCGTTACAGAACGTAATGGAAACCCAATTTAGTTTCAATCCAAGTTCAGACTAAGATAGAGAAATCTATAATCTTGACTGAACAGAAGAACTTACAATACCTAGTACACCGTCATTTCCTTATCAATCGCCATGAGTCATTGGCAACCTGGCACGAATATACAAGGTGGTCGATATGTTATTACCAAAGTTCTGGGCTATGGAGGGTCAGGCGTAACCTATCGCGCGCAAGAAAAGCACACAGGAGAATGGTTCGCCATTAAAACCTTAAATGCTTTAATGCAAACCCGCTCCGATTTTAGTAAGTTACAAGAACGCTTTGTGCAAGAAGCTTTTCGCTTGGCTAAATGTACGCACCCTCACGTTATTCGCGTTGATAATATCTGCCAAGAAGGCCCACTCTGGTGCATGGTCATGGAGTGTATTTCAGGCGGCGACTTACGGCAATATGCAGTGGCGAAAGGGGGAATCAAGGAAGCCGAGGCCCTGCGTTATATTCAGCAAATTGGCTCTGCCCTCGACTATATCCACCAGCAAGGTTTTTTACACCGTGATGTTAAACCCGCCAATATTATGCTGCGGAAACAAACAATGGAGGCGGTGTTAATTGATTTTGGGTTAGCACGGGAATTTGTGCAGGATGAAATTCAAACCCATACTAATTCTCGAACTGAATCCTTTGCGCCGATTGAACAATACGAAAAACGAGCGAAACGGGGAGCTTATACGGATGTTTACGCTTTAGCTGCAACTTTATACTATGTTTTAACCCTACAATTACCCTTTCCTGCGCCTTTTCGTCGTCAAGGAGCTAATTTAATTTCTCCTCAACAACATAACCCCCAAATCAGCGATCGCGTTAATGCGGCCATTCTCAAAGGGATGGAGTTATTCCCTGAAAATCGTTCCCCCTCCATTCCTGCTTGGTTAGAGTTATTAAAACCTTCGAGCGCATCCCTATCATCTACCCCGAAACGCTCCCCCATTCAACCAGTTCCTGTTAATGGTTTCATCGCAGCCCCTATTCATTCTGTGCCACCACCGCCACCAAGTAAGCCAGCCCCCGCCTTATTAAGTTTGGATACTCAAGAAACCCTTGCCCCGTCATCACCTCGTGTTTCTACCCATCAACCTGTTCCTTTAATCGACACCTCTAGCCCGACCGTCGCACCTGTCCAGCCGATTTCTTTGGTTTCTATTTCTGGAGTTGATTATTCTCAGTTACAACAATTTCTCAGCCAAACAAAATTCAAAGAAGCCGATCAAGAAACGGCTCGAATGTTGTTAAAGTTAGCGAGTCGAGAAAAAGCAGGTTGGCTCGATAAAGTTCATGTTGATAATTTACCGTGCGAAGATTTACGGACAATTAATCAGCTTTGGCAACAAGGCAGTAATGGCCGATTTGGGTTTAGTCGGCAAAAACGGATTTATACCAGCTTCGGCGGAACCTTAGAGCATAATGGCGAAACTTGGAAGCAGTTCTGCGATCGCGTTGGATGGCGACAAAATAATAAAATGTTGTCCTACAAGGATTTAAATTTCACCCTCTGGGCCCCTGAAGGTCATTTACCCATGTTGGGGTTACAAATTTGGGGTTTTACAGGCTGGTTTTCAGTTTTAGCCTCTCGCTTAGAAATGTGTCAGATTTAATTAACGGTGATCGCTTATTTAGTTTTTCTGACCAATATTAATTATCGTGTTGGGTTTTAATTATGTTGTCTTTTATTTATACAGAAAATTATAAAAATCTTAAATTTGACAGCAAAGTTGATCTAAAAAATCTCAATATTTTTATTGGCCCCAATGGTTCTGGAAAAAGTAATCTAATTAGTTATTTAAAATTCTTGAATCAATGTCTTCAAGGAGAAATAAGTAATGCTAAAAATATTAATAATTTTGAATTTGCAATCTCTCAACTAAGTCGAATTTTGGACATTGGTTTTTCTCCACCTGCTAAGGTAAGATTGGTTTATGGTTTTTTGCAAAAAAAAGAGTTTTTAAATAGTTCAGTTTTAGATTTGAAACTTTATGTTCCTCCTTTAAACAGCAAAATAACTATTGCTAAAGAACTTTTATACCAAGGTTGTGATTTAGAAGAAAATTTAATCAATCCCCTATATTATTACAAAATTCATGAACCAAAAATTGGCGAAGGATTTGAAATCAACAATACTAATAATGAGCAAATAAAGATAAAGAATGTCAATAATATTCTTTACCTAGGAGGTATGTGGTACAGAGCTTTACTTGATGGTTGGTTTGATGATTTTATTGACGATTTTTCTGATAATCCTAGAATTGATAATTGTGTAAATATTATAAGTTGGTCTTTTTATAATGCCAACGATATGAATTTAGAAATCATCCGAAATTCAGAACCTAAAATAGGCCCTACCGATACTGGTTTATCTAAAACAGGAGATAATTTAGCTTTAGTAATTGATAATCTGAGTAAAAATTTAGATTTTGAAGATGCTCTTAATTTAGCGATGAAATCTATATTTCCCAAAACGAGAAGAATTAGATCCGCTAGGGTTGGAAGATTGTCTTTAACAGTGGAATGGTTTTTAGAAGGAAATAATGAGCCATTTTATCTTAATGAAATGTCAGACGGAACGGTTAGAATGTTATGTTGGGCAGTGATTTTACATTCCCCTGATTTACCTGCTTTATTAGCGATAGATGAACCTGAACTTGGCTTACATCCTGCTTGGTTATCTGTACTCGCTCAATGGATTAAAAAAGCGGCTGATAAAACTCAAATTATTCTTACAACCCATAGCCCTGATTTATTAGATCATTTTACAGATTGTGTAGAAAATGTATATTGTTTTTACCCAACTGATCCCAACCATTATGGATTAAAGCCGCTATCAAAAGAAGTTTTACAAACCCAATTAGAAGACGGTTGGGAACTAGGCGATCTGTATCGAGTTGGTGATCCCACTGTTGGAGGTTGGCCGTGGTAATTTGGGTGTTTGCAGGAGGAGGAGAAACGGAAGCAAGCGGATTAATTAAATTTCTACAAAAACTTTTTCCTGATTATGTTTTTAGGAGATACACCCCCTTCGATAGCACGAAAAAAGGAGCTAAACCAAACAAAAAATCAACTTTTGGGATCACGAATAAAAGTTTAATTCAATCTATTGAACAGTATTTACCTATTGCCTTTTTAAATGAAAAAGAAAAACCCAATTTGATTTTAGTTGTTGATGATTTAGATTGCTGCACTTTGAACGATCAACGTCAAAAGTTTTTAGATTGTATTGATAAAATTCCTAATACTGAAAATATTAATCGTTATATTGCTTTTGCTGCACCTGAAATTGAAGTTTGGATTATGGCAGATTGGGATAATTCCTTAGCTAAAGCTGAAAAATTTAAAGCACGACATGAAAGAATGCGATGGTGGCTAAGTACCCAAAAACAATTTCCCTTTGATCAACCTGAAAAATTCGGTGAATATGATCCTGATAAAAACGCTTGTAAAGAAAAACTATCCGAGCTATTAATTGAAGCCAGTTCTCAGCAGCCTGAAGACCAAGGCAAAGAATATAAAAAAGGCGTTGATAGCCCCGAATTACTTCTCCGTATCGAAAAAGACAACGTTTGCCAAAAATGTCCTATTTTTCGAGATTTTTATAATTATTTGGCAAGACTGATTTAATTTATAATTTTGAACTTGACTCAGATTTGCGAGAATATAAGACCTCAATTCGATCTAAATCAATTTCTGAGAATTTATCGACTGCCCAATTCGCATGACGGTGCATGAAATGATAAGCATAGGTGTGCGCAATACCGATAACTTTTATGCCTGCATTTTTTGCGGCTTGAATGCCTGCTAATGTATCTTCGATCGCTAAACAATTTTTCGGTTCTAATTGTAAGTCTGGATTAAGTTTATTAAATCGTTCTACTGCTAATAAATAACCATCCGGTTGGGGCTTACTGGCATTAATTTCATCTCCTGCTACGATAACTTGAAAGTAATCTAAAATTTCTGCTTTTTCTAAAACCGAAATTGTCTCCGATTTAACCGCACCTGTAACTAATCCTAACGGCCAACCTTTAAGTTGAATTTGATCTATTAGTCGCTTTACACCATCATAAATGGGGAGCGTTTCAAGCTCCGCTAACTTTTGTCGATACAAAATTGCCTTTTTCTCAATGAGTTTAGTTAAATAGTCCTCAGATACCGTTCGTCCTCGATGAGCAAGGAGAGCCCGTAAGCAAACGCGATCGCTGCGCCCTAAACAAAACTCTTGGTGTTCTTGATGGGAGGCAGGGCGTAAATTTTCTGCTAATAAAATTTCATCGATTAATTTTCGATGGATGGGTTCATCATTAATAATTACTCCATTAAAATCAAATAAAACAACTTTTAACATTAGAGAAATTTTTATTAAGAAAAGAATTGAATAACAAAAACGTTAGAAGTTAGCACGCAAAATATTATTATAGAATACCGTCGTTTCGGGATTACTGTTAAGGCTTACACAAAGCCACTCGCTAACCTATGATAACAAAAGATCTCAGTGCATTATCGAGCCGTTGAAAAAAGCTATTTGTTTTGCTATTTAATTTAAAGTAAGAAAAAAAGTTTATGATTATTTAATCCTCTGTCATAGACATTTTTGCTATTTTTTGCCTTCTTTTCTTTATAACAAGCAAATTGTGAATAAATTCATTGTTATCGATCATTCGCTCTGTAGTCTCCAAGGCCACCATTATGAATGCAGTGTCTCTGTAGCTGAAGCCGCTGCACGATTAGGATATCAACCGCTTATTGTTGCTAATAAAATATTTCCTGAGTCCCTTTATCCCAAAGGGATTGAAACGCTTTCCATTTTTGAGCGGGATTGGTTCGATCAACCGACCGTTACCCCTTCGTTATCAAAATTTCAGCAATTATTACACACCCTGAATGAATTTTTCAGCGATCGCGTCTTAGAAAATTGGAGCCAAGAGCTTGTAGATTTCAAAAATTATTATTTCCTGAAATGGCGAATTACTCAGCCAAAATTATCTTTATTTTTAGAAAAGGTGGAAGGTAGTACCAGTCGATTAATTGATTGGATTAAACAAGATATTCAATTATTGCGCTCTATTCCCCTTTCCAATACGTTTTGGGGAATTTTTAAAATTATTTGGGGATTAATTCGCTTTGGATTCAAAATTATATTTAAGATTTTAAACCGTTTCTGGCACAAACTGATTACGATTCCTGAACCTCAAAGCTTTAGTAATAGCCTTAAACAAGCTCTCGAACAATTAACAGTCAATTCAGCCGATCATGTTCTCATTCATACGCTTAGCATCGAACAATTAGAAGCGGTTTATCATTTATTGCGATCTTTGGATTTTAACAATCTACCTCAATTTCATATTTTACTAAGGAGAAATACCGATGATCCTTTAGTGATCAATGCCCAAGGAATGGGTTTAAAAAAGTGTTTAAATGCCTTTTATGAAAATAAATTTTGGCCTGAAAAAATTCGCTTTTATACGGATACGGAAGATTTAGTCAGGAGACATAACGAACTCAGTCCAATTCAGCTAACACAAGTTGCAATTCCTTTTCGTCAAGAAAAATTACAAGAAACCTTAATTAATGATAATGAGCAATTAGAGAAAGCAAGTAAAGCAATTCATTTAGTTTATTTAGGAGATGCCCGTTCTGAAAAAGGTTATCACCATTTACCCAGTTTAGTTGAAACGCTTTGGCCAGAGTATTTAGCTACTCAGAAAGTTAAATTTACTATCCAGTCTAACTTTAATATTAATGGCGGTGAATCCATTGTTTTAGATGCAAAATTACAATTAGAACAATATCCTAGTAACAAAGTTCGCTTAATTCAAGAGGCCATGCTTGCTGATGAATATTATCAGTTATTAAACTCGGCTGATTTGGTGATTTTACCCTATAGCTCTGAGAGTTATCAAAGAACTTCAGGCGTTTTAACCGAAGCTTTAGCGGCGGGTAAACCTGTTGTTGTTCCCGCCAATAGTTGGTTAGCTCAACAAGTTGATGAGTCTAGAGGTGTTATTTTTGGATCTCCTGAAACATTAGCTAGTGCCGTTATTCAAGCCATTAATAATTTAGATGAGTTAACTAAAGCGGCGAATGCCTATAAATTAGAGTGGCGAGTTAAACAGTCTCCCGATACGTTTGTAAAATGCTTATTAGAAAAGTCTGATTTCTCGACTCAAAACACTTCGGCAATAAATAATAATTTAGATTTAGATGATATTCATGAAATATCAGAGTCTTTAAATTTAATTAAATCAAATCAAAATATTTTAATTGTTTTGGAAATTCAGAAAATCTTAGAAAAACAAGAATTAAAATTATTATCCGAAACAATTATTAATTATCTATTTCAATGTGGTTATGCTGTTTATGGGATTTTTTATTTAAATCCTCGAAAGTATCAAGAACAGGAGCTACATTTGTTAAGCGAAAAAATACAAATTATTATTGATCAATTTAATTTTGCAAAATATTGGCTGCTTAACTCTCTGACGGATATTCAAATTCCTAGTCAAATTAATCCTCAAGATTATATTGATGATCTTTATCAGAATCGACCCAGCTTAATTCGAGATTTAGTCGAGCTAAATAGTTTCTGTATTCCTGAAGATTTAAAACAATCTTTATCTATTATTCCAATTAATACTGTTTTTCTTAATGAAATTGTATCGATTAGCTTAGTTGAAAAATTAGGATTAACTCAAGTTCCTAAAATTATTGAAATTTCTTCTATTCAAGCTTTTGACTATGCCCTACAAAATCGACGCGATCGCGATTTAACTGAATTAGCTTTAGAGACCGATTTATTAAATCAATGCCAAGTATTAATTACACCTGAACAAAAAATAGCCGAAAAATTGCGAGAGTTAACCAATCAGCCTACGGTTTACGCTTATTTATCGAATCAAAATAATTCGCAATTTAGTAAACAATATTATTCAGTCCTTAATAAAGCCTTTAGTCACATTCTCGGCGATCGCGCTTTAACACTTAACAACATTAATCAAACTCAAAAGATCGCGGTCTTGTTTCCTTGGGCAGATATCCTAGAACGCAAAAGTGGAGCTAGTCAGCGTGTGGGCTTCTTGCTTGATTATCTGCGATCACAAAATTATGATGTCGCCTGTTTTAGCATCGGCGACCATAAACCCTTTTGGCACGACAATATTTATTACGACTATTTCCAACCCCGATTTGAGCAAGCCAATTTAGTTCAGGGCGTTTATGAAGATGCCTATGAATCTTGGCGTTCTTCTTTAGGTTTAATCACTGAGCAACTCTCAGAAACCCTTGAGATAACGGAACAGAATAATACTGAAACCGATTGGCTACCTTGGATTTATTATCAATTCCGTTTTGATCCAGCTTTCCATGACTGGATAGAAAAAATTACTAACTGGGCGGATGTTGTTATTTTGGAGTATCCTTTTTGGGCAAAAATTGTCGGTCAAATCTGTCAGAAAAAAGAAATTCCCTTGATTTTGACAGCCCATGATGTGTTATCCCAAAAATTAGCTGAAAACTCTCTACTCGGAAAAATTGCTTTAGCCGAAGAAATCGAAGCCTTAAAACAAGCTAATGAAGTTGTAACCTTATCAGAACCCGATCAACAGTTTTTCAAACAATATGGCGTTAATTCCCATTGCGTCCCTATTGGGATTGATACTCAAAAAATCAACCAAATGCTTGTTAATCAAGTAATTCTTGAAAATCCTCAAGATTTAGAAATTCTAGACCAACTACCTGCTGATTTCTGCCTTTTTGTGGGGAGTCGCCACCAGCCCAATATTGAAGCCGTTCAATCTATTCGTGAGTGGGTTAGCCGAGAAATTAGCACAAATTTCGCGATCGCCGGGGGATGCTGGGAACAAGAGAGCCTGAAAAACTTTCAATCTTTAGGAAAAGTTAGCGACGAGGTACTCAATTATCTTTATCAAAACGCCACATTAATCGTTTCTCCTTTAAAAGCAGGAACGGGAATGTCAGTGAAAATTATTGAAGCAATGGCCTATGGTAAAGTGATTCTGGGAACAACGGTTAGCTTTAGAGGCTACCCTGTTGAATCGGGGGTTAACTGTATTATTTGTGATACCGTAGAAAGCTATCCTGACGTGATTGGGGATTTACTAAAAGATCCAGCAAAGTTAAAAAGTATTGAAAAAAATGCTCAAATCTTTGCCCAAAATTACGATTATCGTCGCTTATATAAAACCTATCTAGATTTAATAACATGAAAGTTTTAATTGCGGATTTTGATCTATTTGCCAAAGTAGGCGGCGGTCAAACCTTTTATCGCAGCATTATTTTAAAAAATCCCCAAATTGACTTTTATTATTTAGCAGAAAAAGAAGTTTCAACTGTTCAACGTCCCACAAACGCCCATCCGATTCCTTTTCAAGAAAAATATATTAAAGCCGATTTAAATGATTTTTTCGACGTTAATCCGCCAAAATGGGTTTATACCTCCTTTGTTCGGGCTAGCAATATTGCTTATGCAGTAGCAGGAATGCAGTTTGATATTATTGATTCTCCTGATTACGAACAATGGGGGATCTTTCTTCACGCAGCCCTAAAATATCATCAAGTTAAATTTAATAAAATTGCCCTTTCTTTACATGGCAGAATTTCAACAACCCTTCTCCTAGATTGGTTCAATCAAGGCAAAGAAAATATTCCTTTATTAGTAGAAGAAGAAAAGCAATATGCAACGGTAGATCTCCGCTATGGCATTAGTAAAAGCTATATCGAAGAGTGGTCAAAAATTAGCCCTTTAACGACCCATTATTATCATCCTTTACACTTTTTTGATCTGCCGAAACCTGTTACCGAAGTTTCCGCTGATGATCCTTTAAACCTAAATTTTATTGGACGAACCGAACGCCGCAAGGGCCCGGATATTTTCATTGATTTAGTGCTGTGGTTATCTCGTTCTCACTATCAACAAGCCAATATTATTGGCCCCCATAGTTTTGATGAAACCGGAACAATTTCTTCTCAAAGCTTTTTACAATCCATGATTCATTATCGTAAGGAGGAAATTCATTTTATTCCGCCTAAAACTCAAGCGGATTTAATGGCCTTATTTACGCAAAAAGGAATTACCTTTGTTCCGTCTCGTTACGATACGCTTAATTTGGTTGCACTTGAATCTTTATTTTCAGGATGCCCGACCGTAATTGGAAGTGGGGCTGGCGTTTGTCGCTTTTTAGAGGAAAATTTTAGTCATATTCCCTTTGTTAAGGTTGATATTACGAATCCCCATACTTGTTTACCTGAAATTGAGAACATTTTAACTAACTATTCCGATTATCGTCGTCAATTAGTGGAAAGTATTCAATCAACGCAATGGGTTATTAATGATCCACCTTTAGCCGAAATTTATGAACAGCCTAACCAATGTAATCAGGAAATTCGGGATGAATTAAGTGCTTGGTACAATCAATTAATGGGATATTGGCATTCTACTCAGGAAAATACTTCTTTTCTCCATCCCATTCGTTCTCAAATAAAGCCAAAAGTTAAAGATGCAGTTAAAAGTTTAAAATCTACCCTTGGCCCCGTTAAAGATAAATTACTTGATCCCCTGCGAGATGATTATAATGCTCAATTAGCTAAATCTCCTTTGTTACTCCAAAAATATGCCAAAACTTTTAATGAACCTGAACAAACCAGTCAGGAATTAGATAAAAAATTAGAAGAATTATGGCGAATTGGATCGGGCTATAAATCGGAATTGCTGGGGGTGCGGGGTAAGTTAACCATTAACTATCGCATCGATCGCGTCCGATTGTGGCGAGAATTGGCACGGGTTGAGGAATTACGGGGCAATACCTTAGTAACCGCAACCTACAAACTACGGGCAATGCGGGCGTTAGGAGCCGACCAATTTGGCGATTTACCGTTTGTATTGCGGATATTGCAAGAGAAGGGTTTTAGCAAAGAAGCCGCAGCCGTTTCTGCCTTGTATAGCCAACCTTCGGAACGAGAAAACCGTTGTTTTGAACTGATTGAGCAAGCCCGATTAGATAATCTACAAAATCCAGCGAAAGAGGAGTACGAAATTTGGGACGATCGCCGAGAGAATAAGGAGTATCGAGCCACGATCATTGTGTCCTTGTACAATGCGGCGGCTAAGTTACCCCTGTTTTTACAAACGCTGAAATATCAAACCCTGATTCAAAGGGGAGAAGCCGAGGTTATTCTAGTTGATAGTGGTTCGCCCACTAATGAATACGAAGTGTTTCAACAATTGGCTCCTGAATTGGGTTATCCCGTCTTGTTTGCGAGATCACCCCAACGGGAAACTATCCAGAGTGCTTGGAATCGGGGTATTAAATTAGCGCGATCGCCGTACTTGTCCTTTTTGGGTGTAGATGAAACCATTCTGCCCGACTGTTTAGAGGTATTAGTCGCCGAATTAGACCGTGATTCGCAATTGGATTGGGTGATTGGCCATAGTTTAGTGACCAATGTGGATCGTCACGGGCAATGGGTGAACGACATCATGACCTATGACCGCACAGGCTATGAACAGGATTTGGTTTATCTGGAAACCTGTTATTTATCTTGGGTCGGGGCTTTGTACCGTAAATCCATCCATGATCGCTTTGGCTACTACGATCAAAGTTTCCGAGGTGCGGGGGATACGGAATTTAAAAATCGCATTATGCCCTATATCAAGAGCAAGGCAGTAGATCGGGTGTTGGGTTTATTTTGGAATTATCCCGATGAGCGCACCACCCAAAGCCCCAATGCAGAGATTGAGGATATGCGGGCTTGGTATCTGCACCGTACCCTAGCGGGTGTGAAATATGCCTTTGGTCAGCGATCGCCGCAAGAAGTCGAAAATTTACTTTATCATTGCCTCGCCTATCGTAAATCCTATTGTGGCCATACGAGTACGGATTTTGATCATGCCTATAACTTAGCTTTGTATCTGCAATCTATCGCGCCTGAATCCCCTGCCCTTAAGTATTTTGCAGGCATTAAAAGCTTGTTAGATTCCTATCGGGGTTTAGATTGGATGCCCAAATTGTCCCAGTTTGGCCCCTTTACGGCTGTGCGAGAAACTCGCCAACTAGCCCAGACGTTGCAACAAGAACATCGACAGTATTGGCAAGAAAGTAATCGCGCCTTTACGCCGACCTATAGAATCTTTAACGATAATCGTCATGAACAACATGCGTTCTTGTGGTTTACTGATATTGCCTAAAATAAAAAGTCTTAAATATTTAGTGAAATCCGATGGCAAAAAACAGCTTTCTATCTAAGAATTGGTCACAAATTATTCTTGCCATTGTTATTATTTTCTCTATTATTGGGATTTTCATCCTCAGAATTTACGCGATTTATAACACGGTTGCTATTCGTACGTGGGATGATATTGGTTATCGAAACTATGCTATCAAGTCAGCAAATGAGATTGGAAATATTAGCAAAGCTTTACAAGGAGTCTTTTTACCCAATCCTGATTTATTAGATAATAGTCGTTCCATTGGGTATCACAGTTGGTTAGTCTTGTTTCTGAAATTAAGAATTTCGGGCAATCCAGAACAAGTCTTTCAACTAGCCAATTTAGGGTTGTTAATTATTCAAGGCATCATCTTATTTATTTTTGCTAAATGGTCAACCCAAAGTAAATTATTTGCAGGAACGCTGACTTTTTTATATTTATCTTCTCCCGTTGTATTTGGGCTAAATCGATGGGTGATGACGGAAAATTATGTGATGGTTGGTTTACTCGTTTTTAGTTGTGTTCCCATTTGGTTATTTAGCCATGATTTTCGTCCGTTTTATCGTCGAGAAATTTTTGTGGGAATTGGTAGTGCTTGGTTAATTGGCATTTTTGGAACGATTCGAGAATACGCCTTACCAAGTTTCTTTTTAACCGCGATCGCGTCTAGTATGGGGTTAATTTGGCAAAAACGATTAGATGCTTTTTTAAGTTTTACAATTATCTTTGCTATTTGTTGTTTAACCTTTTTAGAAGGGTGGATACAACTATTTAAGTTAAGTCGTTATCGCGTTACCCAATCAGAATATTATCATCCTCTTCAGGAATGGATTCCTCACTTTTTTGTTCATGTTATTGGGATAACATTAGCCTTATTTTTACTCATTAATATTATTATTATAGGGATTAATCTTTATCGAAACTACCAATCAAAGCAATGGGATTTTAAACAATTCAGACTTGATTTACATTCTATTCGATTCAATCAAGGAAACGATCCCCTGCAATTATTGTGGTTAACTAATCTCAGTCTAGTTTTACTGTATAGCTTGATTATTTTGATATCCCAAAGTCGTCAGGCTAGGGCGGGGATTCTATTAATGTTTTCAGTATTAAGCTTTATTTTAATCAGTATTCGATATTTTAATATTTCTGATAAACTCTTTAGAACTTCTTGGTTTAATTTCATTTCTATTATCTTAATACTTTGTTCTTGGGGGATTACCTATCAGCAACTTTTTATCGCTTTTGATAGTGGCAAAAGTTATACCCATACAGCCTATGGATTAGAACACTATAATCACCCTTTAAATTTACGTCCTTTAAGAAGTCCTGAAGATATGCACACTGAGTTATAAATAGTTATAAATAATAAATTTATAAGCATTATGATTATTTCTAGTATTGGCTTATTGCTTTTGATTTTAAGTTTATGGGTTATTTTTGATCGAAGAATTTTATCTCACTACTCATTTATTCAAAAACTTAAAAAAGATCGGGTTTTATTAACAGGAATTATTGTGATTTCCCTAGCGTTAATGCTGGGATATTTAGGTTATTGGGGATTGATTAGTAGCCCAACTTTGCGGGTTAGCCGTCAAATTATTATTATCTGGACGGTTATCACTCTCTTATTTAATTCGCCTACGCTAAATCAACTGCCAGGGATTTCTAAGGTAATTAAAAATGATTCGTCTTTTCCTTTAAGTTGGTTAAATATTAATACCGTTTTAATAGGGGTTAGTATCTATATCTTAGGTTGCTTATTCATTCGCTGTTTGATTCAAGTAGATGGCAATGGAGATACCTGGATGTATCAATTGCCCTTTGCTGCTCGGATGTGGAATTTAGTCACAGCCAAAAACTATTTGATGGATGCAGATCGAGAATTGCTATATGAAACATTTCCAAAATTAGCCAATTTTTTACAGGGTATGTTTTGGTCAATGGCAGGTTTACGCAATCCTCAAGCTGCCAATTTAGTGAGTTTTTTAAGCCTGATTGGATTATTAGGATTTGTTAAAACTGCTTTTAAAATACCGTTTCATTTAATCGCGATCGCGTTATTAGCGGTTCCCCTAATCCATATTGCAGCAACAGCTTGTTATGTGGATCTGTTTGGAAATGTGGGAGCTAGTATGGTCATTTTATGTACCTATTTAATTTATATTGACCCCAAATATTTAACGCGGCAAAATATTTTATTTTTTATTCTAGGCGGCGCGATCGCGGCAAATACAAAATTTTTAATGGTTCCCATTGTTGCATTATTTTTCATTTTAGCTGTAGCTCGTATTATTTATTTGCAAATTTCTTGGAATCCAGTAAATTTTAACCGAATTAATCTTTATAAAATAGCCATTTTAGCTCCCCTATCTAGTATCGTCATTTTCTTCACAGAGTTTTTAAATATTCTGACTTATCAAAATCCTTTTTACCCTCTGAAAATATCAATTTTTGGCTTTGTTTTAAATCATGCTTCTGTGCCATCTTCCGATTATATGTCGGCAAAAATTCAGGCCATGTCCCCCATTCAACGGTGGGTCTATTCCCTATTAGAAATCGGAGCTTTTGATTCCCGTCGTCCTTGGCCCTGGTCAATTGCGATGGATTTTGTCCCCATTGATAGTGATAGCTTTGGAATCGGGGGCTATTTTGCCATTTATGTTGTTTTTAATTTACTTGTTTTTGCTTTCCTCTGTCGTCGTTTTAATTACGTTGCTAAAGTTTCTTTGGGGTTAATGATCGGCCTATCGATGATTACGGCTTTGATGCCCTTTTCCTATCAACTGCGTTATTATTCCTATTGGATTATTGTCTTAATTGTTTTAAATCTCTACTTAATCAAAACAGAACAGGAAAATCCCAAAAAAGCGAGTCATCAGTATCAAATTAAATTACAACATTATGGTTTAGTTTCCGTTGCCGTTCTCTTTATTTTTGTCTCCCTAACCCGATGGGATTTTACCTATCCTCGCAGTAATTTTTTAGATAGTTATTTAGCTCAAAATGTAGATACGAAAATTTTATCAGAACTAAAAAACGATCAAGATTATTGCCTAATTAATTTTACCCCCCATACTTTTTTATATAACTCTCGATTTTATCCGAGTCGAAATTATTCAATTAAAGGGGAATTTAATGTAAGTCCTGAATATTTACAAGAGAACTGTAAGCAACGAACAGTGATTTTTCCGCGTCCGTCTCGTTCTTAAAATATCAACTCAATCTAAAGATCATTCAGTCCTATAATTAGGAATGATTTATTTCACATAAACGTCTTTTTAACCCTATGCCGAATCCTGACATTTCCATTGTCATGCCCTGCTTAAATGAATATCAAACTTTGCCCCAATGTATTGCTAAAGCACAGGAAATGATTGCAAAACTGGGAATTGCAGGCGAAATCATCGTTGCGGATAATGGATCGACTGATGGCTCACAAAAATTAGCAGAATCATTAGGGGCTAGAGTGGTCGATGTTCCTATTCGGGGTTACGGAGCGGCGTTAATTTGGGGGATTCGGGCAGCCAAGGGAACCTATATCGTCATGGGAGATGCGGATGATTCCTATGATTTTCGGGAAGCTGCCGCCATGATCGAAAAACTTCAGCAGGGCTACGATTTGTGTATGGGAAGCCGTCTGAAGGGAAAAATTATGCCTGGGGCGATGCCGTTTCTCCATCGTTATCTAGGAACCCCTGTTTTAACGGTGATCGTCAATTGGTTATTTCAAGCTCCTTTTTCCGATGTGAATTGCGGGATGCGAGCCTTTACGAAAGAGGCTTTCTTGCAAATGGAAATGGAATCAACGGGCATGGAGTTTGCTTCGGAAATGTTGGTAAAAGCGTCGATTTTGCGCCTAAAAGCCACCGAAATTCCCATTACCTTACACAAAGACGGTCGCGATCGCCGACCTCATTTAAAAACCTGGTCAGATGGTTGGCGGCATTTAAAGTATATTTTGCTATTTGCGCCGAAGTTTCTCTATTGGATACCTGGAAGCATTTTTTTCTTACTGGGTGGAATCCTCGCGATCGCGTTGAATTTCACCCCAGAAGGGCAACCTGTCAACTTTGCAGGCTTTCAATTTAACGACCACTGGATTGTCGTTGCGACGTTGCTATTTCTAATCGGCTATGAAATTCTCTTTACAGGATTATTAGCTTACCTATACACCTTGACCCATCGGGTTAAACAGCGTTCTGCCCGCATCGAAAAGCTAATTCGTACCGTCAGTTTAGAACGAATTTTGTTATTTTCAGGGCTTTTATTAATTTCAGGATTAATATTAGAGTTTTCTGTGGTTCGGGCTTGGATTAGTGGTGATTTTGCTAACCTTAATGCTTTCCGCCCTGCAATTACAGGAATGGCGTTAATTTTGATGAGTAGTCAGACCCTATTTAGTGGGTTATTTTATGCTGTTTTAGCGGAAAAATACTCGAATAAATTATTAAATATTGAATAATTTTTTGATTTTATTACAATGTCTAATCTGCCGAAAAATGAAAATCCTGAACCCGCCCGTAATATTCCCGTTATTACTTTTTTGCACAATTTACTTAATCTGAGAATTTTTAAATTTTTAGGGGTTGGGGGATTTTGTGCGGGGTTGAGTTTAGTAATTATGTATGGCTTCACCTCTATTTTAGGGATTAATTACTTAATCTCAACGGTGATTAGTATTGTTGTCACTAATTTTATTGGCTTTGCATTAAATAAATATTACACCTTTCAAACCCATAAAAAATTATTTTGGCGGGAAATGTGGAAATACTATAGCGTGATGTTATCGAGCTATATTTTAAATGTCATTATCATGTATTTCTTGGTCGATTTTATTAATATTTGGTATATTTATGCAAATATTTTATTAATTGTTATTTTAACGCCTTATAATTATTTGCTTCATCGTAATTGGAGTTTTAAAAAGAAAGTTGTTAGTAATTCAGAAGCAGATTTACATAAGTAAGTCAACTTTATTTTTTATAAAATCCCCCGCCTATCGGCTCCCCCCTTAGTAAGGGGGGTAGGGGGGATAAAACTCAAAAAGATTTTACGCTTTATTTAGTTGCTCTATTTAATAATGACAGTTATCAATAATCAACCGATCAAAATTTTATTAATTACCCACTACTATCCTAATCATCGTGGAGGAGTGGAAATTGTAGCAGGTAAATTAGCAGAATATTTACTCAAAATAGGTCATATTAAAATTACCTGGTTAGCCAGTAACGTCGATGAACCGCCTTCAGATATTGATGGTTTACAATGCTTGCCCATGTCTGCTTTTAACGGCATTGAAAAAAAGTTGCAACTACCCTATCCTGTTTGGAGCTTTTCGGCTTTATTAACCCTATGGAAACAGGTTAAACAAACCGATCTTATTCATATTCATGATTATTTATACATGAGTAACTTAGCGGCTTTTGTCTTTGCCAAATTACAAAAAAAGCCCTTAGTCATTACCCAACACATTGGCTTTATTCCCTACAATAATCCTGTTTTTCGCATTCTCTTAAGTTTTCTTAATTCAACCCTGGGTTGCTGGATTCTCCGTCACAGCGATCGCGTCATTTTTATTAGTGATGTAGTACAGCAATATTTTTCTGAAAAAACGGCTTTTCGTCGTCCTGCATTACTGTTACCGAATGGAGTAGACCTCAGTATTTTTCTGCCAAGTGATGAAGACACTAGAAAACAACACCGTCAGCAATTAAATTTACCCTTAGATAAACCTATATTTTTATTTGTGGGAAGATTTGTGGAGAAAAAAGGATTATTAATTCTTCAACAATTAGCTCAAAATTTTCCTAATATTCATTGGTTATTTGCGGGCTGGGGAGCCTTAGATCCAACTTCATGGCAACTTCCCAATGTTACGGTTTTGCATAATCTGCGAGAAGCTCAATTAACGCCAGTTTATCAAACCGCCGATTTATTAGCTTTACCCAGTAAAGGTGAAGGTTTTCCCCTCGTAGTGCAAGAAGCAATGGCCTGTGGAACGCCTGTAATGGTGGGGACGGAAACGGCCCAAGCTTGCAAAGCCGCAGAACATTTAATGTTTTCAGAACAGGTTGAATGTGATGATGTGGTATCGCGTTGGTCAGCTAAAATACAGACCATTTTAGAAAATCCTAAGCAATTACAAGAACTCAGAATTCAGGTGGTTGATTTTGCCCAATCCTACTGGTCATGGCAGAAAACATCGACTGATTATTACGAAATTTTTGCCCATACTGTAAATCAATTATCGGCAAAAAAATAAGGGTACAATTATTAGTTTTAATTGTCCCTTTGCAACTTTTTTATTAAACTTTTTATTTATCCCAAATTAAACGCGGCCTCGTAGCATCATCGCTAATTCGTTGGGAACGGCTGACATTTCTAGGGCAGTTTCTTCGGTAATGCGGCCTTCTTGATATAGGTTAAAGAGGGATTGATTAGAGGTAATCATGCCATCATATTCACCGTCTTTCATTAATTCGGCTATCTCTTCATATTTGCCTTGGTGAATGTAATCTTTCACGGTTTCGGTATTAATTAAAATGTCGTGGTAGGCGGCTCGTTTTCCGTCGGTGGTTCGGCAAAGACCCTGAGCAATGACACAAACCAAGGATTCCGCGATCGCCGTCCGCATTGCAGGTTGTTCATCCGCACTATAGAGGGTCAAAATCCGCTCTAGGGTTTTAATCGCACTGTTGGTATGGAGGGTTCCCATCACCAAGTGACCTGTTTGTGCCGCTTTAAGAGCCGTGTTTACCGTGCCTCTATCCCGCATTTCCCCCACCAGAATGATATCAGGGTCTTCCCGTAGGGCGGCTTTGAGGGCATTATCAAATTCGAGGGTATGCATCCCCACTTCCCGTTGTTTGATGAGAGAACGGCGGCTTTGATGCACAAATTCAATGGGATCTTCAATGGTGATGATGTGTTTAGCGTGTTCTTTGTTGATGTAGTCCACCATCGCAGCCATTGTGGTCGATTTCCCCGAACCCGTCGGCCCCGTTACCAGAATTAACCCCTTATGAGAATCCGAAACCTTTCTAAAGACTTCAGGTAAGCGCAATTGCTCCATCGTCAGGATTTTTAAGGGAATTAACCGCAATACCAAGGCGGGCCCGCGCAAACTATCAAAAACGTTAATCCGAACCCTAGCAAATTCGTATTGGGTCGCCCCGTCAAATTCAAGATTGCGTTTAAAACGTTGAATTTCTTCTTCGCTCATAATTTCCCGTAACCAACTCATAAAAGTCTGTTGGTCGGTTTCAGGAAAATTCAAAATCACCATTTCACCGCGATCGCGCATCCTGGGGGCTTCTCCCACACCCAGGTGAACGTCAGAATACCCTTGCTCAAAGGCTAATTGGACTAATTCAGCTAAACTGGGTTGCCCTGGCGATCGCCCTCGGTTCTGGGGGGTACTTGCACTCGGTGTTCCCATACTGATCGGCGGTGGTGGTGGTGGCGCAGTCGGGCGAGGCGGGGGCATTGTTGCCGGTGGGGGCATAAATTGGGTTGCTCCAATGACACTTTCATTGGCAGGATCATTACCGACTCCTCCAGGAATGGGTGGAACGGGCAATGGCGGCAGAGGCGGGGCAGAAGGACGAGGAGTTTGCGTCATTAGTGGTACACCTAATCAAGATTGCAAAAATCTGAAACAATCGCGATTTTTCGCTTTCAGGCTTTAAGAATTAATTTACTTCTCTTCCGTTAGTATGCCCCAAAGTTCAAATTAATTAACAGTTGTGAATACTACAGCGATCGCGTCCTTCAAATTTGTGTAGTTTCTGAGAAAGTATTATTAATTTGTAAAGAAATATTAAAGGAATAAGGAGTAAACTCATGATTGCTCTCAGCAGCCGAAACAGGAAATATACAGATTCCCCCAGGGAGCAAAGAATTCTCCGCTCAATTTGACAGAATCCCTATTGCTATGAAGAATTTGTGAATTCCTAACCATTCATTAATTCCAGTCTTGCGCATTCCCCTATGCCACTAATGTTTCGCTTAGAATGTAAATTTATTTTACAAATTACTCATTTTCTTAAGAACCTTCCTATACTGAAAATCACACCCAAGGCTTAGGTCGAGGTGGTTTTGTTGTTGTTGTTGCTGGAGAGGAATCTATGGAAGTATCATCGCGTGGGGCTATCGGTAATTTTTATTCTCTAACTGTTATTAAAAGCTTTTTAATTTGGAGCTTTACGTTAACCGTTTGTTTTTTGGTGGTGGGTTTTCCCTTAGTAGTTTTAATGGCAACGATTGGGGTTTTGACAACGGTTGTTTTACAATCTGTTCTCCCCATGAGTGCGGTTTTGTTAGTCATCGGTAGTTTAGTCAGTCTTAATTTGGTCGCGGTTTTTGTTGGGGCGAGCATTTTAACCTTAAAAGGCATTCATCCCCATGAAGTTCGTTGGCTCAGTTGGTTACAAAGCAAAGCCGCCGTTACCCATTCTTCGGTTTATGCATCTTGTCCCTTAACCTGTGGACTAGCTCAATAATTTTTGAAAACATTCATAATAGTTGTTTATTGTTGATTCAATTAACTATGTTTAGAGTGATAACAAATAGCCTGGCAAACGCCAGGTTTATTTATTGGGAATTATTCCCCTAAATTTGTTAATTGCAAAAATTTAACGGGTTTTTACCGTCAAAATTTGTGGTGGTGTTGAATCGGGTGGATAGACGAGTTCTACTTGCACTAAACGGCGATCGCTTGGACGCATATTTAAGATAATTAACGGATCTCCCTGTTGGCCACGCCGCTGCACCAGATGGAAATAACGGGTTTGCTGCATTCCATTGTCGTCGGGGTAACTGATTTTCACCGTCCCTCGGAAAAAGACATTTTTAGCAGGAGGAACCAAAAACTTTAATTGTCCATCGGTAATCTGATCCTGTTTTAACGGGGTTTCAATGGCTAGGCTCACTTGCTGAAATTGGGATGTGGGATTGTAGAGCGGTAAGCTGAGGGTGTATTGCATCCCATAATTGCCATGAGATTCATAGGCTGTATCGGGATAACGCACCGCCATTTTCGCCGCCTGGCTCTGATTGGTTCCCATTCTGCCCCCTTCTAAGGTGCTAATCGGATAGGAAAAGGCTTGCCCCGATGACGGAATCGTTAAATTCGCTGCATTGGGATTATCTGTAATATTGGCTTGCCATTGAGAACCGATGGAAACCCCTGCCACTCGGCTGTAAATGCGGCGTTGGCTGTTGCGGGGGATGCGATCGCGGGGAGTCATTAAATTCGCCGTTTTCAATAAATTTGTCCAATCTTCGAGACTAGGCGTAATATTTCCCCCCATTGCATCCTGTCTAGAATACATCGCCATACTTGCCGCATAAACTTCGCCATCGCTCTTAAGCCGAAAATAGGCAGAAATTCCATTGCGAGTCAGGTTTGTGGAATTGACGGGAATGGGGGCATTGAGCAACATTCGGCTTTCCCCAGGCTGAAGGACAATTTGCGGCGGAATATTCGGTTGGCGTTGACCCCGCAAGATATCGACCATACTGCGACTACCGGGCCCTGCAAAAATTGTGCCATTGGGATCTTCTACCTGGGCGGGTAAATCTAAAAAGGGAGCTTCTGAGGTAACGTAACTTGCCCCCTGTAAAACATCGATGGTAACGGGTTTGCGGCTGCCGTTAAACAATAAAATGCCTAAATGTAAATTTCTGTCCTGACGTTGGGGCGTATCTTGAATAACGTGATGGGCAAAGACATCAAAGCGACCTTTAAAGGGAAAATTCAAATGAGCGTAGGGGCTACCCATCCCAATCGAAGGCAAGGTGGAGAGAATAATACCTTCGTTGAAAATTAATTCAGGATTATTGCTATTGAGAACGGGAATATTATCTAATTTGCCTGGTAAAGGGCGAACCGGCTGGGCAACACTAATCGTTTGTGGTTGAGGTGGCTGATCAGAAGTCGGGGAAGGGGCTGGGGTCACTTGAGGCGGAATCGTCCGTTGAGGCGTAAGGAGCAGATTCGGCGGGTTTACCGGAATAGGAATGGTTTGAGCAAAAAGAATCGGGAAAACAAAAGGTAACATGATGGCTAATAGAGTTAAGCTGCTAGGTCAAAACCGCGATCGCTGACCCGATAAGGATTACTAGGACACTATACTTAAGACTTTAGATAGTTCCCAAATGTTTCATCTTTGTAATTTTTTGACGTATTTCTTAACAAATTAAGCGATCGCCCATGAGGACAGCCCCAACCCTATTCGTATTCAAAGATCTCCGTAATCACTACGCCTTCAATTACCTTATCTGTCACCAATCGCCGATATAGTAGCAATTCCTGATACAGCAACTCTGAACTCGGCTTAGTAGATAATACAGCCGTTCTAATATTGTAGGATTCAGCACTGGATAAAATACCATCCGCGATCGCTTTTTCGATAATAGTTTTGAGACGAGTCAGTTCTTGTTGCTCATTGACGGTCAATTCGGTTGCATTGGGATGTTCAACTTTCATAAATTATCCCCCTATCAAATCTGTTTGGAATTTACTGAAATTATAGGCTCTCTGCTGGCAATAAAATTCATTCTTTATCATTTTATAACAACAAATTAATCCGCTACGAATTTTTAATTTACTAAGCCTTGTAAGCTCTGTATCTTAGAAAAAGCTTAGATTAATCAATTGGAGATTGAAAGAACTTTTTATCTTAAACGCAATTTTTCTTAACATGAATTTCACTCATTTAAAGTTGAATAATTTGCATAATAATCAGCCTTAATTTTGAGATTTCTTGACAAAAATTTTCCCTCCCCTTGCTGAGCGACAAGCCATCAAAGTCCCTGCGCCTTACTGCGTTCCTTTTGATAAACATCTACTGATGGCGTATTTACTGGAGCCGCTTCCCGCTTACCCCCCATACAGCACGATTCATGGGCACGATAACTTAACCCACAAGGTAGATTTACTGTCAATTTTTTGTAACTAAACTTTACATACTCTTTCGGATTGTTTATGATCGAAGAGAAAAAGAGTTTTGTAGAGAAACTCAACGGCTTAAACCCTTCGGAGAAAAGCGATTATGTTACAAGAACCCACCTGGTCAACGGCTCCCATCGAGACCGAACAGCGAAAAATGGGCTTAGTTGCCTTCCTCTTTTTTATGATGGGTGCTTTACATATTTATGTGCAAATCCAAAAACAAAAAGATTGGCTCTGCTCAGAAGGCTTGCGTTTTTTGAAAATTGGTTTAGCGGCAGCAACCTTTGCGGGAATTCTGGAAATTTTCGTTCTCTCCGTTTAACGATTTACGATTCCGTTAAAGGTGATGTTATGCTCAACAAATAAATCCTCATCACCCAACTCCCGTGTTTACTGGAATTATTCAAGGCCTAGGACAACTTAACCCCCTTTCTCGCGATCGCGTGTTGGTGCATCTATTACCGAGGACGGCCCAACAGATAATGCCCGATCTAGCATTGGGAGATAGTATTGCTGTTGATGGCGTGTGTCTAACTGCCGAAAAAATTACGGACGACGGATTTGTGGCTTCCGTCTCCCCCGAAACCCTAAGCCGTACTACGTTGGGAAAAGCCAGCCAAACCGCGGCCTATGTCAACATTGAAGGATCGTTACGAGTCGGCGGAAAAATTGGTGGTCATTTTGTGTCAGGTCATGTGGATGGTATCGGCAGTTTAGTCAAATCCATTGCAACCGAGAATGCTTGGGAATTAACCTTTGCGGCTCCTAGCGAAATCGCAGAACAATGGCAACGTTATCTTGCCCGTTATCTGGTTTCTAAAGGCAGTATTGCGGTTAATGGCATTAGTTTAACTATTGCCGATTGCGATCCTCAGGGCGGTTGGTTTACAGTGGCGGTTATTCCTGTCACCTATGCAGAAACGAATTTGGCCTATTTGCAGGCAGGGGATTGGGTCAACTTGGAAGGCGATATTTTAGGGAAATACGTTGAAAAATTACTGGGCTATCATCAATCATCAACGCAAGCCGCAGACATTAGTTTAGCCTTCCTCAGTGAACATGGTTATGGCTAGCCACTAATAATGGGAATCTCCACAATAAAGACCGATCCTTGGGGATGATTAGGCATAATTTTCAGCTTTCCCCCCTGAGCTTCGACAGCCATTTTGCAGAATGTTAATCCTAACCCAATTTGAGAAACATTTTGCCGTAATGTGCCCACTTCAAACTTTTCAAAAATTTGTTGTTGAGATTCTTGGCTAATGCCTGGCCCGAAGTCAGCAACTTTAACCTGAAGACATTGATTATCCAAATACATCAAACTCAGGGTAACTTGACTATCGCTGGGAGAAAACTTTAAGGCATTAGACAGTAAATTATCAATGACGCGCCGTAAAATAGTGCTATCAATAGCAATTTGTTGACCAGGTTCAGGAAACGCTGTTTTCAGTTGAATATTAGAAGCAGCCGCCGCCAGTTGAACATCAGCAATAATGGATGTCCCGAATTCATGTAAATCGGTCGGGGTCGGATTAAACAGAATTTTGCCCGATTCTAATTTCGCCATTAACAGTAAGTTATCAATCATTCGCTGCAACCGTTGGCTCGAATCGAGGATTTGCTCAATTTTCTTTAAAATAATGGGTTGTTGATCGGCGCGATTGATATACCGTTGAACGATGCCAGCCGCGAGAATAATGGTTGCGAGGGGATTACGCAGATCATGGACGAGCATATTCGACATATCTGCCCGCATCATCAGGGTTTCTTCCCGCAGTTTTAATAAATTTTCTAATTCATCATGCTGGGCTTTTATCCGCAACAGAGAACGCACCCTAGCGCGTAATTCTAAGCTATCAATGGGTTTACTAATAAAATCATCGGCTCCCTGATCGAGGCAACGGGCTAAATCGGCTTTAGAGGTCAGGGCTGTCACCATAATAATGGGAATATGCTTGTATCTCGAATCGTTTTTAAGACGATGGCAAACTTCTAACCCGTCCATGCCAGGCATCATAACATCGAGCAAAATAGCATCAGGGCAAATATTTTCTAAGAGTTCTAAGGCTTTTAAACCATTGGAAGCGTAGTAAAGTTGATAGTCCTCGCTGGTTAATGCCATTTCAATGACATCAAAATTATCGAGTTGATCATCTACTACCAAAATGGTGGCTTGTTCCATACTTATCTGGATACCTCACCCCGACCGCAAAATTTATGAATGGTTTCTATCAACTGCTTAAAGCGGATTGGCTTATTTAAATATTCATTGGCTCCGGTGGCAAGATAGCGATCGCGATATTCTGTAAACTTCAGTGCCGTTAAAATGACAATCGGGGTTTCCGCTAGAGGCTCGTGGGATCGAATGCGTGCCGTTGCTTCTAATCCATCCATTTCAGGCATTTGAATATCCATAAAAATCAAATCCGGCTGATGTTGAGTCGCTAATTCTACTGCTTTTTTACCATTATCTGCTAATAATAGACGATAACCTTTTTGGCTGAGATAATCCTCCATACTTTTCATATTACCTTCATTGTCATCCACTAACAGAATTAACGGGGAGGCTTTCCAATCCGTCGGCGCAGACAATACGGTGGTAACGGGTAATTGAGTCCCAGAAGAAACCTCCTCTGATATATCAGGGCAGACATAGGGCAGACGAACCGTAAAGCAACTTCCTTGGCCCACCTGACTTTTTACCGAAACATTTCCGCCGTGTTGGGCTGTAATTCGTTGTACTAAGGTTAAGCCTAATCCCGTGCCAGAGTACTGACGGTTTAAACGACTGTCGATTTGGACAAACGGTTGAAACAACTTTTCGAGATCCTGAGGATTAACCCCAATCCCCGTATCGGTAACTGAAAAGAGAATTTCTGTCTGCTCTAGCCGAACGTCTAAGGTAACTTGCCCTCCTGCTGGGGTAAACTTCACCGCATTACTGAGGAGGTTAATTAATACCTGACGCATACGGCGTTCATCAACCCATACTTGCTCAAGTTGTTCGGCGATCTGGGTTCGCAATTGAATTTGTTTAGAAAAAGCCATGTGTTGAACAAACAGGGTACTACTTTCACATAGCTGATGGATAGACACGAATTCACATTGGAGTTCCAGTTTGCCTGCTTCAATTTTGGCCAGATCTAAAATATCGTTAATTAACTCTAAGAGATGTTTCCCACTGCGTTCAATGAGGTTAATTGCTCCCCATTGGCGGGGGTTAATGTCTCCAAATACCCCATCTTGCAAGCCTTCTGCCATTCCCAAGATAGAATTGAGGGGAGTCCGCAATTCATGGCTCATATTAGCTAAAAATTCATCTTTAAGGCGTGTCGCTCTGGCTAATTTGGCGTTGGTTTCTTGTAACTGAGCTTCAGCTTGTTTCCGTTCGGTAATATCCAGGGCAAAGCCGAAAACACGGGTAACTTGCCCAGTTTCATTCACACTGGGTTTACCTTTGGAGAGTAAATAGCCGCTTGATCCATCGGAACGGATAATTTGGAAATCGGCTTCAAAGCCTTCTCCTTGGTTAATAGCCCGTTGAAATAATTCTTCCCGTAGCGCGCGATCGCTGGGATGGAAATATTGGCTGAGGTCTTGATACGTTAATTCGCTATTTTCAGGATTGAGTTTAAAAATTTCATAGAGTTCTGGCGACCAGGTGACTTTACCAGAAAGGGCATCCAGTTCCCAACTACCTAAACGGGCAAATTGTTGGGTTTCCCGTAAACGGCGTTCACTTTGCTGGAGGGCTGCGGTACGTCGCTCAACCCTGGCTTCTAGTTCTTGATTGAGTTCTTTGAGGGCCTGTTCGGCTTCTCGGTATTGGTCTAATAATGTCTGAAGTTCAATGGTTCTCTCAGCGACCTTTTCTTCTAAAGAGGCATTCAGAACTTGTAAGTTTTCATACAGTTCGGCCTGTTGGAGCGCGATCGCTAATTGTATCGAGAGACGTTGCATCAAATAGCGTTCTGAATCATCCCAATAACGCGGCCCTGAACATTGGTGAACAATCAGTAATCCCCACAGCGATCGCTGTTCTTCTACATGCTTCGGCAAAATAATAGGAACCACTAAATTAGCCCGCACCTGAAAGCGTTCTAACAATTGCCGATGACAAGGGGTTAAATTAGCTGTGTAAATATCCTCGACTGCAAAAATTCGTCCCAGTTGATAATCTTCCCCACCATTATCTTGAAAACAGGTGTCGATCACTTGAGCATTCAGGCAAGTATCCCACGGCGGAACAACGGATTCAGCAACGATCGCCCCGCCCATATCCTGATCAAATTTGTAAACCGCCACGCGATCAGCTGCGAGTAAACTGCGGACTTCATGAACGATCGCTTGATAAATCTCTTCTAATTGAAAAAACTGATGAATGTATAGGGCAATCTGCGAAACGAGGGATTCTTGCAACCGTAATTTTTCTAATTGGCGAGTGAGGGAAAACTGATTGAGGGTATTGCTAACATTCCGACAAAGGGCTGAAGCCGTAATATCTTCTTTAATGAGATAATCACTGGCTCCTAATTTCATCGATTGTACCGCAGTCCATTCATCCCCCTGTCCTGTCATTACGATTACGGGTAATTTCAAGGTGGGCTGATTGGTTTTAATCGCCGCTAGGAAGTCCAGCCCATGACCGTCGGGTAACAGTAAATCAATTAAGGCTAAATCGGGACGCTGCGATCGCCAACAAGACAGGCCCTCTTCTAAGGTTTCTGCTTCAAAAATTTGATGAGGATTTAAGCCTAAATTTAACTGGAGATACCGTCGGTAAGTAAAGCGATCCTCTTTCGAATCATCCACAATTAAGATCGTCGTCAAGGATGAGAAAGAAGATGGAGCAAGCAGTAACGTAGGATCAGACATTGGCGAAGATAGCGTTTAAAATTAATTTAGTAGCAGAAGAATTTTTGGAAAAGAAGATAACAACTGCATCCAGTTATTGAAAAATGAGGTAACTCGCCTTTTACTAAGTTATTTTATTAAAAATAAAACATTTTCGGTGTCTAATTAGCTACCAAGTTTAAAGAAAAAATAAAGAAATAATTGTGATTAACTTTTTCTATTATTTCCATATCAATTCAAACGAATCAATCCGTAAATTAAAATCTACAATTATTGTAGAAAGGGCGCAGTGAGATAAATTTACTGGTGAATATTCTATTGAGTTTAGCATCAAAAAATTTTTTCAATTATTAACGAAATCTAGGAACCAACAAACTGAAAAATTTTAGTTAATCGAAATTTAATTTTCAATTGTTGGCAATATTCCCACTTCAAACCAATACTCATAAAAAATAGAAATGGTATCCCTTAATTTTTTCATGCCCATCGGCTTTACTAAATAGCTATTAGCTCCATAAAAATAACAGGTTTCAATATCTCTCGGATTAGAAGAAGTCGTTAAAACAACGATGGGAATCGCTTTTAGGGGATCGGTCTGTTTAATTTGTTGAATCACTTCCCTTCCATCCGTCCCAGGGAGATTCAAATCCATCAAAATCAAGGACGGTCGTGGCGCATCGAGAAAGGAGTCTTTTTGATGCAAATAACCAAGGGCTTCTTCTCCATCACAAACCCGACGCAGTGTACAAGTAATTTCTAGTTCTCGCAATACGCGACGCAGTGCCTCAAAATCTTCATCACTGTCTTCCACCACTAAAATTAAATTATCCATTCTTGATATACGACGATTTTCTTTTGGGTTTTATAGTTTTGCGGTCGGGAGAGTGAAGTAAAAAGTACTGCCCTCACCATAGACAGATTCAACCCAAATTTTCCCATGATGTCGCTCTAAAATTTTTTTCACAATAGTTAAACCAACACCTGTTCCGCCACCAAATTTATTCAGAGCATGTAATCGTTTGAAAATACGAAAGATGGTATCAAAATGTTTCTCTTGAATGCCAATTCCATTATCTTTAATATAAAAGGTAAGCATCGAAAAATTCTCTGGAACAGAAGTCTCAACATTGATATGATCCAAAAAGCCAATCTCTACCCATTTTTCGGTTTTATTATTATATTTCAGTCCATTATTGACTAAATTGGTCAAAACTTCTTCCAGTAAAACGCGATCGCCGAGAACGGGGGGTAAGGGCCGAGGAATGCGAATTTCAATATTTTCCTGATCCTTGGTAACGGTGAACAGTTCCACAATGGATTGCAGCGATTGATTGAGATCTAAGGTTTGGAAATTTAATTCCTGACGACCCAAACGGGAAAAATGCAATAGCGCATTAATCAAATCCTCCATCCGTTTCGTCAATTTCACCAACGTATTGAGTTTCTCAACCCCTTCTTTGTCCAAAATATCGGCATAATCTTCTAACAAAAAGGTGGAATAGTTATGAATCCCGCGTAATGGCTCCTTGAGATCGTGGGAAGCCAAGTACGCAAAGGCATCTAATTCCGTATTACTCCGTTCCAGTTCTAAATTAATGGCCGCTAATTCATTCACTTTGCGTAACACAATGCCCACAACCGCACTCCGCAATTCCACTGCACCTTCAATTTCCCAAGGTTTCCAAGGAAGGGCTTGTAAGCGAACGGTTTCTTGCCATAATTCAAAGGATTGGCGCGGAAACAGGGTGAGTGTTCCATCCTCTTCTAATTTTTTCGAGGTACTAGGATCGCCCGCCCAATTAACTTGTTGGAGGATTTCGGGACGGAACCACAGCACATAATTTTTCTGAATTTTGGTAATGGAAAGGGCTAATAAACCACTGGCGACTTCTTTAAAGGCGATCGCGGGGGGATAAATTTGGGGTAAGGCATGAGTGACGAACAAATCATTATGGAATTTATCGTCCAACCAGTCGATTAAATCGGATAACGCCTCTTCGGGGGGAGTATTGCCCACTCTAACTAAATTTCCCTCAGTATAGACCACCGCACCTTCGGCCCCCACCAAGGCTAATAAATTGGGTCGGTCTTTGACTAAGGCATCGGTAATATTTTCGACCTGTCCCAGGGTGTTAATTAATTGGGACTGTACCGACTTCAAGAATAATTTGTAATCTAAGTCTTCATTGGCTTCTTTAGCCGCTAACTCTAAGGACACCACCTGACCGAGAAATTCACACAGGTTCCTCGTTTCATAGGGAACAAAATAGGGCGTTTGATGATGACAGGCAATTAAGCCCCAAATACTCATGGAAGCCCTAACGTTCATATTGCGGAGGTACTGAAGATGGCAGGGCGAAACGCTACGGAGAACGCTATAACTCAGATCCAACGGCTGGGAAGAATCGTTATCTAGACCCAGGATCAACGCTGGTTCGGCATCAACATGGGGAATTAAACGTAAATAATTCAGGCTAAAAAGGCGTTTGGCAGGAAGTGGAATGTCAATATCGGGATAGTGTAACCCTAAATAGGACTCTAAATGGTCTGATCGATCTTCGGCGATTACGTTCCCCGCCCCTGTTTCATCGAATTGATAGACCATAACACGGTCAAAACCTGTGATTTGGCGGATTTGTTGAACAATGGTTTGACATAGCTCTTTAAGATTACAACTTCCCTGAAGTTCCCCTAAAATGCCTTTAGAGGCTTGATAAAACTTGATGGGATCGAGAATTTGGTTATCTTGGTAGGGTTCAAATTCTAAAATAATTGAGCTCTCATCAATACTATGAACAATGCCGTTAAACCGTTTTTCTTCGTCTGATGTTTCAATCGATAACAAAAGCGGATTAATATGTTCAAAGTTACGTTCTAAACATTCGGCGATCGCGGCAATATAGTCGTCTTTTAAGATTTCATTAAGGGGTTGACCCAATAGCTCTTGCGGCATACGGCCAATTAAGGATTCCGTATTGTCGCTAATCTGGGTAATTCGCCAATCGGTCAATGAAACAACGAATAACAAGCCATGAGGTTGAATCGAACCAGGAATGTGGATAGGTTCGTCCTTGCAAGTACTTAAGCTGATGCTTTCTGGGTCTA
This sequence comes from uncultured bacterium, assembly GCA_964482215.1. Taxonomy (GTDB): domain Bacteria; phylum Cyanobacteriota; class Cyanobacteriia; order Cyanobacteriales; family Microcystaceae; genus Snowella. The sequence continues at coordinate 35,285 of CAYZWO010000016.1, forward strand.
CAGATAGATGAGTAGTCACGTTGAAATGGTTTTTATTTTAAAATAGCTTATTTACTGGGACTTAGGGTTATTATAAACACTTGAAAATAATCCTCGCTTGTTTTAAGAAGCTATATGAAAATACTGTATTGAATGAGAGAAATATTTATTATTTTCTAGTAAATGGCCTAAAATCATAAATAAACGATTATAAACGTTAAATATTGTTTTTTATTTCTGAACTAACCCCAGAAGATATTAAAGCTTGTCTTGCTTTTGCGGTTAAGGGATAGTTGATTACTAATAGTAGAACAGTAGGCTCAAACAAAAAGCCGCTCTGTTTTAAAAACAGAACAGCTTGAAAACGCTATATGATATGAATTTAGGAAACGGTAGTGTTAGCAAATGCCACTACATTGATCCATTTTGCATGACCTGTTGAAGATGTTGCCGAATTTCATTCACTTGCTCAATATCTTCCTGTTGAAGTTTTTGGAGTAACTCAACGCAGGGTTGGGAGTTGGCTTCTTGAGCATCATGAATATAACTGTCATAGGCTTGAACGGCTTCGGCTTTATTTTTTAACACCGTTAACAAATCGTATTCAAGGTCGCTTACAATGGCTGTCGCAGTACTAGGCATAGCTTTGATCTCCGTGATTCTTACCCCTAAACTATAGTCGGCTCCTCGGCGATCGCTCCTCTATCTACGCTCAGATAAAGAGAAATCATTGTTAGAGCCTAAAGAAATTTAACCTTGTATATAGGTAAATATTAGACCTCTTGCATGAATCAAGAAACGAGTTGTATCTCGAAATTGATGATGCTAGCTATAAAGATATAAGCGTAGCCTTAAGGGGTGACAGCGTTGCTGATTTTAAATATGAATTTTTTTCGATATCATTTTTACGATCCAGACTCAAACTAACTTTCAGATATGTGCAAAATCAGCATTCATATCTTGATTAAGCAACGCCCTAAAATCTTCATCCTCTAGAAACCTCATTTAACGCGGAATGCGGGTTTTTAGTTAGCTGGAGTATTTTGGCTTAGTCTAAACTCCAGTCTGTAAGATCTTGAATTTGTCGTCATGATAAAAATTATGAACAATTGATTCATGGCAATGAAATTTATGTGAGACTAGTAGTATATTCCTAATCGAATCAATCTGCTACTAAAAACAGACGATAAAAGGAGGTTATAGCTATGTCACAAGCTTTGATAAAGCAGCATAACTTTCTAGGTAGTTTGGTTTTGGCTATTGTGGTGCATCCATTGTTGAGTAGTAGAGTCGTTGCGATAAATTCTAGTTTCGTTGTTACTCATTCTGATTACGATGTCACAACTTATTTAAATCAGGGTTTTGCTAAGAATGAATCCAAAGATAAACTAGGGAAGATAGCTGACTTCAATCAAGTTGCTCAACTCAATCCTAATGATTCCGCTAAAGCATATTTAATTCGCGGTCTGAACAAGGATGAAGTGGGAGATAAACAAGGGGCTATTTCTAACTACAATAAAGCGATTCAACTCAATCCTAACTTTGCCGAAGCTTACTCAGCTCGTGGTATTACTAAATCAGAATTAGGAGACTACCAAGGGGCGATCGCTGACTTCAATAAAGCGATTCAAATTAATTCTAACTTTGCCGAAGCCTATTTTGTCCGTGGTGTCGTCAAGGA
>CAYZWO010000016.1:37040-48102 GCA_964482215.1 uncultured bacterium
AAGTATGAATTAGGAGATTACCAAGGGGCGATCGCTGACATCAATCAAGCTATCCAACTTAATCCCAACTATGCTAATGCTTACTACAATCGTGGAAATGCCAAGTATAAATTGGGAGATAAGCTAGGAGCTATTGCTGACTTTAATCAAGCTATTCAACTCAAGCCGAATTTTTCTCTAGTCTACTACAATCGTGGTGTTGTCAAGAATGAATTAGCAGACTACCAAGGAGCGATTGCTGACTTCAATCAAGCGATTCAAATTAATAAAAATTGGGGAAACCGAAGTCTTGCTTATGCTTATAATAATCGCGGTGTTGTCAAGTTTGAACTAGGAGATAATGAAGGCGCGATCGCTGATTATGATGAAGTTATTCAGCTTAATCCTAATTTTTTCTTAGCTTACATTAATCGCGGTGTTGTCAAGTTTGAACTAGGAGATAATGAAGGCGCGATCGCTGACTTCAATCAAGCTATTCAAATTAATTCTAACTTGGCAGATGCTTATTTTTATCGTGGACTTGTCAAGTCTGAATTAGGAGATAAAAAAGGAGCTGTTTCTGACTTTCAAAAAGCCGCAGATCTTTTCCAAAAACAAGATCAAATAAATAATTATCAAAACGTACTAAATCACATCAAAAAGCTTCAAAATTAATCCTTAATCATCTTTTATCTTTATGAAAATGGTTAATATTGAAATCCAGATGAAAAAACATTAAACACTAAAAATGATTCAAGAAAACTACTATCAAGTTCTAGGTTTAAGGCGAAATGCTACTCAAGAAGAAATTAGGCAGGCATATTTGTCTTTATATAAAAGCTTGAATTCTGATAAGCTTCTTCATAATTCTAGCGAAAATCTAAAGAGATTAGCAGAGAAAAGAATGGAGATTGTAAATGTTGCTTATTCAACTTTGAGTGATGAAAATCTAAGACGACAATATGATTTAAAGATTACAAAAGAATTGGGCTATAACCAATCTAACGGGAAATCTTTTAAGAAAATAATTTGTGAAGAACTAATATCTGAAGCTATTCTTGAGCAAGGCTTAAATGATTTATTTCTAGAAGAAGAAAAACTTTATGATAGTTTTTTGAATGAAATAAAAAGCATTCAAGATAATTATAAAAATTATCTTTCCAGTATATCAAATAGTGATATGAATGATTTCTATCCTGATAATTTAATCTCTAGAATTAACAAGTATTTAAAAATATTTTATTTCTATATTCCTTGGTCAATCATTGTTTCCTCATTATTATCGCGAGGAGTATTACTGGTTGCAGAGATATTTAATACTTGTTATATGATCTTATTTAGAAAGTCTTCAGAAATAATAACAATAATAACTCCTGACAATCTTTTTCTTTTAGCTTTTATCTCATTTGTTTTAATTATTAAACTTTTTTTATCCAACAAAGATGAATACACAAATAGTCAAGACAAAATAAGTTCTAATTATTATATTTTTTCGGGTAAATTAAAAAGTTTTTATATAAAATTCATGATGTTTGGTTGGGATATCGAATTCTCTAACTTCTATAAACCCTTATATAAAAATAGCTATACTAATGCAATGAGAAAATCAATAGATAAATTTAAAAAACAACTTAAAATTTTAAATTCTTCAAGAAATCATCTTGTAAATAAATTTAAAAAATCTAATTCTAAGATTTTAAAAAATCCTAGCTATATAGAAAAATTAGCGTATTCTGAAAGATTCCTTTTAATCAAAGCATTAGAAGAAAAACAAGTACAATCAAAAAATAACACATTAGAGATAATTGTTGGTATTACCTTGATTGCTTTTGTATGTTTACAGGCTTGGTTATAAATCATTAAGAAATAATTCTTTTTAAAACGTAGCTTATTATGTTAAATAACGTGAGTTGAGGTTCAGCAATGCCTACGTTCCTATTTTGGGATATTATATGGAAAATTTCAATACATAGTTAGCTGACAAAAGGGTAAGTAATATTGATCTCAACTCAAATTTTCCTGCTAGTTGCTACAACACTTTATCAAGCGATCGCGTGCCAGTTAGAAGATAGACAAACCCCACCTGGTCAACTAATTGATGTGGGCGAATATCGGCTACATCTTTACATTGCAGGAGAAGCTAGTCCAACTATTGTTCTAGATCATAGTTTAGGAGGTATAGAGGGCTATTTTTTAATTGAAGAATTATCAAAATTAGCACGAGTATGTATCTATGATAGAGCTGGATATGGATGGAGTGATCAAAGCCCTTATCCTCGAAATAGCCATCAAATTGTGAAGGAATTAGACACTTTACTCGTTAAAGCGGGAATTGAACCACCCTACATCTTAGTAGGCAACTCATTTGGCAGCTACAACGTACGATTGTATGCTCATCTATTTCCTAAAAAAGTTGTGGGGATGGTACTGACAGATGGCCTACATGAAAAAGGAATGCTCAAGATGTCTGTTCCGTTACAAGCATTAAAACTCTTTTTCATCTCAGGTTTTGTTATGTCTATTCTAGGATCAATGCTTGGACTTATTCGACTACTAAGACTTGTTGGGATATTTGAGTTATTAAAGCCTAAACTATGTTGTTTTTCTCAAAATTCTCTCAATTGGGTTAAACGTTCCTTCTGTCGTTCAAAACACTGGATTACGATGAGTCGAGAAATGATAAATTTAAACGAAAGTGCACGGCAGGTTAGCGTAGCTCATCATTTTGGTACAATGCCCATCGTCAGTGTTAAAGCCAGCTCATTCTTTAAACCTTCTTTTTGGACTATTTTTATCCCTCTAAAAGGAGCGAATCAGTTGCGGGAGAAAATGCATATAGAGTTATGTAAATTATCGACAGATTGTCTTCAAGTCGAAGCAAATGAAAGTGGTCATTTTGTATGGATAGATCAACCTGATGTCATTGTGAATGCCGTGAAAATTCTACTCAATAAAATCAATTGAGAGTATGTCATCTTTGCAGAATGAAGCTATCATAAAGAAAGAAAAGTAACTCAAGAGAAAATGGCCAAGATTACGAGAAAATTAAAACAATTATAAGTTCATATTAGCTTAGTTTTAGTAGCCGACAAAAATGGTCATTTAGGCTAAAGAGATTGCTATACTTAGCTTTTAGCTGCCAATCTAATTGAATATTTATAATCTTAAACTGTTTTATCTTCGACCATTTATGGGACAGTTTAAAACTTGCTTTTTGACTAAAATTTAAACTAAGATAGTAATGCGCCTGAACTTTTGACAAAATTTAGCGAATGAATAAGCTTTTTAAACAACGTTTTGAAGAATTAAAAATCCAAGCGGATGAAGTCGAGACATCAAAAAGTGCAAAAACAGAAAGATATAGCTCTGGTGAATCGACTAACGTTGATGAAGAAAAGTTATTAAATTGGAAAGTAAAGGTTAGAAATTTATTGTCCAAGACTTGTGGTGAAAACTCTCAACATTTCCAAGAGTTTGAGAAAATTGAAGAATACATAGAATACCCTGGCAATTATGGTAAATTCAGGAAATTTAAAGCTGTATTTTTAGCTGCTAAAGAAGATTTTGAAGGTGGTTATCTTTTATCAATGAAAATACTTGTTCAAGCAGAAGTCTTTGATTCTGAGCTTGAGCAGGCCAAGGAATTATTAAGTACTGGCTATTTGTCTGCTGCTGCGGTGATTGCAGGAGTAGTGTTAGAAACGGCGTTACGAGAGTTGTGTGATAGAGAAAATATTCCACATGGAAAATTAGATAAAATGAATGCTGATTTAGCCAAAGCAGGTAAATACAACAAACTAATGCAAAAGCGAATAACTGCACTAGCAGATATTCGAAATAGTGCTGCTCATGGTAATTTTAATCAGTTTACACAAAAAGATGTAGATACTATGATTAATGAAGTAGAACAGTTTCTAGCTAATCATCTTACCGATTAATACTGATAACATTTAAGGGTTTAACTAAAAGCTATTAATTACCACTAATAAGCTGTAACAATATTCATATCTTGATTAAGCAACGCCGCTAAATTTTTATTTGTAAGAGTAGTTTGAATAAGCAATCAACTTTTATTGATTACTCAAACAACCGAAAATAGGGATAACGCTTGGGAACGCCTGGTTCTTTTTCTAGATCGAAATTGATGACCTCCCAACAGGGATCATCCTTAGACTCAGGGCTAAACTCCACTGGTAAACCATAGAGCCGAGGAGCCTGGCTTTCTCCATTGCCTCGCCAGGACGAATTTCGTTCAAGATATCCACTCACCAAAGATTTATAACGATTGGCAATGACAACCTTTGTTGCTCGGTACCCTTCCGTGTATAGCCGATCCAGTGCTTCATGGATTTCAAAGCGAATGCCATCGGGATGGGTGTGCTGCCGATACCATTCCCCATTCCAAAAACGCCAATGCCGTCCTGACTGGAGGTGAACCAATTCCTTCGTTTCAGGATTAACCTCAAACGCACCATGACGGGAGCAAAGGTAGGTGTCGGTTAGCGTCAAACCTGGAATAACCTGACGACAATGGGGGCACTGAATTTCAGGGCCAAAAAAGGGGTACTGTAAACCATGATTCATCATTGAGATTATGCTGCAATGTTTCGTCTATACCGTGCCGCGTGGATATATTATATCGATTAAATTTGGAGAGATTGGGGACATTATCAATTTTAAATAAAGGCTTTTGTTACTAGGATGTAAAAAAAGATAAGATTGCTAATCTGCCAACTCTCTGATGTTTGATTTTTTCTCATTCTTTTGAACGATTAATGCAAGACTTCACCGATTTAAACCTCTCTGTTCGTCAGCCTGATATTTCCCAAGCAGCCTTTGTTGCGCCCACTGCTTCGGTAATGGGCAAAGTCGCGATCGCTCAAGGAGCGAGTATTTGGTACAGTGCTGTTGTGCGAGGAGATGTGGAAAAAATTGAAATTGGAGCCTATAGCAATATCCAAGACGGAGCTATCCTGCATGGCGATCCTAATGAAACTATCGTTTTAGAAGACTATGTAACCGTCGGCCATCGCGCCGTGATTCACTCAGCCTATGTTGAAAGAGGTTGCCTAATTGGGATTGGAGCTATTATTTTAAACGGGGTTCGGATTGGAGAAGGCAGTATTATTGGAGCAGGGTCAGTTGTAACGAAAAATGTACCACCGCGATCGCTAGTGATGGGAATTCCGGGTAAAAAAGTACGAGATGTTTCTGACGAAGAAGCTCAAAACCTCATAGAACACGCCCAACACTACGCCAAACTAGCCCTAGTTCATGCCGGAAAAGGTAACGAGCTTGGATTCACAACTCGCCAAGATTAGGATATATATAGATAATGAGAAAAACTTAAATTTCTTAATAAATAGCACGAGGTTAAAATTATGGATTGGCGTATTGTGATCGTTCTGAGTCCCCTAATCATTGCCGCAGTCTGGGCCGTTGTTAATATTGGTGCTGCTGCGATGCGACAATTGCAAGAAGCCTTGAACCGTTAAAACGAAGATAATTTGCATTGATTACTCATTATTGAGAGACCGACTGTTTTATGTCCAACAGCAGTCGGTTTTGTCTTATATTCAAATAGTCTGATTTTTTGTCCAATTTCCTAACTCAGAAAAGTCGATAAAATAGCAATACTCCCACTCGTTCGGTTATGCTTCTTCCAAAACCTTTTGTTACCCGATTACAAGTGTTGCTGAATGGCTCCATTGTATCGGTTATGGATCGCTATCTTATCGTTCAATTAATTCCTCCTTTTCTCTTTAGCGTCGGATTGGTCGCCACCTTGGGAGTCGCGATCGGCTATTTATCTGATCTCGCCAATAAAATTGTTGATAAACATTTACCCCTCATTCAAGCCGTTGAGATCCTCCTCTTAAAAGTTCCTGAATTTGTCGCCTACTCTTTGCCCGTTTCCGTCATGTTAGCGACCTTACTGACCTATGGACGCTTGAGTAGTGATAGTGAATTAATCGCCATGCGGGGTTGCGGAATCAGTCTTTATCGCATTGTGCTACCGGCTATTTTATTAAGCCTGATTGCAACGGGAATGACTTTTGGTATTAGCGAATATGTTGTCCCTGCGGCCAACTATCAGGCAACTTCGATTTTAGTAGAATCCATTCAAGAAGAACATGAATTTTGGCAAAATAGAGATATTTTTTATCCTGAATTTGAGGAAATACAATTACAGAATGGGCAAAAAGAAAGACGCTTAAAAAGCTTAGTTTATGCCGAAGAATTTGATGGTAAAAAAATGAAAGATTTAACAGTTTTGAGATGGATTGGCAACAGTCTGAATCAAATTGTTCTATCTGATAATGCAACTTGGAATAATCAAACCCAACAATGGGATTTTTTTAACGGTAATATTTATCAACTTTCTGCGGATGCGTCCCTTGGCCATTCCACTAGCTTCAAAAAAACGAAGATTGGATTGCCGAAAGCTGCCTTTGATTTTGCCCGTCAAGGCCGTGATCCCTACGAAATGAATATTTCCGAAGCCCAACAATATATGAAAATTCTACGGCTGATTGGAGATACTAAAAAACTAACTTTTTTTGCGGTAAGAACGGAACAAAAAATCGCTTTCCCTTTTGTTTGTATCGTCTTTGGATTAGTTGGTTCTGCCTTAGGTTCTCGACCCCATCAAGTGAGCCGTGCAACAAGTTTTGGGTTATGTGTTGCCATTATTTTTATTTATTATTTATTGGCTTTCTTCATGGGAAGTTTAGGTATGATTGAGTTCCTAACCCCGACAATGGCCGCTTGGCTACCGAATTTAATCGGTTTAGGGATCGGGGGCTGGTTAGTCTATCAATTTAATCAATAGCGAAGAAAGAGATAAGAAAGTTAATGTGGGCTATAGAATTAATAATTTAAAAATTACTAATCCAACAAAAAAACTCTCCCTTTACATAAGAAGAGTTTATAAAAGTTCATTGTTGAAAAGTGAGTAATCAAAACGGATTAGTTTAAAGGAAATTGGGTAAAGAAACTTGCCCAAAGAATACCTGTAACGGCAGAAGCAATCAAAATATTGGTGAAAAATTTTCCTAACTCGGTATTAACTCCTAATTCTTTATCTTCGCGGCCTGCGGTGAAAAATAATGACCAAGCTTGATTGGTATTAATATCTGAAAAATTATTAAAGTCTGAGCGGAAAATAACGGGAGCAAATAGATCTTTATTCGAGTAAATATTGTAATCAGCGTTCATAATTTCCAACCTCCGTTGGGTTAAATTTTGTAAAGTTTGCTAGATTTCAAGAGGTAAAGCGGGGCATTGAATAGCCTGAGTTAATTATTGTCAGTTATTGAGTGTTCTTCCCACTCAGTAGTGCTAAAGAGACTACAGGCTAGTTAACCAACCAATAACGCCGTGACCAGTAATGACTTCCATCGCTAAAAGGGCGACAAAACCAATCATTGCAAAGCGACCATTGAGTTTTTCAGCGTATTCAGTCCAACCTGCTTGGACAGTTTCATCAACATAAACTTGGGGTTCGATCGCGAAATTGTTGAGGCGGTTATCAGAATCGAGTTTAAATCCACGGGTGTTGGTAGTCATGTTGTTTATCCTTGTTTGAACTATTAACCTTATGTAAATAAATGTAACGCAATATTAAGAATTGTGTCAACGAGCTTGACAATGAAAGACGGTCGTGAAAACCGCCTTGGTAGTTCGGGATACCGTCAATTGGGCTAGGGATTGAGGCTGAGGAGAAACACCTAGTGCTTAGTTTTTGAGCTACAGCGACGTTTATGGCTGCTTGTTCTGTTTCGCGATCGCCTGATAGAAGCCCAAGACCACCAAAATATTAGAAATTGTTAAGAAAGACTCTGCGCTACCGTGGAGCCAATCGATATTTGCTAACTGATCACCGTAGTGAACCTTGGCATAAATCCCCGCAGGAATGGTAACAGCCACAAAGACGAGCAGGAAATAAAAACCAAATAAGGCTAAACGGGGCATTTGGCCAGAACGGGTAATAAACCAGAGGAAACCCAAATAAGGAAAGAGAGAAAGGGCAAAGAGGCTGTCTTTTGAAAGCATAGTTGAGACTAAATTTTCTCTAGGCGTTTTAATAACGGTTGCAGATTCAGGGGAACGTTTAGGGGCTGATTAACGGGAGTCCGAAACGTTTGGCTTTTTTCCAACTGTAACTGTTCTAAGATGGCTTGTTGGACTAAAGGTTCGGTTTCTTTGCTTAACATTAAACGAAAATAGTCTTCGATTTGTTGGCGATCGCGACTCGATACCTGATTTTGTTCAATTAATTTACCTAACTGTCTAATGGCAATTAACCGCTTGAGAGAATCGGATTCCGTTAATTGATTTAACAATTTGTCTAACTTCGTTTCGGTATGTTGATTTTGTTCGCTGAAAAGATGCCATCCCAATAAGCCCAAGGTTAACAGCGTTCCTAACCCTTCTAAAATCGTTCCTGTGGCTAGCCAGCGATTATCAGATTCTGCCCAAATAGCCGCCGCCAAATAGGTACTAAATGCCGCTACGCCCCCGCTACCTACTGCTAAAGTTAACTTGCCCTGAGACCCTTTTAATAAGTTGCGCCAAACCAACCAATGTTTCTGCCAATTTTCTCCTAAGGCTAGATAGACTAGGCCCATGCCCCCAATGCCCATTCCTGTTGCAACCACCAATTTCCAATCCCAGGACAGCATCACGGTTACACCAAAGGATGCCGCACTCCAACGTCCCCACTTATAAACTTCAGGACGGGATAACAAATAAATGAGGGGTTGAGATAAGCGAGAAAGGGAAAGTTGGGGCAAAGGTTTGGGAGGACGTTTCCCACTTGAGAAAACCTGGGTCACAGCAATTTCCTATAGTATGTGATGATTACTTTAATCCTATAATTGCTCGCTAAGGGCTGCTAATTCACTATACCAAGAAGTTGACATGGAGACATTTTGGACAGAGGTACTGGAGTTTTGCCAGACAACGACAAAGGCTTTGGCGGAAGAATTGGTGACAAAATTTGCGAAGATACCCGCGATTCGTAAACAAGACGGAAGTTTGGTGACTCAAGCGGATCAATGGACAGATAAGGAAATCCGCGATCGCCTAGCGAAACACTTTCCGAGTCATGGGGTTCTGACAGAAGAAACGGAACATATTTTTCCCGATAATGATTGGTGTTGGATTGTTGACCCTATCGATGGCACAACCAACTTTACACGGGGGATTCCCATTTGGGGCATTGCTTTAGGGCTACTGTATAAAGGAACGCCTGTTTTTGGGTTTGTTCATTTTCCTTTGTTAAAAGACTCTTTTTGGGGTTACTGGTTAGAGGGATCGGGTTTAACCGGAGCAAGTGGCGCATTTTTAAACGGCGATCGCATCCAAACCAGTACCGATGAACCCAGCCAAAATCATATCTTTACCTTCTGTGCCCGCAGTACCGATATTTTAGCTAAACCTTTCCCCTGTAAAGCTCGTCTTTTAGGTGTGGCAAGTTATAACATTCTGCTGGTCGCTTCAGGGACTGCTTTAGGTGGAGTAGAAAAGATTCCCAAGATTTGGGATATTGCCGCCGTCTGGCCCATTTTAAAAGCAGCAGGGGGTAGCTTTGTTTCGTTGAATCAAGATGCCATTTTTCCGTTAACGGTAGGCAATAATTACGGCGATCGCCCCTTTCCCTGCTTATATGCCAGCCGTGATGATTTAATCACACGTTTCTATCCTCTCGTTGCCCATATCGGCGAAGATCTCAACGCTTAAAATGACTTGTTAATAAACAGGCTCAATTTTTTCTAAAAAGGGCTTGTATAAAACAATACTTATGCTATGATGATTAATCGTCGGTTGAAGATGAAATACCGATGAATGCCAAACTCTGGGGGTGTGGCGGAATGGTAGACGCTGCGGACTTAAAATCCGTTGGGCCTTATAAGCTCGTGAGAGTTCAAGTCTCTCCACCCCCATCAAATTTAGTGATCATAGTCCCAACCTGGCGAATGATTCAGTGATCTTTGGGTAGTCATGGATAATTTTCTAGAGCTTTTACAGGATATCTGGGGTTTTCTACGGGAAAGACAAAAATATTGGCTATTGCCATTGATTTTGACGCTGATTCTACTCGGGGCCCTCATTATCTTCACCCAGGGCTCTGCCATTGCACCTTTTATTTACACGCTGTTCTAGGTCTAGGACAACTGCTCAGCTACCCAGGCCTGGAGCGCAGAATAATTGAGTTTACCTGCCGGAGAGCGGGGGAATTCAGGCATCACCAACCACTGCTTCGGACATTTATGGGCACTGAGTAAGGGTTTGAGATAACGACGGAGTTCGGTGGGGGTGACGGTTGCTGAGCCTGGAGAATAAACCGCAATCACTTGTTCGCCCCAATGGGCATCGGGCCAACCCAACACCACCACATCCTGTACCTTGCCCGAGGATAAGAGAAGCGCTTCGATTTCCTGGGGAAAGACCTTTTCTCCCCCCGTAATAATGCATCGGCCCTGGCGACCGAGAATATGGGGGTCAAAGTAACCGAGGTCACCGGGATTAAAAGTCATCGGCCGTTCCTGGGGCGGATAGTAGCCATGGAACAATGACTGGGCCTGGATTTGCAGTTGACCTACCTGGCCGGGTTCGCAGGGCTGGCCCTGGTCATCCACAATCGTTACTTGAGCGTGGGGCAATACCCCACCGACTCCCCCCTGGCCCTGAAGAAAGGCTTCGGGCTTCAGGGTTGCGATCTGGGCTGCGGTTTCCGTCATGCCGTAGGTAGGAGCCAGGTTAATGCCGGCCTGACGGGCCGCTATGAGGAGGCTGGGCCAAGCGGGCCCTCCCCCCAGGAGAACGGCTTGAAATGGTTGCAACCAGTGGGGATGGTGGCTTAAAAGATATTGGAGTTGGGTCGGCACGAGGGAAATAAACCAAGTGTGAAAGTCTCCCGCCGGGGGCCCTTGTTTGAGTTGGGCATAATTCAGGTAACAAAACCGGCCGCCACTGAGCAATGAGCGCAGAAATTGCATCAAACCGCTGACATGGTAAAGGGGGAGACAGCAGAGGCTATGCACACGATTTACCGAAAAATAGGCCTGGAAACCCTTGA
>CAYZWO010000017.1:0-17207 GCA_964482215.1 uncultured bacterium
ACCAGTGCTTCTAACTTGACCTTACCTCTTTTCCAAAATTAGTTTTCGATCTACTTGGCTTGTTACATTCGCGATACTACCTTCAATTTTGCTCCCAGAAACGGAAATATTACTCATAGTTATTACCTAATAAGAATAATTTTTTAAATTCTACAGTATGTTAAAGTAAATTTCACTCGATTACTGAAAAAATCTTACAAAAATAAGTTTTTGTTAATGAGTAACCTAAGAATATGCCAATATGCCGACATCACTCGAAAAATCATTGGAGATTGGTTTGAAGTTCATAAACTCCTTAGTAAAAGAGCACAAGCTTAAAAAAGCTATCTACCGAAAATTCAGTGATCGTTGAAAAGACTCTTCACTTTCTGTTGATTTTTTACCCTCCAACAACCCCTTAAAGCCAATATCTTCATCTAAATCGGGCCAATGAATACCAAAACCCGCCCCGCTAATCCGAAAATTCTAGTGATCGCCAAATTGAAGTTTTATCACCTGAACAGTTATACAAAGCAGTTAGGCTGAAAAAAGGAGACAATAGTAATATACCGTTGGCTAAATTTAAGTTACTGTCTCGATGAGTCAAGTTTATAAAGCGACAGGAATTATTTTAAAAGGAATGCCCTTTGGAGAGGCCGATCGCCTATTAACGATCCTTTCGCCTGAAGTGGGCTTATTGAAGGCCATCGCGCCTAATGCTAGAAAACCTAAATCCTTATTAAGAGGACGTTGTGAAGTATTTGTGGTCAATGAATTTTTGATCACCAAAGGGCGATCGCTGGATAAAATTGCTCAAGTTGAAACGATTGAATCCTACCCCAAATTAAGCCGTAATATTGGAAGCTTAGCCGCAGGGCAATACTTGTCAGAAATTGTGTTGTGTTTAGCTGCCGATGATGAACCGCAGACAGAATTATATGCACTGTTTAATGAACACCTCCGCCGCCTAGAAAGTTTAGCTCCCGAACAATCCCTCCATGCCCACGTTGCCCAAGCCGTTTTTCACCTCTTAGCCTTAGCGGGTTACGCGCCCCAAGTCCATTATTGTTGTTTAACCCATACCGACTTGATCGCGGATTATGTTGATCCCCAGTGGCGAGTGGCATTTAATGTGGAGATTGGTGGATTAATTAAGCTAGATGTAGATAATACTCTAAAATCAGGAATTTCGTTAAAATCGCCTAAAAAAGGTCATACTAGGAATGCGAATACCACGATCGCCAAACCGCGTCAGGTACGACCATTGGAAGTTACTTTGCTCCAACAATTAAGTGGAAATATACTCCCCGACCTAAAGACAATTTTGCCACCTATTGCGGGATTATGCCCAATTTCATCTGGGTAAGACCTTTCGCTCTGCCGAATTAGTCGATAGCTTGTCAGCAATAGACTTTTAGCATCCACCTTTTAAGGATCTTTTAAGGTTTAATGAAAGAAGGGCAAAAATACGTATCTCACCCTTTATTAATGCCTGCTGAATCCCTAAATTTACTGATTCGATACCTTGGTTATTTTTTATCTGAGTAAGCGTTGGCTAATGTCATGGAACCCCATCTGATCTCATCAAATCGAGGCTTTGGCCCTGTTCTCAGAAATCCCCGCTTTTTAGCACTATGGTTTGGGGAAATTTTTTCGCAACTTGCGGATAAATTTTACTTAGTCTTGATGATCGCTTTGATTTCTAACAACTTCCAAAATGAAGGGCAATCGATCAGTGCTTGGGTTTCCGCCATTATGATCTCTAATACGATCCCCGCCGTTTTGTTTGGGTCATTAGCAGGGGTTTTTGTCGATCGCTGGACAAAAAAAGAAGTTTTAGTCATTTCTAATTTTATTCGGGGCGGATTAGTGCTGATGTTACCGCCGCTATTGTGGTTTAGTAAACAGCAAATGTTGGCGTTACCCGTTGGCTGGTTACCGAATTTTCTCAGGCGATGGCGTTCCATAGAGCATGATACGTTTAATCTCCCTTGGGGTTTCGTTATTTTATTGGCCGTGACCTTTCTGGTTTCTACCTTGACCCAATTTTTTGCCCCTGCGGAACAATCGACCTTGCCGTTGGTGGTTCGTCGTCGCCATCTTTTGGCCGCGAATTCCTTAAATACCCTAACCACGATGGGCGTATTAATTGTCGGTTTTGCCATTGGGGAACCGTTGCTGGCCTTGGCGGATAGTTTATTGGGGGAACAACAAGGCACTTGGGCTTTAGGGAAAGTGATCGTCGTCGGCGGTGCTTACGTCATTTCAGGTTTGATTTTGCTCTGGCTACGAACTGGGGAAAAATATGTTGAAAAAACCGTTGATCAACCCCACGTTTTGTCGGATGTTTGGGATGGGATTACTTATTTACGGGAAAATCATCGGGTTCGGAATGCGGTTATTCAATTATTGATTCTATTTTCAATTTTTGCTGCCTTGTCAGTTTTAGCTGTCAGTATGGCCGCCAATATTCCTAACCTCAAAGCCTCTCAGTTTGGCTTTCTGTTGGCCGCAGGAGGGGTAGGGATGGCCCTGGGGGCCCTCAGTTTGGGGATTTGGGGACAAAAATTTTCTCCGATTCAATTAGGACTCTGGGGATCGCTGGGTATGGGGGTTTGTTTAGCTATACTGACTTTCTTTAAGAGCAATTTGGTCATGACCTTGCTGATTATTTTGGTGTTAGGGATTTTTGCTGCCCTAGTGGGAGTCCCGATGCAAACCATGATTCAAGTAGAAACCCCTTCAGCCATGCATGGAAAGGTTTTTGGGTTACAAAATAATGTCAATAATATTGCGTTGTCTTTACCCTTGGCATTAGCAGGGATTGCAGAAAGTCTCTTTGGTTTACGCCCTGTGCTGTTGAGTTTGTCAGTAATGGCGATCGCGGGAGGAATTTTAACCTGGTGGATTACTCGTTCCGCAGTACCCAGTAAATAAAAGGTGTATTTCTAAACACATAAATGCCCAAAATCGATGCCGCTCCAGAATGATTTTGTACTCAGTATGTGACTTATCTCACATTTATTCGCTAGGATCAAGGAGATGATAGAACACGAGAGGACAAAAACGGTTGTTCTACCATAACCCACCACAAAGCAAACCCTTGCTAACTCTAGGTTTTAACCAGATTAAAAATTTTTTGAATTTACCTTGGCTATTTAAAATATCTGTGTTATCACCATATAGAGAAACCTATCTTTTGGATTAAGAACAACCACTTATTCTAAAACTCCTCCTCACATCATCGAATACAGCGAAGCTGAACCATTGTTAAGAGCGAAATCTTTTATGAGTGTTAACACTTATACGATCCGCCACCTGATTCTCGGTAATCAGTTAACGGAAACCCCTTCTCAAAATCCGAATCCCCTCAATAAATCCCTATTTCCTGATTGTCTTTTTCCCGTCAGAGAATGGCTTAATCATTTAGAAATCAACAGTTCTCAATTTGCCCACCGTCTGTGTCAGTTAATTCCCGCCCAATGTCCCTTTGCTCGTCAAATCACCGTTGCAGGACATAAGCTTTTCTCGATTCCTCCCCTTTGCAAAATTAATCCTTTATACGAAGAATTAATGATGCTCCGATTTCGGGCCTTATCCTATTTAGCCGATGAATGTGGGGAAGATATCAGCCAATACTGTTAATTGAGTAAAAACTCTATAATAACGGGCTTAAACTCTTTGCCTGTGGGCAGTTTAAATGATTAACAGCTAAGTAAATAGTTAATCGTGAGGAATTCTCAATAAAGTATGAAGAATACCAGCTACAACTGAAAAGTCAGCTAGGATTAAGATCTTGGTAATTCCTTATCGATAATTTCTATTAGCGGACTATCATGGCGATTCTGGCCCTTAAGGCTTGGTATTTGGCTCAGTATGAACCCATTCGTGACGTTATCAAGCGTCCTCCCGATCTTCGACTCAACCGTAACAGCTTATTAAAGTCGGCATTACGGGCTGATTTTTTAGATGATGTTGCAACGATTCAATCCGCCCCTTGGTTTGAGCGTTATCTAGAAGGGGATGCTGTCGAATTTTACATTGAAGGTAGTGGCAATTACGTTATTTCCAATCTCGATTTGATTTCTCAAGAGATTTATTTTACTAAGCAAGACGCGATCGCGACCTTTGATTCCCTGATTTTACTCAGTACCCAAAATGATGATCCCCTAGCGAGTGAAGCCCTGAGGACGGTTTTACAAACTGCTATTGACGGATTTAATCAGCGATCGCGAATTCCCATCGAACTCGAAGAAACCCAACGCCCTAAAGACTTTCCTCTGCGTTTGAGTGATAGCCAACTGCGAAAACTCCGCAAAAGCTTACTGGTGATTGTGGATATCACTGCCATTAGCGAATTCAAGCAAAAAGCCCAAACCATCTTGCTCCCGAACCCAACGGTTTGTGTGGAATTGGGTTATGCTCTGCAATGCAAAAAAGCGGGGCAAATTTTACTGGTTAACCGAGAACGACCTGAATTTGATGGTAAATTTCCCTTTGATGTCGCCAATCACCGACAGTTAAGCTTTACCGACGAAACCGAGCTTAGTCAGACATTACCGAACTTAGTAGAAGCCGTACTTCAACGGTTTAATTTAGTCCCCTAATCCGTCATAATTGTTATTCACAGAGCTACAGATAGTTACTATGCCTAGAAAACCCGACGAATATGCAATTCATCTTTTTCTCAAAAGTGGTCATCGAGAAGAGGTGAGATTTCTCAATATTCAAGATTTTCAGAAATGGTATAGCAATGATGTCGTCCCTAAATTTGACTCAGAAGAATTTATTACCGTCCCCATTAAAAATATTCAAGGCGAATATATGGTCGTTCGTCCTGCTAGTATTGTAGCCATTCGGGTTGAACCAATCTTTTTTGGCAGTGTTGATCGAGAATAGTTGATTTCCAATCTTTAACTAACTTTCCTGATTACCCCGCCGTAAATAACGAACTTCTTCCAACAAAATATTAAATCGCTGATCACTTTCAGCCTGTCGTTGTTTCATTACGTCCGTTGTCTAACGTTAAACCAGTCAAGATTGACTATAATAATAGACTGCTGAAGTTCAAGCCAAATGCATTACGCCTTAATTTTTCTAAGTAGGTAAATTGCATAAAAGATTACTTATAGTATTTTGCGATTAAGTTTCCTAAGTACCTCGGCAAAATTATTTACACAAAGCAATCCTTGTACAGCAAGGCTTCTAGGCTTGTCTAATGGGTAATTAATTTTGCGTAACCACTTACAAAGTAAGGACATAGTATATTATGTCCCTACAGAAAATTGTCTTTTATCACAATGCGTTTTGCTCTATCAGCCATCAAACTATCAATTATTAATTATTCACTATTAATTATTAATTATTAATTAATGACTGACTCCTCCACACCACAAATAACCGAATTAGGCACTCACAAAGCTCCTCATAAGGATTATCGAATGCTGGATCGGGCGAAATTAACCCCGATGTTTCAACATTATACGGAAGTTAAAGAGTTGAATCCTGGGGCATTATTGCTTTATCGGGTTGGAGATTTTTTTGAGTGCTTTTTTCAAGATTCAGTTATTATTTCACGGGAATTAGAATTAGTTTTAACCAGTAAAGATGGGGGCAAAGAAATTGGGCGTGTCGCTATGACGGGGGTTCCCCACCATGCCCTAGAACGGTATGCCCGAACGTTAGTGGAAAAAGGCTATTCTGTCGCCATTTGTGATCAGGTAGAAGATGCGGCAGAGGCGGCGGCAGAACGTCGGATGGTGGAGCGACAAATTACCAAGTTGTTAACCCCTGGGACGTTAACCGATGACAGCATGCTCAATGCGCGGCGCAATAATTTCCTAGCGGCGGTTGTTATTACCTCGGAACATTGGGGGTTAGCCCATGCGGATATTTCAACGGGGGAATTTTTTACGACGCAATCGACGGATTTAAAAACTTTAACGTTAGAACTGTTACGGCTTCAACCGTCCGAAGTGCTGATCCCCACCAATGCGCCCGATCTGAAAAATATGTTGCGCCCAGGGGAAAAGTCCGATCAGTTACCCGACTGTTTACCCGATAGTTTCTGTTATTCTCTGCGATCGCAAATGCCCTTCAGTTTGATCGAGGCAAAACAAAGATTACTGGAAACCTTTCGAGTCCGTTCATTAGAAGGGATGGGCTGTGAAGGATTACCGTTAGCGATTCGGGCAGCGGGGGGATTGCTGGAATATATCGAAGATACCCAAAAAGCCAACCTCGTACCCATTCAACCCTTAAAAAGTTATAGTTTGGCTGATTTCTTGATTTTAGATCATCAAACGCGACGAAATCTAGAGATCAATCAAACCGTTCGGGATGGCAGTTTTCACGGATCGTTACTTTGGGCATTGGATCGAACCTGTACCGCAATGGGCGGTCGTGCCCTACGGCGTTGGTTATTGCAACCGTTGTTAGAACCCAGAGGAATTCGCGCTCGGCAAAAAACGATTCAGGAATTAATCGATAATCCGCCCTTACGTCAGGATCTACGCCAACTCTTACGCAGTATTTATGATCTCGAACGCTTAACGGGACGAGTCGGGGCAGGTAGTGCCAACGGTCGGGATGTTTTAGCTTTGGCAGAATCCTTAGTGCGTTTAACCGATTTAGCAACCTTAGCTACTGAAGGTAACTCTCCCTATTTGAAAGCGTTACAAACCGTGCCGCCTGAGTTGGAACAATTGGGCAAATACGTGATCGCTCATTTAGTCGAGCAACCCCCTTTGCATTTAAAAGATGGTGGGGTGATTCGGGACGGGATCAATGCCGAATTAGACGAAAGACGACGCTGCTTAGAAGAAGATAAGCAATGGCTGGCGAATTTGGAAGTTACAGAGCGACAACGAACGGGGATCAATAACCTAAAAGTGGGTTATAACAAAACCTTTGGTTACTACATCACCCTACCCCGTAGCAAGGCAGAACAGGCCCCCGAAAATTATTTACGCAAACAGACATTGGTTAACGAAGAACGTTACATTACGCCCGAACTCAAGGAACGGGAAACGCGCATTCTGACGGCTCAGGATGATTTAAATTCCTTGGAGTACGAAATTTTTGTTGAACTGCGGTCTAAGATTGCCGAAAGAGCGCAAGAAATTCGTGATATTGCCAAAGCCGTGGCCGCGATCGATGTGTTATCGGGCTTAGCAGAAGTGGCTGTCTATCAGGGTTATTGCTGCCCTGAAGTGGTTGAGGGTCGGTTAGTTGAGATTGTAGATGGCCGTCATCCTGTGGTTGAGCAATCCTTAGCAGCAGGTTTTTTTGTCCCTAATTCTACCCATTTAGGGGGCATTGATTCAGAATCAACCCAAGATAGTCATCCTGATTTGGTGATTTTAACAGGCCCCAATGCCAGCGGAAAAAGTTGCTATCTGCGTCAGGTCGGCTTAATTCAACTCATGGCTCAGATCGGCAGTTTTGTTCCTGCCAAGGCCGCTCGGTTATCTATTTGCGATCGCATCTTTACTCGTGTGGGTGCTGTTGATGATCTAGCAACAGGTCAATCGACTTTTATGGTGGAAATGAATGAGACGGCAAATATCCTGAATCATGCAACGCCGAAATCCTTGGTTTTATTAGATGAAATTGGCCGAGGGACGGCAACTTTTGATGGTTTGTCGATCGCGTGGGCCGTGGCTGAATATTTAGCAACAGAGATTCAAGCCCGTACTATTTTTGCAACCCATTACCACGAATTAAATGAACTCGCCTCAATTTTGGGTAACGTGGCCAATTATCAAGTAACCGTCAAAGAAATGCCCAATGAAATTATCTTTTTACACCAAGTCCGTCCAGGAGGAGCCGATAAATCCTACGGCATCGAGGCGGGACGGTTAGCAGGTTTACCCAGTTCGGTGATTCGTCGAGCAAAACAGGTGATGGGGCAGATTGAAAAACACAGCAAAATTGCAGTAGGGTTACGGCAAGGGATTACTAAAACTTCTCCCAAAAAAGCAGAAAAAGTTTCTGAAGCGATTCAACAACAGATTGAACAATTGGATATTTTCGGTTAAGGACAAAGCGCGATTTACCACACGGGATCGGAGTAGAGAGTAATCGTTACTGAAGAAACCCCATCGGGAATGGCACTAATGCAGGCACAAATGGGCGTATCTTCTTCAATTTCGACTTCACAAGCATGGCAAGATCCCATTAAACAACCTGTGGGAATAAATACGCCTGCCCGTTCAGCCACGTCTAAGATGAGGTCACCTGGTTCAGCAACGGTCATAATTTCATCGGGCATAAACAGGACATTAACGCTCATTTTACTGATGCTCTTGATTCAATAAGGTTAAAATCGGGTTTAAATCCAGCGATTGTTCCACTAAATCCGCTAGGTTATCTAACATCGTTTCTCGTTCTTCTCGATAATTGGCAATTCCTGTGGGAAGTTCGGGCATTCCGCGACGATGACGCAATAAATTAAGCCAAGCCCGTCGCCAGGGGCCATTATCAAAAATGCCGTGTAAATAAGACCCCCAAATCGATTGACTTTTATTAACAATCCCTAAGCCAATATCTTCAAAAATAGGAAAATAATTGGCGTTTTCTTTACCAATATCAGGCTCTAAAAAATAGGTCGAACCTTGATGGATTTCATACCCCATGATCGGTAAGCCCGATTTAGGATAATAAGAAATGGATTGACGTTGTTGGGTGATTTTTTTATCTGTAATTTCGGTTTCGATGGGCAATAAATTTAACCCTTCATAGCGGGATTCTAAGCCTTCATAGTTAGCAGGATCGGTTACTTGTTTTCCTAACATTTGGTACCCACCACAAAGTCCGATAATCACTCCCCCTGCCTCGGCATATTTTTTTAATTTAGCTCCCATTCCACTTTCTTGAAGGGCTTTGAGATCGGCGATACTGGTTTTGGTGCCAGGTAAAATAATGGCATCAGGATAACCAACGGAATCTTCTAAACTTAAATATTTAAGGGATAAATTTGGCTCGGATTCTAAGGGGTCAAAATCATTAAAATTGGCGATATGGGGTAAACGAACAATGGCAACGGTTAATTCGGATTGATAGGACGAGGTGCGGCGGTCAAATAAACTGAGGGAATCTTCGGCGGGAAATAACAAATTGGAGTAGGGAATGACACCTAAAACGGGAATGCCTGTGTATTCCTCTAGCCATTGAATGCCTGAATCGAGCAGCGATCGCTGACCCCGAAATTTATTAATCACAATCCCTTTAATTAAACTGCGTTCTTCAGGATCGAGTAGGGCTAAGGTTCCGACTACATGGGCAAAGGCTCCCCCGCGATCGATATCCACAATTAAAATAGTGGCCGCATTTAAATGTTTCGCGACCCGCATATTGGTTAAATCTCGATGCTTGAGATTGATTTCGGCGGGACTGCCTGCCCCTTCACAGACAATAACGGAGAATTCCTGTTGCAGCTTTTCTAACGATTCCGTAATGGCTTGCCAACCCCGTTCAAAATATTTTTCGTAGTAATCAGACGCGCCCGTAACCCCAACTGCTTTTCCGTTGAGGATGACTTGAGAGGTCATATTGCCTTGGGGTTTGAGCAAAATAGGATTCATTTCGACTTTGGGAAAGGTTCCAGCGGCCCAGGCTTGCACCGCTTGGGCGTGGCCAATTTCTCCTCCCTGCGCCGTTACATAGGCATTGAGGGCCATATTTTGCCCTTTAAAAGGAGTAACTTGCCAACCCTGACGATGGAATAGGCGACAAAGCGCGGTTGTTAAAAAGGATTTACCTGCATGGGAAGTTGTCCCCACGACCATCACTGCATTCATAGCATCTTTAGCGTTTGTTTTAAGGGTTTAACCGATTCAAGGAAGAACCGTCTTGATAGGATCATGCCGAAAACCACTTGAAATATTGAGAAAACCAACGTTGCAAGCGATTAAATAAGCGGTCTTGAAAACGCAGCTGCCGCCAACTTTCGCTTTGTTGCTCCCATTGTTCAATTAGATATTTTCCCATTGGCGTTAGGCGAAAACTATCGGTAATACCTTGACCATCCACTTCTCGCCGTAAAAGCCCGACTTGGATTAACCACATTAACTCTGCTTCAACCCGTCTTTCTGAGAGGAGTTTTTCCGTATATCCTTCATTGAGGCCGTTATAGTTGGCAATGGTGGGTAAGGGGATGCTCCGTTCTCGCATGGCAGTAAAGAGAGCTAGGCAAAAAGGGGCGGCTTTTAAGGCAGTTTCAGCCCGTTGTAAGGTTTGGGGTGGATAGGCGATCGTGGAAGAATGAGATGGAATAACAGGGGATTTCATAGGCAACGCTCCGATAATGCTGACTGATGTAACCTCATTTATGTATTATTGTGAAGGACTTGAGACAAACTTGCCCATCTCTCCGCAGATCCTACGGTTTATCAACGGGTAGAGTTGTCTTTACTATTCATCAATCTTCTCAGTTATTTCGTAACATTTCGTTACAAAAAAGCAGGAAAAAAATTAACAAGACGTAACAGACATTAGGTTCCTTAACGTTGTATAAAAGTAAACAGAGAGGGAATTAAGAAGGACAACGGTTGACCTAGCGTCATTCTGACCCTTTCTAATTTATGAGATAACTTTTGAGGTCTTTCTCAGATTTCTATTGAGATGTCGTGAAAAACCTGAAAAAAAATCAAAACACGGTCTGCCTTTCCTCCGTAATTTCACGGTTGCAGGTAGATTATACCCCCCTAGTGATAGGGAAACTTCTTTTAAATTCTGACTCAAACAATAAGTCAAGTAGGAGATTAATTCAATGGCTTTTGACGTATTCACACGGGTTGTAGCCCAAGCTGATGCTCGCGGCGAGTATCTTTCTAATGCTCAAATCGATGCTTTAAGTGCAACGGTTGCTGATGGTTTAAAACGGATTGACGCTGTTAACCGCATGACCGGTAGTGCTTCTTCCATCGTTGCTAATGCTGGCCGTGCCTTATTTGCAGAACAGCCCCAACTCATCCAACCCGGTGGAAACGCCTACACCCACCGTCGTATGGCTGCTTGCTTACGTGACATGGAAATCATCTTACGTTATGTAACCTATGCGACCTACACTGGTGATGCTTCCATCCTCGAAGATCGTTGCTTAAATGGTCTCCGTGAAACCTATGTTGCTTTAGGTGTTCCTGGTGCTTCTGTTGCTGCTGGCATCCAAAAAATGAAAGATGCTGCGATCGCAATTGTTAACGATCCCAACGGAATTACCCGTGGTGATTGCAGTGCTTTAGTTGCTGAAATTGCTGGCTACTTCGATCGTGCTGCTGCTGCTGTTGCCTAATTATTGCCCTTTGGCATAGGTAACTGTCATTTCAAGATATCTAGGAAACTTTTGCAAATTATTTTGGGAGATACCAGAAAATGTCTAAAACCCCTTTAACCGAAGCTGTCGCAACCGCCGATTCTCAAGGCCGTTTCTTAAGCAGCACCGAACTCCAAATTGCTTTTGGTCGTTTACGTCAAGCTCCTTCGGGCTTACAAGCTGCTAAAGCGTTATCTGCTAATGCTCAAAGCCTTGTAAACGGTGCAGCACAAGCTGTTTATAACAAATTCCCTTATACCACCCAAACCGCTGGTGCTAACTTTGCTCAAGACCAACGCGGTAAAGACAAGTGCTCTCGCGACATCGGTTACTACCTCCGCATCATTACCTATGCATTGGTTGCTGGTGGTACTGGCCCCTTAGATGAGTACCTCATCGCTGGTTTAGATGAAGTTAACCGCACCTTTGAATTATCTCCTAGCTGGTACATTGAAGCTCTGAAATATATCAAAGCTAATCATGGCTTATCTGGAGATGCTGCTGCTGAAGCTAACTCCTACATCGACTATGTTATCAATGCTCTGAGCTAGTAATCTCAGTAAGTGGCTAGTGACCTGGGAAGGCTGGGGGCTGTTGGCAAGTTGTTAACAATCTTCCGTTTTTCCAGGTCTTGCTATATCTATGTAGCTCACTAAACACTTTAACCCGTTACCAATAGGTAATAGGTTGTATTGATTCATCGTCAAGCATGGGAGTCTAATAATTCAATATTGGCTCTGATGCACTGCAATCTTTTTAAAAAATAATAACAAGGAGAGTATTTCAGTGGGAATTACAGTAGCAGCCTCCCGCTTGGGTGTTTCAGCGTTTAATGATTCCGCTCCGATTGAATTGCGGCCTGATTTTTCTCAAGATGATGCGACCGCCGCGATTAATGCGGTTTACCGTCAGGTCTTGGGTAACGACTACATCATGGAATCCGAGCGTCTTAAAGGTGCAGAATCTTTATTACGCAATGGTTCTATCAGTGTTCGTGAATTTGTTCGTACCGTTGCCAAATCTGAGCTGTATAAGCAAAAGTATTTCTACGGCAACTTCCAAACTCGCGTCATTGAGTTGAACTATAAGCATCTGTTAGGCCGTGCGCCTTACGAAGAAGCGGAAGTGATCTTCCATCTCGACCTTTATGAAAATGAAGGCTTTGATGCGGATATCGATTCCTATATTGATTCTGTCGAATATCAAGAAAACTTTGGGGACAATATTGTTCCTTACTATCGCATTAATAACCAAGTTGGGGACAGAACGGTTGGTTTTACCCGCTTTTTCCGTCTCTATCGCGGTTATGCTAACAGCGATCGCGCTCAATTAGAACGGAGCAAAACCCGCTTAGCAGGCGAATTAGGGCAAAACACCACTTCTGCAATTGTTGGCCCTAGTGGTTCCAATGCAGGTTGGGCTTATCGTCCTTCTGCTAACGGTACTACCCCCAGCAAAGCCTTAGGTGGTTCTACTCCCTTCGGTGCTGATGCAGGTAAATTGTTCCGCGTCGAAATTGCTGCGATGAAGAACCCCGGTTATCCCAAAGTTCGCCGTAGCAATAAAGCTGTTATTGTTCCTTTCGAGCAATTGAACAACACCTTACAGCAGGTCTACCGTTTAGGCGGAAAAGTCGCTAGCATTACCCCCGCTAGCCTGTAATTTTTAAAGGAAAAGGGAAAACAGGGAATTACTTTAGTGAATACTCAAGTTTTTTACCTGTCTTCTCCCTTTTCTGGTTTTATCTCTAACCCTGAGATAGTGACTTCTCACGTTATTTACTTTAGTTCTTTTCAGCATCTTAGGGAGGTCAACCTAATTTTGGCGAATTCCGTTGACTCGTCCTGTCTGCTCCTCAAGAATCTAAGTAGTTTGTGAAAGAAGCTTTGTCAATTTTAGTCAATTTAGGAACATTGAGAAACTATGTTACAGTCTGCCCTGGTAGATGCTGCTAATGATGCCGCTTCAAGTCGTGTTTTTATCTACGAAGTCAGTGGTTTACGTCCGACAGACAACAATGGTTACCAAGTTCGTCGTAGTGGTAATGTTTTTATTAAAGTTCCTTATGATCGCATGAATGAAGAAATGCGTCGTATTAGCCGTATGGGTGGAACGATTGTCAATATTCATTCTTCGATGCCATCTGTTGAGTCCGATTCGGAATCTGCTGGTGGGGAAGAATAAACCGCTAGTGTATGAGCAATTAAACATCGTTTGAATCTCCAGTGGAGGCGGATGGAATAGTCATCTGTCTCTTTTTTTGAGTAAATATTAATTAAATAAAAGTATTGTTGTGTAGCTAAATTAATATAAGAACTCATTTTTATTAATTTGAGCTAGCTCCCTAAATCCCCCAATACTGGGGGACTTTTGGAAAGTGCAAATTCCTATAAGTTTTGATTGTTCCTATGGCCTATTCTTCTCAAGATGACAATCTAGCTCCGCCTTCTGTTGATGCTCCCAATTATACGGTCGAAAAAGCGATCGCGAACTTGCAACAAAAAGACGATCCGAGTGCTAGGTATTACGCGGCTTGGTGGATTGGTCGCTTTCGGGTGACAGAAGCCGTTGCTGTCGAGGCTCTCTTAGAAGCGTTAAAGGATGAGACAGACCGATCGCCCGATGGTGGTTATCCCCTACGACGCAATGCGGCTAAGGCCTTGGGAAAATTGGGAGAATCGAGTGTTGTTCCTGCCTTGATCGAAGCATTAGATTGTTCGGATTATTATGTGCGAGAATCAGCGGCCCAAGCCTTGGAAGAGATCGGCGATCGCGCTGCCATTCCTGCCCTAGTGCAATTATTAGCGGGGGGAGTGGAAGCGGCTCAACAAGCGGAAGGCAAACCCCATCTCGTTCAACCCTATGAAGCAATTATTGAAGCATTAGGATCCTTAAACGCCACTGAAGCGATTGAAGAAATTAAACCTTTTTTAACGCATTTTTTACCGAAAGTTCAGTATGCTGCCGCCCGTGCGCTATACCAATTAACGGCTGATCCGAGTTACGGCGATCGCTTAATTGCGGCTTTAAAAGGCCCTGATTTACAACTACGGCGATCGGCTATGATGGATTTAGGCGCAACGGGTTATCTGGCAGGGGCAATAGCCATTTCCAAAACCTTTGCAGAAAATAGCCTGAAATTAATTGCCTTAAAAGATCTATTAGAATCGCATTTGAAAAAACATCCCCAAGAATCCCTCTTATCGGAATCCAGTATTGAGATTATGACTTTAATGGATGAATTACTGTAAAGTATTCCAATTAGGAAATAAATAGGTAGAGATACTTTCTGACTTTACTACCCTTCCTCTACGAAGCAACTGTCATTTTGATCCCGCTCATTGTATCGAATCTAGGGATGATTAAAGACGATTGCGTTTCTTTCCTATATCTAGGTTTATTGACTTTCGGGAGAGACTTTAAAATGAAAAATTTGTTCGATAGTTATTAGAACACAAACTATTGTTAACGTCTAATGCAAAAATGTTATCGTCAATTTCTATGTAAATTTGTATATTTTAGAAAAACATGGTGTTCTTGAACAATGGCTAATTTACAAATCCCTAGAGACTATCATTCAGCAGTGACTGAAATTATTAATTTAAATGATACTCAACGTTCTAATCTGTTAGAACTTTTTCAGTCGCTCCCCTTATCGCTAGATCAAAACAAACTTATTTCTGACTCTCTGGTTCGTTTCCAAGAAATTGGTATTCAGAATGGAGAAAAAATTTTTTCTTTTGTTACCTCTCTCTACTCGTTATTGCAAGATGTAGATGAGGGTGTTCTGTCAGAGAAGTTGATTCAAGATATTATTAACGCAATTAATGCAGAACCATCTTTACCTAAATTAAAAGCTCAGGAGTCCCAAGATTTTTCTAGATTTTTAATAAATCTTCTTACTTCTAGTAAATCTCTTTATATTGCAGCTAAAGCCATTAATATTATTACTGAACAGGAACATTTATTCCTTGAATCTCGCATATTAACTGATGTTAGATTTATTTTTAATGAAGTAGAAAATGAACCAAGTGAAGCTGTAATTATTCATAATCTCAAACTTACATATCGCAACAATGATGAAAAAAAGGATTTATTTGTTGCTTTGGACAATTCAGATTTAATAAAACTGAGTCAACAAATTGCTAGAGCAATGCAAAAGACCAAAGCAATTGAAAAAGTATTAGATAAAGCTGAAATACTCAATTTGCAGATTAGTTAAGCTCAATCAACATTATTTTTATTTTTTATATAGTATAAATTATGATCTGCCTAGTCCAACCCAAAGAAGCAATAAAATTACGTGAAGATAACTGGAGAGTTCCTGTTCATCCTAAAGACCCCAGAAGTTCATCTAATACTTCTTACTACCGCCCCCCTAGCTGGCAGAGTTTGACTGAATTAAAAAATAATTATTCACCCAGATCACAAAGATTTCAAAACAAGCTAGCACCAGTAATATTAAAAGCCGAAAAAAACTTCTATTTGAAGAACCGTTTTACAGAACTTGCTCAAAAATGGGAACAAGAAACTTGTGCATTCTCTTCTATTTCTAAAAAAATTACTAATCTTAATTACCTCAAAATTATTGCATTAGGAGAAATCGTTGTTCCCTTCATTCTCGAATCTTTACAAACTAAGCCCGATCATTGGTTTCTTGCTCTCAAAGCTCTAACCGACGAAGATCCGACCCAGCCTGGAGATGATTTTGAACAAGCAGTAGAAGCGTGGCTTAATTGGGGCAAGCAAAAAGGTTTTATTTGCTAATTTATCGTCCATGAGTATTTCACTAGAGCTTCGCTATCCCAATTTAAGAAGTAGCGGCTATCTCTTAACCAGTCCTAAAACACCTAACTATAATTGCGTGGCTTGGGCTGCGGGTGAAACAAATCGTCCTTGGTGGCCTATTCCCTATGATACGGCTCCTTACTATTGGCCCTTGGGAGAACAAGAGGATGAATCCTTAGAGGTTTTTATCAAATGTTTTAAAAGTTTAGGTTATGAGGTTTGTGACAATGAAAAATTTGAGGAAGGATTTGAAAAAGTGGCTATTTACCTAGATGAAGAAGGACTTCCTTGTCACATGGCACGACAACTCGTTGATAAAAAACAATGGACAAGTAAATGTGGTGATCTTGAAGATATTTCCCATCCTCATTTAGCCGCCTTGGAAGGAAATCCTGGCTATGGGAAAGTGAGTTGTATTATGAGAAGACGAATCAATTAGCAATGAAGGATTAATATCAGTGATCGCTTTTTGTGAATTGAGAAGCAGCGATCGCGCAAACCTTTGCAGAAAATAGTCTCAAATTAATTGCTCTCAAAGACTTATTAGAATCCTATTTAAAAAAAACATCCCCAAGAATCCCTGTTATCGGAACCAAGTATTAAGATTATGGAACTAATGGACAGTTTGCTCTAGTACAAAGCGTATGATAGAGGTAAAGCGTCCAAGGTAAGCAGGAATAGTTCCTATGGGACAATTTCTAGAGAAACCTAGTCAGATAGAGAAATTAAAGACGATTGAGCTAGAATTAATAGCTCAAAAACAACAACTTGAACAGGAAATTCAACAACGCAAAGCCCTAGAAAAACGATTACGCATTCTTTCGATGGCTTCGGAGCAAAGTCCTGTTTCCATTGTCATTACCGATATCAACGGCAATATCGAATACGCTAATCCCAAGTTCACGGAAATTTCAGGCTATAGCTTAGAAGAGGTAATTGGAAAAAATCCCCGTGTGTTAAAGTCTGGCCATACCTCTCCCGAAGAATATCAACAATTATGGCAACAGATTACGCAGGGTAAAGATTGGCGAGGAGAATTTCATAATCGTCGGAAAAATGGAGAACTCTACTGGGAAGCGGCTTCTATCTCCCCGATTAAGGATGAAAATGGGATAATTACCCATTT
>CAYZWO010000017.1:17263-47861 GCA_964482215.1 uncultured bacterium
AATTACGATCCTCTAACGGATTTACCCAATCGAATTTTAGGCATGGATCGACTCAATCAAGCGTTGAGCCAAGCGGAACGGCAGGGTTATCTCGTTGCTGTCATGTTTGTGGATTTGGATCATTTTAAGGATATTAATGATATTTTTGGTCACGAAATCGGCGATCGCTTATTGGTCGAAGCTGCCCAACGACTTAATAGTTGTGTCCGCAAAAGTGATACTGTCGCCCGCTTAGGAGGAGATGAATTTCTTGTCATTTTACCCTTAGTTTCCACCTTTTCCAGCGTTGAACTCATCGCCCATCGCATTTTAGATAGTATCCAATTACCCTTCTATTTATCGGGTAAAGAACTATTTGTTTCTACCAGTATTGGCATTGCACTCTACCCCCGTGATGGTCAAATCACCAGCGTTTTAATGCGAAATGCAGACAGTGCCATGTATCAATCTAAACGGCAGGGACGCAATATGTTTTCCTGTTATCTGCCTAATCTTTACGAAGTTGCAGAACATCGCCTCAAAATTGACTATCATCTCCGTTATGCTCAGTCAAAAGATGAATTTAAGCTATTTTATCAGCCTTTGTTAGATTTATCGTCAGGGGCAGTCGTGGGAGCCGAAGCCTTAATCCGTTGGTATAACCCCTTTTTGGGTTGGACTGGCCCTGATGAATTTATTCCCATCGCCGAAGATATTGGCCTGATTTTTGAATTAGGGGAATGGACGTTATCCCAAGCTTGTCAGGATCTCAAGCACTGGCAAACTCGTTATCATCAACTGTTATGGGTTGCAGTGAATGTTTCCCCTCGTCAGTTACACCGTCCCAATTTTGCTTCAATGGTCTGCGAGATTCTCGATGGTCTGCGATTATCGAGCCATTGTCTAGAAATTGAAATTACAGAAAGCTGTTTAATGGAAGATACGGTCTATATTCAGCAATTACTGGATCAATTAAACCAGGCGCAAATTCATCTGAGTATTGATGATTTTGGTACAGGCTTTGCTTCTTTGAACTATCTCCATAAGTTTCCTTTTAAAACCCTAAAAATTGATCGCTCCTTTATTGCTGAGATTCCCTATAAACCTGATTCTGTCGCTTTGGTAAAAACTATTATTGCGATCGCGAAAGGTTTAGGAATGAAAGTAGTGGCAGAAGGGGTAGAAACCAAGGAACAATTAGCGTTTTTACAACAAGAACAGTGTGATTATGCCCAAGGGTATCTTTTTTGTAAACCCATTGCGACAGAAGACTTTGAAACCTATTTGACCAATTCCCAGCACATGCCCTTTTATCAAATACCATAATAAAAACCTCCTGTTGTAAGTAACAGAAGGCTAGAGCTAAATTGTTAGAAATAAAAAGGTTTATGCCGCGCTGTCCTGTTTCAATTTATTAACGGGAGGTAATTTAATATCAGACGCTAAACCGAGAAAGTTCAACAGGCGAATAGTCATCCAAGTCACATCCACTTCCCACCATTGCAGACCGTGACGGGCGGAATATTGATAGGCATGGTGGTTATTGTGCCAACCTTCACCAAAGGTTAATAACGCAACCCACCAGCAATTACGGGATTGATCATTAGATTCGTGGCTCTGATAACCGAATTTATGAGTCGCGCTATTGACTAACCAGGTGCAGTGGAACACAACCACTAAACGAACGAAGATTCCCCAAATAACGAATGGCCAGCCGCCTAACGCAAAAAGCACTAATCCTAACGCAACTTGAATGGGAATGAGATACTTTTGGCAGAATTGGTAGAAAGGATCGTTGGCAATATCTTGGGTGTAGCGGGGAACTTCATCATTCGCAGGGATATGGTACAGCATCCAACCAACGTGGCTCCACCAAAAGCCGCGATTAGAATCATGGGGATCGGGGGATGTATCGGAAAATTTGTGGTGCATCCGATGTAAGCCAATCCAATCTAAGGGGCCGCCTTGGCAGGCTAACGTCCCGCAAAAAACTAAAATGTATTCTAACCATTTAGGGGCAGTAAAACTGCGGTGGGAAACTAGGCGATGAAAACCTAAGGTAATTCCAATTCCGCCTGTTATCCAATAGAGCAGGAACGCTACTCCAACGGCTTGCCAGCTAAAGTTACTTGGTAACAAGGCTAACAGAGCAACAAGGTGAATTAGGAGAAAATAAATAATAACACTCCAAGAGGGAGACAAATTATTATTTGAACTATTCGGAAGCGCAGCAGTCATGTAGAAACCTATAGAGAAACGAAATCAAACAAATAGCGCGATCGCGCCTGGTTGAGTATTAAAGTTTTTCAGTTATGAATTTTATGGCTAAAAAAAATAATGAATTAAATTTTTAATCCTAATTTAAGAGATTTAAAACACCATAACTGAGTCAATAAAAGCCTATATTAAAGTAATTTGACATTGGGCAATTTTAAGCGTTGAATCTAGTATGGACTAGATCTGTTTAGAATTGACCCATGAATACTTCAGCCCTCCTCAGTGAGGCACAAAATATACTAATCCCGATCTTTTCGGAAATTGACACCAAGGTCAAGCAAAATCTGCAAAAAGTTTTAGAAGCCTTTCGTAGTCATCGGGTCGGAGTTCATCACTTTGCGAGCGTAAGTGGATATGGCCACGATGATTTGGGACGAGAGACGCTGGATCAGGTTTTTGCTCAGATTATGGGAGCAGAAGCGGCAGCCGTTCGGGTTCAATTGGTTTCAGGAACCCACGCGATCGCTTGTGCCTTGTATGGCGTATTGCGTCCAGGGGATGAGTTGCTGGCTGTCGTCGGTTCACCCTACGATACCCTCGAAGAGGTGATTGGCATTAGAGGACAGGGGCAAGGCTCTCTCGCTGATTTTAACATCTCCTATCGAGAATTACCCTTAACTCCAGAAGGAACCGTAGATTGGCACGGCTTACAAACTGCGATCAAGCCCAACACCCGCATGGCGTTGATTCAGCGATCCTGTGGCTATTCTTGGCGTTCTAGTTTATCGATTAGCGAGATCGAGAAGATTATTCATATTATTAAGCAACAAAATCCTGACACAGTTTGCTTTGTGGATAACTGCTACGGAGAATTTATTGAAACCCAAGAGCCGACCGCAGTTGGAGCCGATTTAATGGCAGGGTCTTTGATCAAAAATCCAGGGGGAACGATTGTCACCGCAGGGGGTTATTTAGCAGGAAAGGCGGAATATGTGGAAGCAGCGGCCTGTCGGTTAACGGCCCCAGGTATTGGCACGGAAGGGGGAGCCACCTTTGATCAAAACCGTTTACTGTTCCAAGGTTTATTCCTCGCTCCGCAAATGGTGGGAGAAGCGGTTAAGGGAACCCATTTAATGGCTTATGTGTTTGACAAATTAGGCTATGAGGTCAGCCCTGCCCCATTAGTGCCCCGCCGAGATGTGATTCAAGCGATTAAACTCGGTTCTCCCGAAAAATTAATTGCGTTTTGCAAGGCGATCCAGTCCGTTTCGCCCATTGGTTCCTATCTTGATCCGGTTCCTGCGGAGATGCCTGGCTATGAAAGTCAAGTGGTGATGGCAGGCGGATCGTTTATTGATGGCAGTACCTCGGAATTTTCCGCTGATGGCCCGTTACGGGAACCCTATATTGCTTTTTGTCAGGGGGCAACCCATTGGACTCATGCGGCGATCGCGTTGGAAACGATTTTAGAATCCTTTGCCCATCTGTAAAGCTTTACTTTTTATTACGACAACCAAGGCTATCCCTAGTAGCAACGCCTGTTTTTGGGTTGACTCCATCGGCCCGTTCACACATCAGGGTCACTTGATAGGCATCAATAATGGCGTTACTAAAATCGGCTCCTGTGATCTTGGTGTCATAAAAGCGGGAACGGGTCGCGATCGCGTCTACTAAAATGGCGTTGGTTAAGTCAGCAAAATCTAGGGTAACTCGGTCGATTAAGGCAGAGCTTAGGTTAGTATTTTTAAGATTGGCGTTTAATAAAATGCCTTCGGTTAAAATAGCAAAGGATAAGTCTGAATTTTCTAGGTTTACACCCCGCATATCCGCTGCTGCAAAAGATGCTTTCACAAATTTTTGATTGGATAAATCCTGATCATGAATATCGGAATAGGTATAGTTTGCCACGGTATCCTGAGCGAAAACGGGCGTTGCCATGAGGAACACCAGCGCGATCGCCAAACTGATCACAAATACAATTTTTAGAAAGTATTTGAAAGAGATCTTAAATAATTTGATTTCGGAAATCATAATTTTTTATTAAAATAAGGCAATAATACCTGTAGACTGATCCTGAGAAAAATTCAAAATTATTTCGTAATTTTTTCTTAATAAAGACTCGATTTCTTTTGTGGAACAATTTCCTAAACGAATCCAAATGACTTTTGGTGGAAAACCATTAAGAATTGATAGCTCATTGAAATCTGAATCTTTAGTAACAATTATATAGCCATCTACTTTAGCGGTATCCCAAACGATGTGATCTGATTTCTGGTCTAACCCCATCAGATATAAATGATTAGAGCCAGGATAAAGGTCATTTAAAAGATGAATTAATCGAGGCGATAAGTTATGGTCAAAAAGTAGTTTCATTAATTTACTAAAAGTATTTGACGTTCCCGATCAGCGGCATAGCTTAAACAAGCTAAAATATCTTCTTTCGTTAAATAGGGAAAGTCTTCTAAAATTTCTTCGTAGGTCATGCCTGAGGCGAGATAGGAAAGAACATCATAAACCGTAATCCTCATGCCTCGAATACAAGGTTTTCCACTTCTTTTTCCTGGTTCTATAGTAATAATATCTTGATATTTATATTTCATGATTTTTATTAGTTGATTTTTATGTGAAAATAGCAAAACCGAATGATATGTCTTAGTATCGCCATATTTTATTCTAAATTTTAAGTAAAGCAAATTATTGAAGAATACCAATTGTCAAATCTTTTCTTGTAATTTATATGAAAATCTTCCATATATGAGTCAAAATCAAAGTACTTCAAGGAATGAAATCGCGAATGGAAAGCATTATTTGTGGTAATGATTATCGGTAAAATGTTTTTTCCAAATTGGTCAGCAGTAATATCAATAGTTACTCCATCAAGTTCAAGCCATCCATGTGTACTAAATTTCTTATTGAATAAATCTTGACCACAGACATATTGAGCTTTTCCAAAGCCTTTTTCTAATAAATATTTTGAAAGTAAAAATGATGTATTCTTACAGCAACCAGCGGGAAATTTTGCAAAAATATTTTGGGGTTTTGTTTCCTTATATTGTTCTACTGCTACTCGAAATATTTGAACCACTCGAAAGAGTTCTGAAAAGTCTATAGAATTATTATTCATTAATTATACTCAATCAATTTCTAAGTAATAAAGACAAAAAAATAAAATAAATTTTTTAAATTTACTAATATGATAACGTAGTCTTAATTGCGTCTCATCATTAAAAGTTGAATAAGTTGTAATAACGCATAAAAAGCAGTAGCTACATACGTCCAAGCGGCAGCATTGAGAACTTGACGGGCAGCCCTGTGTTCTTCGCCTTGTAATATTCCTAATTTATCAATCAAATGTAACGCTCGGTTAGATGCATCAAATTCGACGGGTAAGGTAACCAGATGAAAGAGGATAACCGCGAGAAAAACAACAATACCAATATTGATAAAAATTCCCCCTGCTGCCCCTAACATAATGCCTAAAATAATTAATGCAGGCCCGATATTGGAGCCGAAACTGGCCGCAGGAACCAATGCTGCTCGAATATTCATGGGGCTATAACCTTGGACATCTTGCAGAACGTGACCACATTCGTGGGCTGCTACTGCTGCTGCTGCCAAAGAGGTTGAGCCATAGACGACCTCGGATAAACGAACGGTTTTAGCACTCGGATCATAATGATCG
Source organism: uncultured bacterium (assembly GCA_964482215.1). Classification (GTDB taxonomy): domain Bacteria; phylum Cyanobacteriota; class Cyanobacteriia; order Cyanobacteriales; family Microcystaceae; genus Snowella. Next base: position 23,142 of record CAYZWO010000017.1, read on the forward strand.
GTTAACTCGCCTGCAATGGGTTCTACCCGAACATTATCAACCCCCATTCGCTGTAAAATCATTTCTGCAACCTGTTCCCCTGTCATGCCCATGTTTGATGGAATTGAGGCATATTTTCGATAAGTATTTTGAACGCGAGATTGGGCCCACATTGTTAATATGATGCCTGGGACTAGAATTAACGATGAAGGATGAAAGAACATACGAGACTTCCTCTGATTCTATGAGTGTTTTAAGTTACAAATTAAAATAAGAAAAATTGATTTATTGTTAAATTTAAGTCAGTTAATGAATTAATTAGCGGCTAAGCGTAATCTTAGCATTTGGAAAGAAAAGTTTCAAGGTAAAGTTTTTGATTTTCTAAAGGTTTATAATGCAGAAAATAGATGTTGGCAAAAAATAAAATAATTAAACTTGAATTTTTTGTCGGCCACAATAAAGGACTAAATTAATAAAGACAATGATTCCTGTAATGTATTTGATAAAATCAGGAACTAGAGGATTAGGTGAAAAAAAGCCTTCGATAATCCCTGCAATAATTAATAAAGGAACAACCCCAAAAACTAATTGGGCCGCTTGAAAGCCATAAATTTTTAACGCATCTGCTCGACGATATTGACCTGGTAATAATAACGCTTTACCAATCAGTAAACCTGCCCCTCCTGCGAAAAAAATAGCGGGTAATTCTAAGGCTCCGTGGGGAAAAACAAAGGCCCAAAAGGGATAGGCTAAGTGATTTTGTCCCACTAAAGCCGCGATCGCGCCGATGAGTAACCCATTAAACAATAGGACATAGATAGTAAAAAGACCTGCGGTGATTCCCCCACCCACTGCTCGAAATGCCACAGACAAATTATTCATCATAATATTGCTAGAGGCTAACGGTTCGGTTCCCACAATCGACCCCATCCACAGTTCCCCCTTATCTCGGACTTTGACAATTAATTCACTAGGAACAATTAAGGCCATAAAGCTGGGATCTTGCCAGCTATACCACCAAGCAATGAGCATTCCCAATCCAAAGATCGCGATCGCGGTTGCCGTGTAACCCCAGGTTTGTTGAATAATGGTTGGTAAACGCCAACGATAAAAATCGAGAACGGATTGCCATTCCTGACGACGCGAACCTTGATAAATTTGGTTATAGGCACGGGAGGTTAATTGTTGTAAATCACGGATGAGAACCGAACCCACCTGATAGGTTTTTGCCCTCGCTAAATCGGCTGCAACGGAGCGGTATAGACTAGCCAATTGTTGGAGCTTAACCGCAGGCAGTGACTTTAATCCTTTTTTCTCAACTTGGGTGAGTAATTGTTCTAACGTTTTCCAATTGGGTTCACGACGAGCAATCCAACGTTGAATATTCATAAAGCTTTTAGAAGGAATAACCTAAACTTAGCTTAAAATATCGGCAAAGCAGTATTTAAATTTTGAGTAATGGCTAATAATTTAAATCCCCGTCCTGTTAGCGAGCCGTTATCCGTTGGAAATGTCGTCAGTGCAGGCTTACGCATTTATCGCGATAATTTTAAGGTTTATTACATCGAAGCCTTAAAAAGTTATTTGTGGCTGTTTATTCCTATCTATGGTTGGGCAAAATTCGCCGCGATCCAAGGATTAATATCCCGTTTAGCATTTTTTGAAGCAATGGAAACTCCCGAAAGTCTAGCGGATGCCCGCCGTCAGGTACTACCAAAGCTATGGCGTTTTTTAGGTTTGGGAATTTTATTAGGATTAATCTTCATCGCGTTTTTCTTTGTCTCTGGCATCATTATTGCTCTACTTGGAATGGGAGCTGGTGCAAATGCAGGATCAAACATTGGAATTGCTTTTCTCTTTGGATTGTTAATCTTTATTTTTATTCTGGTGCTCATTTTTGCTTATATTTGGTTGCTTTCTCGTCTATCTTTTGCGGATTTAGCGATCGCGATCGATAACGTTCAAGAAGCCACCAAAGCCATTAGTCGGAGTTGGAAACTAACCCAAGGATTTGTCGTTAAAATTCAAATCATTTTTTTCATCGCGTTTCTTATTAGTATCCCAATTTCCGCGATTTCTAATACTGGATCGCTTATTTTAGGAGACTCTAATTTTGCAACTTTAATCAGTCTCATCCTTTCCGTGTTGATTGGAGCCTTAATGATTCCGTTTTGGCAATCCATTAAAGCAGTCATTTACTATGATTTGCTGACTCGTAAAGAGGGGTTAGGTTTATCTCTCCGAGATCGTTATAAATAAGGCGCACCGTCAATTTTATAAATGACTTAAATGATATGCGTTTTTTTAACAAGGTTTCTCTACAAACGCCGGAAAGCGTTGAATTAGATTTCACTTTGGCAGGAATTGGCAATCGAGCCTATGCCTTAGTTATTGACCTAATTATTTTAGGAATAATTATTATTTTGGCGTTAATTGGAGGAGCCTTATTTACTTATTTTTTATACGAAGTGGTTCAAATTGATACTTGGATTTCTGAAAACACTCTGGGGCTTTGGTTACTCGCGATCCAATTATTAATTATTTTCACCGTTTATGTAGGCTATTTTGTTTTTTTTGAAACCCTCTGGCGGGGTCAAACCCCAGGCAAACGCTTTGTTAAAATTCGAGTGGTTCGCGACGATAGCCGGCCAATTGGTTTACCCCAAGCGACGCTGAGAGCCTTACTCCGACCTATCGATGATTTTCTCTCGTTAGGAATGTTTTTTATTATTTTCGGGAAGCAAGAAAAACGCTTAGGCGATTGGATCGCAGGAACCTTAGTCATCCAAGATGCCCAAAATTTATCCTCTAAAGGATTAAAGATCTCTCCTGATGCGGAAAACTTAGCCGAACAACTGTTACAGGAGTCCGCGATCGCCGAATTACTCCCCGAAGATTTTGGCATGATCCGAGAATATCTATATCGTCGAGAAGAAATGCTTCCCCAAAGCAAACGTGAACTCAGCGTCAAACTAGCCCATCAAGCCAAAGATCTAATCCAATTGCAAGAAATTCCCGAAGGTACTTCAGCCAATACCTTTCTAGAGGCCATTTATCTTGCCTATCAAAAGCAATTTGAACGCTCAGACTTTTAAAGATCGTATGGATTTGATCTTTTACCAATCAGCCTGCACAACCCATGTTTCATGACTTTAACTTCTGGGGAAACGGCGTTTTTGGAGAAAATCTGGAATATCTAACCCTGGTGGCTGTTTAGGAGGAGCTTCTTCAACAGCAGAAGGCAGAATCGTAGAGGGAGCAGTTGGAGTAACAATAGAAGTATCGATCTCTCTGGGTTTAGCCGCCTCTCCGTTGAAGCCTGTCGCAATCACCGTGATACGAATTTCTCCTTGCATTTTTTCATCGACAACTGCACCAAAAATGATGTTGGCATTGGGATCAACCACATCGTAAATCGTTTCCGCCGCAACGTTGACTTCATGGAGCGTTAAGTCTTTGCCCCCCGTAATATTAAAGACAACCCCTTTAGCCCCATTAATTGAAGATTCCAATAACGGCGAAGAAATGGCTGCCATTGCACTTTCTTTGGCGCGGGATTTACCCGATCCGATACCAATGCCCATTAAGGCTGAACCCGCATCCGCCATAATTGCCCGTACATCAGCAAAGTCAACATTAACCAATCCTGGGATCGTAATAATATCCGAAATCCCTTGAACCCCTTGCCGTAAAATATCATCTGCAACCCGGAATGCTTCTTGAATGGGCGTATCGGGTGCAATGACACTCAATAACTGATTATTAGGAATCACAATTAAGGTATCGACACGGGATTGTAATCCATTGATCCCTTCATCAGCCTGAGAGGCTCGACGACGACCTTCAAAGGTAAAAGGTCGGGTAACAATTGAAACCGTCAAGCACCCCATTTCTTTAGCAATTTCTGCCACAATCGGAGCCGCTCCCGTTCCCGTACCGCCCCCCATACCGGCCGTAATAAAGACGAGATCGGTATTTTCTAAGGCACGAGCAATTTCTTCACGGGATTCTTCAGCTGCTTTTTGTCCAATGGCAGGATTTCCCCCTGCTCCTAAGCCACGCGTTAGTTTCTGGCCCATTTGGATTTTTTGAGGAGCTGCCGATTGCACCAACGCTTGAGCATCTGTATTAATGGCCCAAAACTCAATTCCTGTGACCCCACTATTAATCATGCGGTTAACAGCATTGCAACCACCACCACCGACACCAATGACCTTAATTTTAGCGACACTGCTGGGTAAAATTTGATTTCTTTTCGGCTCACTTTTAGGAACTGCTGGAGATTCCGATTTTGCAGTCAACGGGACAGGGGCAGTATGGGGGCGTGGAGTTTCCGTGCTCATGGAAGATTCGCTCACTTCGGCACTATTTAAAGGCAGATTATTTAAAGAATGGTCTTTGTTAAGTGTCATTGTAATATAGGCAATTTTTAGAGCACGGTAATTTTATGTAGAATATTTGGACACGACTTACATTGAGCAAGATTTTGACAAATCACCCTGGATAAATCATTGACAGTATGAATTTGCTGGTTATCTTTGTTTGAATATTTTCGCTCATAATGCGTCTTTTAGAGTAAAAACATTCAACAAGTTTGTCAACAAAAATCAGTATTCGATTATTGCTTCAAATAATATCACGGATTTTTAATTTTGCTGGATCCAGGAGTTTTTGGTTGCGTTTTAAGTCGGATGGATGGATAGGCGGAATTACTAAGGTCAATATAGGCAATTCGATTAGAAGGAACCCGCGAGGGTAAGTTTTTCATCTGTCCTAATACTTTAAGTTGTTGAGCCAGTTGGCTAACATCCGAGCCCAAGTAAACATTGCCAATTTCAGTTACCAAAATTAGGTTACTAGGATTGCGCCCATCAATGGTCGTAATTTTGACATTAGAAGCATTAATTAACGGATAATTTTGCTGCCAAAATTTTTTATACTGTTCGGAAAAACCTAAAAATTGGGGAGATTTAGGTAAGCTTGACCCTGGCGGAACAGCTTTATAAAAGGATTGGGAAATAAAGGTTCCGTCTTTGTCTAAAAAACCTTTACCTTGATTAGAAGTAGCCACAGCAATCGGTTGGCGTTCCTGTACTGCAATGCTAATTTGGGCAGGAAACAGTTGGCGAGTAACTTCAACCTTGGCTAACGGTGGAATTGTTTCCATTTTCTTGCCCAATTGTTGAGTCGAGAGTTGCCAAATTGATTGAGGATAGGTAATCGGCACTAACTGATACAGTTGGCCTGAAGAGAGTAATTTATTGCCACTCAAATGAATTTGGGATTGATCGCGAATAGCCCATTCCGGACGACTCATTAGCCATAATAATCCTCCTGTCAGTCCACATAAAACTGAAAATCGCCAAATTGATTGCCACCCTTTTAAGCGACGTTGGCTTCGTAATGTTTGTCGTCTATTTTTTAAAGAATCAGACACAATAAGATCCGTCATATTAAGATCACAGCAACCTCTATCCAGAAATGTTATAACTACATTGGGTAACTATTTCAAATTACAATAGTTTTTTTTATTAATCTTCACCTCAACCATAGCAAAAGTTATGATTAAGCCAAAACGCGGACTGGTTTTAGGGTCAGCGGCATTCTTACTCACCACAGTCGCCGTAACAGGAGTCGGACTTCGACTAGCTCGGTCACAAGCATTTTTTCAAGATAATCCCAAAGAATTAGTAGATGAAGTTTGGCAAATTGTCAACCGAACCTATGTCGATGGAACCTTTAACCAAGTGGATTGGCGGGCTGTTCGGAAAGAGTATTTAGGAAAGACCTATAAGAATCAAGAAGAATCCTATAAAGCGATTCGGGAAATGTTGAAGAAGCTCGGAGATCCCTACACGCGCTTTATGAACCCTGAAGAGTTTCAGGCGATGCAGATCGATACATCAGGGGAGTTAACAGGCGTTGGCATTCAGCTTTCTAAGGATGAAAAAACGAGTGAATTAGTAGTTATTTCTCCCATTGAAGATACGCCCGCTTACAAAGCAGGGATTTTAGCCAAAGATGTCATTATCAAGGTTGATGGAAAACCGACGAAGGGAATGGAAGTTGACGATGCGGTCAAGTTAATTCGAGGTAAACCCGGAACAAAAGTTGTTTTGACCATTAGACGTGGCACTAAAGATATTGACTATCCCTTAGTACGGGCGAGAATTGAAATTCATCCCGTTCGTGCTCAGGTCGAAAATACCCCTATCGGGAAAGTTGGCTATATTCGCTTAAATCAATTTAGTTCCCATGCAGGGGATGAGATGAAAGCGGCTATTAATAAAATGGAAAAGGAACAAGTTAAAGGCTATATTTTAGACCTACGTTCTAATCCAGGGGGACTGCTCTATTCTAGTGTTGATATTGCTCGGCTTTGGCTCAAAGAAGGCAAAATTGTTTCTACTGTTAGCCGCCAAGGAGAAGTGGAACAACAAAGTGCAAATAATGGAGCATTAACCAACAAAGCGCTAGTGGTTTTGGTGGATGGTGGTTCAGCAAGTGCTAGTGAGATTCTGTCGGGAGCATTACAGGATAATAAACGCGCTATTTTGGTGGGAACGACGACCTTCGGCAAAGGCTTAGTTCAATCGGTTCGTGGATTGGGGGATGGCTCCGGTTTAGCAGTAACAATCCAAAAATACCTCACGCCGAGTGGACGGGATATTAATAAACATGGTATTAAGCCTGATGTTGTTGTGGAATTAAACGATCAACAACGTAAAGCATTGCAACAAGATCGAGAAAAAATTGGCACGATGGAAGATCCCCAATTTGCAAAGGCTTTTGAGGTGTTAAAACAACAAATTGCTAATCAAGGCGGAACCGGTAGTCGAGCGTCGAGCAATTAGCTTATCACTCAATAAGCAGGATAAATATGAAATGAGGGAAGGGATAAATCGGAGCGATCGCTGAAGTTTGCCTTCCTTATTTTTCCTTTTCCTTCAATACATTTAGTATTGTTGCACTTTAGTTGCTTGAGCTATTAAAACATTTTAATACTTGTTTAAGAAGTCACTATGATCAATGTGTTAGCCAAAGGCTTTGCAAAGGTCAATATATTTTTTTATAATAGTCATTTCTGGATACTTTGAGCCGTTCTTAAGGGACTGATTTTACCGTGATTGATACTAATCTAGAATTTTTAGCTGAAACTGACCCCGCGATCGCGGAGATTATAGACCGAGAACTCCAACGCCAACGGGTACATTTGGAATTAATTGCCAGTGAAAACTTTACCTCTCCTGCGGTACTAGCGGCTCAGGGTTCCGTATTGACCAATAAATATGCAGAAGGACTCCCGAAAAAACGCTACTACGGGGGCTGTGATTATGTGGATCAGGCTGAGCAATTAGCCATTGATCGAATCAAGCAATTGTTTGGCGCTGCCCATGCCAATGTTCAACCCCATTCGGGCGCACAGGCTAACTTTGCCGTTTTTCTCACCTTACTTGAACCTGGCGACACCATTTTAGGCATGGATTTGTCCCACGGGGGTCACTTAACCCACGGTTCTCCTGTTAACGTTTCAGGTAAATGGTTTAAAGCCGCCCACTATGGCGTAAGCAAAGAAACAGAACGCTTAGATTACGACCAAATTCGAGAAATTGCCCTACAGGTTCGCCCTAAATTACTAATTTGTGGCTATTCTGCCTATCCTCGCATTATTGAGTTTGATAAATTCCGCGCGATCGCCGATGAAGTCGGGGCTTATTTACTTGCTGATATTGCCCATATTGCAGGGTTAGTTGCAACAGGTCATCATCCCAATCCCTTACCCTATTGTGATGTCGTTACTACAACGACCCATAAAACCTTACGGGGCCCTCGTGGTGGTTTGATTATGACCAAAGACGAGGAACTGGGTAAAAAGCTGGATAAATCCGTTTTCCCTGGAACCCAAGGCGGCCCCTTAGAACACGTTATTGCCGCTAAAGCCGTTGCCTTTGGAGAAGCTCTTAAGCCTGAATTTAAAGCCTATTCTGGCCAAGTTATTGCCAATGCTCAAGCCCTAGCAGCCCAACTCCAAAAACGGGGTTTTAATATCGTTTCGGGTGGAACCGATAACCATTTAATGTTGGTGGATCTACGTTCTATCGGCATGACAGGCAAAGTCGCCGATCAACTGATTAGTGAAGTCCATATTACAGCTAATAAAAATACGGTTCCCTTTGATCCCGAATCTCCCTTTGTCACCAGCGGTTTACGCTTAGGCTCTCCTGCCATGACCACCCGTGGCTTACAGGAAGCGGACTTTGTGGAAATCGGAAATATTATTGCTGATCGCTTACTCAATCCTGATGATGATGGGGTAAAACAAGATTGTCTGCAACGAGTGACCGATCTCTGTGCGCGTTATCCCCTGTATCCTCACTTAAAAATTCCTGTTCCCGCGATCGCGTAATCCTTAACTCATCATTGGCTTGACCAGTTAATAAACCGTCCATATTTATGACCTAAGATAGAAGAAATGATTCAACTAAGGGATTTTACGGTAAACTCTGACTCAAGAGACTTCAATAAACTTGCCGAATCCCATGCTAGGTGAACCATACCATCTGATCGCTTTTGTCATCTCCGTTGTTGTTGTTTGGTGGACAACACCCATTGTTAAACGCATTGGGCTTAAGGCGGGTTATGTTGACCGTCCCAATGAACGAAAAATGCACCATCGTCCTATGGTTCGCCTGGGCGGGGTTGCTATTTTTACGGGCAGTTTAATTGCCTTGTTAATTGTGTGGTGGTCTGGAGGTTTCGGCCTTTTACCACCCAATAAAGAATGGGAAATTTGGGGCGTGACCTTGGGCGGGATCGCCTTCTTTTTAATTGGCTTGATTGACGACTTGTTTAGTCTCAGTGCCATTTCCCGTCTTATTGCCCAGATGGGGGTCGCAGCTATTGTTTGGACGATGGGTATCCGCATTGATTTTGTAACTTTGCCCTTTGCCGATTTAATCCAGTTACATTGGTTGAGTTTACCCATCACGATGATTTGGTTAGTGGGCATGGCCAACGCGATTAACTGGATTGATGGTCTAGACGGACTAGCAGCGGGGGTTTGTGGAATTTCAGCCGTTGTTTTGTTAATTCTCTGTCTCTTTATGGAACAACCTGCGGCGGCTTTGGTGGCGGCGGCTTTAGCGGGAGGCGCGTTAGGATTTCTACGTTATAACTTTAATCCTGCCCAAATCTTTATGGGAGACGGAGGAGCCTACTTTATGGGCTTTACCTTAGCGGGGGTTGCCGTCATTGGCTTAGTTAAGGTCGCGGCTGTAACGACTGTTGCGGTAACAGCCGTTCTTCTGCCCTATCTGGTGTTAGCGGTTCCTATTTTAGATATGTCGGTGGTGATTTTATCCCGTTTGAAAAAAGGGCAATCTCCTTTTGTTGCTGATAAGGGGCATATACATCACCGTCTGATGAAAGCAGGTATTTCTCACCGTTCCACCGTAATTTTTATCTATGCGTTAACGCTCTGGGTTGGTAGCTTGGCTCTCGGTTTTTCTAATATTCCTAGTGGTTGGGGCTTTGCCATTGGTGCAACCTTTTTATTGATCTACCAAGGCTGGCAAGTCTGGCGGGTGAGTCGTCGGACGAATGAGTAAATTAACGGCTCAAGTTGCACAGATATTTTCAAATCTACATCTAGTTATTGATGGCGATCACTGGGTTAGATTTGCCCGAAAAGACTTCCCTTGGTTTGGTAAAATGCTTTAGAAAGCTTAATTTGACTTGATCGCTGTAACCTTGGGACTAAGTATGGCTAATGTGACTTTTTTATTGGAGATCGGTACAGAAGAACTACCTGCGGATTTTGTCGCCAACGCGATCGCCCAATGGCAAAGTCTCATTCCTGCGAGTTTAGAAGAAAATCTGTTAACGCCTCAAGGAATTCAGATATTTGGAACACCGCGACGTTTAGCCCTGCTCATTCAAGGTTTACCCAGCCAGCAACCCGATCGCGAAGAAGAAATTAAAGGCCCACCTGCGAGTGCTGCGTTTAAAGATGGTCAACCGACCAATGCGGCTATTGGCTTTGCGAAAAAACAAGACGTTGATATTAATGCCCTAGAGGTTCGGGCAACGGATAAGGGAGACTTTGTTTTTGTCCAAAAGAAAACGCCTGGTCGTCCTGCCCAAGAAATTTTATCGGAACTGGTTTTAAATTGGATTAATCGCTTAGAAGGCAGACGCTTTATGCGATGGGGAGATGGGGATTTACGGTTTCCGCGCCCCATTCGTTGGTTAGTCACTTTACTAGATCAAGAAATTTTACCCTTGCAACTGGTCAATGGTTCCACGACCCTGAACAGCGATCGCGTTTCCTGTGGGCATCGGGTATTGTATCCTGAAGCGATTAGTATTCCTAATGCTTCGGCTTATCAAGAGAGTTTGCGCTCAGGTTACGTCATCGTTGACCCTGAAGAACGTCGTCAGATTATTGAGCAACAAATTCAGGGAAAAGCGCAATCTTTGGGCGGTAAGGCGGAAATTTATGCGGATTTATTAGCAGAAGTCGTTAATTTAGTGGAATATCCCACTGCGGTGATCGGTCAATTTGATACCGACTTTCTCAAGTTACCGACCGAAGTGATTACTACCGTAATGGTGACGCACCAACGTTATTTCCCGATTAAAAAAGCCGATGGTAGTTTATTTCCTAATTTTATTACCATTGCTAATGGCGATCCCAGCAAAGCCAGCCTCATTGCAGAAGGCAATGCACGGGTAATTCGGGCCCGTTTAGCCGATGCTCAATTCTTCTATCAAGCCGATTGTGATCAACCTTTAGACAGTTATTTACCCCAGTTAGAGACGGTTACTTTCCAAGAAGAATTAGGAACCATGCGCGATAAGGTAGATCGCATTATGGAAGTGGCCCAACAGGTGGCTGAACAACTGAATCTAGGAGAAAAAGACCGCCAAGAAATTGAAAGCACTGCCCTGTTATGTAAGGCGGATCTAGTTACCCAGATGGTTTATGAATTTCCTGAATTACAGGGAATTATGGGGCAAAAGTATGCGCTGGTTAGTGGCGAATCTAAGGCCGTTGCTGATGGTATTTTTGAACATTATTTACCCCGCAATGTTGAGGACAGTTTACCCGAAACTCTAACGGGTCAAGTGGTGGGGATCAGCGATCGCTTAGATACGTTAGTTAGTATTTTTGGATTAGGTTTATTACCCACAGGGTCTTCCGATCCGTTTGCGTTGCGGCGGGCTGCCAATGCCGTTATTAATATTACTTGGTCTGCCAATTTAGGCATCAATTTAGAGCAGTTATTAAGTCAGGGATCAGCCGATTTTGTAACAGCCCATCCCGATAAAGAAAATCCTTTAGAATTACTGAAAAACTTCTTTATTCAACGGATTAAAACCTTACTAGAAGACGAACTGAAGATTGATTATGATTTAGTCAATGCGGTCTTAGGGGAAAATGATCCCGACTATACTCAACGCGGTTTAGAAGATCTCTTAGATGTCCGCGATCGCGCTCAATTTTTACAAAGCATTCGCCATAATGGGCAATTGGAGCAGATTTATGAAACCGTTAACCGTTCTGCTCGTTTAGCCAGTAAGGGGGATCTCAATACCCAAATCCTTGATCCCCAAGCGGTCATTAATCCTGAGTTATTGATTAAATCTTCAGAGAAAGCTTTTAATGATGCTCTGATTGCCATTGTTCCCATCACCGAAACAGCCCAACGCGATCGCAACTACCAACATTTAGTCGATGGGTTGGCTAATATTGCGCCGACAGTGGCTAACTTTTTTGATGGGGAAGATAGCGTATTGGTGATGGATGAAAATTTAGAAATTCGTCAAAACCGTCTAAATTTGTTAGGATTACTACGAAACCATGCGCGAGTTTTAGCGGATTTTGGTTCAATTGTTAAAGGTTAATGAAATAGATTAACCCTAATCAATGCTTGCGAATTCTAACTCTATTGTTACTTGAAATATGATGCAGTATCGACGTTTTGGACGAACAGAACTCGCAATGCCTGTTTTTTCCTGCGGGGGAATGCGTTATCAATACAAATGGCAAGATGTGGCAGAAAATGACATTCCAAGTGATAATCAACGGAATTTAGAAGCCACTATTGAAACCGCGATCGCGTTAGGCATTAATCATATTGAAACGGCAAGGGGTTATGGCACGTCCGAAATGCAGTTAGGGAAAATTTTACCGAAGTTTCCCAGAGAAAAATTAATTGTTCAAACTAAAGTTTCTCCTAAAGATAATCCCCAAGAATTCCGAGAAAATTTTGAGCGATCGTTTAATTATTTAAACCTAGATTATGTGGATCTTTTAGGGTTACATGGGATTAATAATGAGGAAACTTTAAATCAAAGTTTACGCCCAGGCGGTTGTTTAGACGAAGCAAGAAAATTACAACAAGAAGGAAAAGTTCGCTTTATTGGTTTTTCGACCCACGGCCCGACCGATATTATTGTTAAAGCGATTGAAAGCGATCAATTTGATTACGTCAATTTACATTGGTATTACATTAATCAAAAAAATTGGCCTGCCATTGAAGCCGCAACGAAACATGATATGGGTGTTTTTATTATTAGCCCTTCGGATAAAGGCGGTCAACTCTATAAGCCCCCTCAAAAATTAGTTGAACTCTGTCAGCCTTTGAGTCCGATGGTGTTTAATAACCTGTTTTGTTTATCCCATCCCCAGGTTCATACCCTGAGTGTGGGGGCGGCTAGACCCAGTGATTTTACAGCGCATTTAGAAACGTTAGAATATTTAGATAAAAGTAGTGAATTTCTAACGCCTATTATCCAGAAATTAGAGCAACAATTGATCGATACTTTTGGGAAAGAATGGGCCCAAACTTGGGAAATTGGTTTGCCTCACTATGAAGAAACGCCTAACCAGATTAATATTCCAATTATTTTATGGCTGAGGAATTTAGCCTTAGCTTATGATTTAATCGATTACGGAAAAATGCGTTATAACCTGTTAGGAAATGGTGGCCATTGGTTTCCAGGAAAACAGGCTAAAGAGGTGGATAAATTAGATTTAAGTGCCTGTTTAAAAAATAGCCCCCATCGAGAGATTATTCCCCGCTTACTTTGGGAAACGGATCAACTCTTAGGCGGTCAATCGGTTCAGCGATTATCGAGTAGTTAAATCTTATCAAGCAATTGATGATTGGGGATTAACAAGCTGAAATAGGGCAAGTTCAAGACCATAATATTTTTGCGTTAACCCTAATGGTTCCATACCTAAGCGTTGGGTTACCCGAATGGAGGCAGCGTTATCGGGTCTAACGACGGCATAAATAATTGGTAGCTTTAAGATCTCAAAACCATAATCTAAGATTTTTAGAGCAGCTTCAGTTGCATAGCCCTTTCCCCAACGATCGCGCCGAAGATGCCAACCAATTTCATAATCTTGGGTTAGTTGTCTGTGATTATCAGGCAGTTGAACCAACAAAATCGTGCCGATGGGAAGTTGGGTTGCTTTTTCTACCATTGCCCAGCAGCCTGTTCCGTTATTCAGTGGGCGATATTTTTTCACTCTATCTTCTAAATTTTTTTGGACTGCCGCTTGATCAGGCTCAGGTTCCCGAATAAAGCGCATAACTTCGCGATCGCCATAAATCCAAAAAGCAAAGGCCGCATCTGCCTCAGGATTCCATTCTCGAATCAGGAGACGTTCGGTTTCCCAAAGCGGCCTAGTTTGATGAGGGGCTTGATTGATCATGCTTGAGTGATATTACAAACTTCAAAGCTTCTTCCCCATTGTCCTCTGCTCCATCCCTAGAAGATTTAGATCACCTGTTGACAAGTGCCAATCTATTTTGCGTGAGGTTCAGAAAGCAGAAAAAATTCATTAGTAGGAAAGAAGCTTAAATCCTAATGAAGATAGAATCATTGTCGTATGTAAGCCTTTTGATCATTCCTAAAGGCTGGGTAAATGAGACAAAACTTTTAACCCTGGTGCATAGGATTCTAAAACATTGCCTGTGCGGGAACAATTTACGAGTAAATAATCGCAAACGGGGCAGGAGGTTTCCATTACTTGCAATTGGGCAAAATATTGCCGTTGGGCGTGCTTACCACAATTAGGACACCGAATAGTTTGTATATTCATCATTTTTGCCTCCTTAAAATTAGCCTCTATTAACTCGCTTTTTTATCAAAAAAACTGTAAAACTTTTAACAAATTAATTAATCTTTTATCATTGTATTCTAGGGTTAGTGGATAGTTGACCCTATCCCTAGAAATCTATCTGTAGTCAGATCAACTTGCTCCCTTAAAAGTTTTTCTTGATCCCCGTGTTTTTATTATGACGTAAGAATCAATTTAAATGGAGTAATTTAATTTTTCTTTAAGTTATACATTGGGGCTAATTTAATTGATTTAAATAATCACAAAAAGAGTCCTTTATAGTAACGCTTTTTTGAAATAAACCAATTTTTCTTAATAATTAATTAATATTGTTGGGGTGGACTGGGGATGATTGGCCGTTGCGTTGAATTCCTGGCTTCTTGGGCTGCTGCCTAATCGCGATCGCGGCCAAGTTACCGACAAAGCGGTCATCAGGAAACTGATATGATGAATGGAGGTTAGTTAAAAATTTGGGCTTATGCAAGTGGATTGGCAAGTAACGAAAACCTACGAAGACATTTTTTATCATAAATGGGATGGGATCGCTAAAATCACGATTAATCGACCCCATAAACGCAATGCGTTTCGTCCCAAAACTGTTTTTGAACTTTACGATGCCTTTTGTGATGCCCGTGAAGATCCCCAAATTGGTGTGGTGCTATTAACGGGCGCAGGGCCCCATACGGATGGGAAATATGCCTTTTGTTCAGGCGGGGATCAATCGGTGCGAGGGGAAGCTGGATATGTCGGTGAGGATGGCGTACCCCGTTTAAATGTTCTCGATTTACAACGCTTGATTCGTTCCATGCCCAAAGTGGTGATTGCCCTAGTCGCAGGTTACGCGATCGGTGGTGGCCATGTGTTGCATTTAGTCTGTGATTTAACCATCGCCGCAGATAACGCCATTTTTGGTCAGACGGGGCCAAAAGTGGGCAGCTTTGATGGAGGCTTTGGCGCGAGTTATCTCGCTAGAATTGTGGGACAAAAAAAAGCGCGGGAAATTTGGTTTCTCTGCCGTCAATATAACGCCGAACAAGCTCTTGAAATGGGGCTAGTTAATACAGTAGTTCCTGTTAAAGAATTGGAAACCGAAGGAGTCCGTTGGGCAAAAGAAATTTTAGAAAAAAGCCCCTTAGCTATTCGTTGCTTAAAAGCAGCTTTTAATGCCGATTGTGACGGACAAGCCGGTTTACAAGAACTAGCAGGTAATGCCACCTTACTGTATTACATGACCGAAGAAGGCAGCGAAGGCAAACAAGCCTTTTTGGAAAAACGCTCTCCCGATTTTCGTCAGTATCCCTGGCGACCTTAAAAGTTTAAATGCACCAATCCCAACTAAATAACAGAGAGGTTGATGCATTTATTGAAAAGTACGCATTAATAAAAACTTAAGCTTGGCATGAATTTCTTTTAAATTACGCCCGTAACTTATCATTATTTCCAATAACGGAAATCGGCTCAGGAACTTTTTGATCGCTATTCTCGTTTTGATAAGTTAATTGTAAGGAATGCTCTAAACGAACAACTTCTTCCATACTTTCCCAAGCATTATTAAATGGGCGAGCCGCTAAAGTACAGGCTGACCAATCCCCTTGGACGGGAACGCTGAGTTGATGGCACATTCCGCCCCTTCTACCTTCTGCTTGGTAGTATCTACAATGCCGACACGACGAGGTGGTAAAGGGAGAAGTTTTCATAAGAGTGTTTTAAACGCCGAGGTCGGGCAACCTCAAGCTATTGACTTAATGATTAATTCCTATTTTGCCTCATTCTTAATTTTGGCTGATTGGCTCATCAAGAGCTTTAGATAAGGATTACAGAGATCCCCATGCTTTTTTCTCTTTAGTTTGTTTTAATAATCTTTTTACAAAACGACATGATTAGCGAAGAGGTTGCTACTTTTATGGGTAACACTTTGCTGACGATCACGGTCATTTGTTCGATAAAAGGCTGGGGATCAACTTAAACACAGCTTTAAGCATAGCTAATTGAAAAATAGTCATTTATCTAACATGAATAATTTTCTGTTTCAATTGATACAATTTTTTAGGAAAATAGCTATTGAAATGATGATTTTAAAAATTAGCTGAGTATCCGTTTGCTTGAGTGAGCCAAAGCGGACTTCCCAGTAACAAGCGGGGAGTAACTCTATGTTTTAAAGCAAATACAGAAAAATTGTTAAGAAAAGCGAACAAATGTGGTAGATTTTATAAATTATTTGTGTTACAAGAAAAGCAATTTTTAAATAACTCAGGCTAAAATTTTGGATTTTAGCGCAATTTAGGGCAATGTCATCAACCTTAAATTCATTTGGCAGACCCATTGAACAGTTTCTTTAAGAAAAATGGCATTTAATTTTGATTTTAAGCATTGGCAGAAAATACAGGATTACTTTAACGAGCAACGAAAGCCCTCTAAGCGACGAGTGGTGGGAGTTGCTTGTAGTACGGTTTTTATGGCAGTGGGTTTAGACGTTCTTTTCTTGCAAGGATTACCCATCGCCAAAATTTTTGGAGGCCAGACGGAAGAAAGCCCATCACCTCCGCCTTTGCCAGCCAGGTTTGAAGATTATATAGATAAGGATAAAAATCCCGTTGGACGAATGTTAACGGAACGAGAACGGGAAAGAATTTTATTAATCTTGGGAAAACCCGCTTCTACTCCATCGGGTTTTGTACCTGGTCGTCCTCCTCTGTTTATTCTGCATGACACGGCCGGAGAAATTGCTCGAGCTACGTTACAAGCTCAAAAGAAATATGCTCGTGGCCCGTTAGGAGATGGGATCGCTGCCTATGTCCCGAAACAGGGTGAAACCATTATGACCCGTACCGTTTTTTTTACGGCTGATCGCCCTACGGCAACAGCCTATGAACGGGCCTTTGATCTGATGCCTGAATCGGAACGAAATCGATCCCTGAGAACCGTTTGGCATGCCCTTAATCTTTCAACCCGACAAACCCATTTACGTGACGCGATCGCGGCGATCGATCCCAGCTTCGTGACCTTTACTAATCGGGCAGCCCAATGGCTCAATGCTTCTTCTGATAGTGCTTTTGATGCTTGGCAAGCCAGAAATATGAGTTCCTTAGATGGAGCCAAAACAACTGCAATCTGGGGAATTGGTCAGCTGTGTAACAAGGTGGTTGCAGACCCTAAACTCGCTAATAGTTTCGCTCAATCTCCTACCCAAGCAAAATTACTTCTACAAACCTGTCAAAAAGTTGCGCCGGTTATCCAAGAATATCGAACGAGAGTGGCTACCTCCGTCAATGTGGAACTCATCCAAAAACGGGGATCGGATTGCTTTACGACTGATAGTCAGGTTGTCGCCTACAACGGGATTGATGGTGCTATCAAAATTCCTGAGAATCGGGCTATTCCTTTGCTGGATGCGGACGGAGAAGTTTACACAGACAGTCAATACGAAGCTTTAACGAATTTGTATTTGCAAGCGGCTCTCCATTCCGGGCGTTTTCCTGAAATTGTGACTCACTACTGGTTAGATCAGGGATTGCGTAAAGTCATTGGGGATCACTGCGATCCTAGAGGTTTAAATCTAACTGAGGTCTATACTCGCATTAGTACGGCATTGGGCCATCCCGAAGGAACAATTTATGGACTTAATCCCCAATATGGTCAAAATCCCCAAGCAGGGGACAATGTGTGGTGGGCAGAAGCCATTGTGGGAGCTAAGCCGCCTCAAATGGACAATCAATCGGTTGTCACGGTTCCTTAAAGCAATTTCAGGCTGATAACAATACTACCAAAAGAAACAGGGGCTAATAATGGCCCCTTATGTTTTATCAAAATTAAATTGTATGGATTGAATACCTAGCAAGCTTCTTTGCCCTAAAAGCCAATTCGGCGATCGCCTTTTTTGAGAAATGTTTAGTAAACACCAATATTAAAGCGGTCATCCCCTTCAATTAACTCTTGAGCGGGTTCGGTTACGGTGAATTTATCTAAATTCGCTTGTAATTTATCTTTTTGCCCGTCGCTTAAACCAGGAATATTTAGAACATCATCAACATTATCGTAAGGGGCATTTTTGATGATTTTACCAGCCAAATTAGGATAGAATCCGCGTAATTCACGAAAGTCCCGAATATCGCTATTATTTAAATCAATTTTTTGGCCATATTCGGTGCTCAGCTTAGCATCTACTTTATTAATTAAAGTATCAGCAACAACTATTGAAGAAGCGGGCAAACCTAACGCCTGAGCAGGCAGTTGACCGAAGAAACCAAAGAAACCCGCAATTAGAGCCAGAACAACCAAAAAGCGAGATAGAGTTTTCATGTAAGTTTTTTCCTCCTAGACTGGAATTTTTGATGAAAAGATCGTAAAAAATTACCATCTAAATGCTGGTAATGGGTTTCGGGTTTAACAAAGTTATCTCAAATTGTATATTTTTCGGTGACTCGTGGCTAGTCTTCGTCCTAATGATTGTCTAACATGAAGTTTTTTGGAAATTTATTGATTCATCATTTTAAACAGTTATGATTTTTCCTAAGTATCCAATAGCTTCCTGATAGGCCAATCGTTGCAGCCACTAGGGCAACTAACTCCACTCCACCATATTTATCAAAATCAAAAATAATGATTTTACGGGAAACCGCAATAATTGCAGTCACAATGACCAATTCAACTTGAACAACATTTTTTCTAAGATACCCTGTAATATTTTCCAATAATTCCATTGCAATTAGAATATTTAAAAATAAGCCAAATATTTCAATTAAAGTTGTACCAAAAGAACCAACGGGGTGTAGAAATAAGTCCGTAAATAAATATTTAATTAGATCTGCTAAAGAAATAAAAATAACTAAAATTAAAGAAATTGCAAGAACCCTTGAGATTAAATTTTCACAAAAATGCACAATCTCCATGAAGCTATCATTATCTAGTGCTTCGCTAATTTGAAGAATCTTATTTTTTAATTTTTGCCACATAATAATTGTTTATTGATTAAAACATTGAATTGAAGCTTATTAGACTCATTTTTGAAATTTTTTGTTTAATAAAATAAATTTTTTGAAACTTATTTAAGTTCAAAAGTTAAACCTAAAAATTTTATGATTAGTCCTGTAAGCTACGGGGATCAAGGGCATCGCGCAACCCGTCTCCTAGTAAATTAAAGCAGAGAACGGTCAAAACAATCAATAAAGCGGGTGGCCAAATTAACCAAGGTTGTAGGACTAAAATTGAAGCATTTGTTGCTAAAGATAATAAATTTCCCCAGCTGGGATCGGGTTGTTGAATTCCTAATCCAATAAGGCTTAAAACGGATTCCGACACAATAAAGCCAGGAACGGCTAAGGTTGCAGAAATAATAATGTAGGTTGCTGTCTGAGGCAAAATATGATGAATAATAATGCGCCAAGGGGTTGCTCCCATTGCTTTAGCGGCTTGAACAAATTCCTGTTCTTTGATGGATAAAACCTGACCTCGGATAACTCGCGCTAAACCCGACCAACCAATAAAAGAGGTAATTAAAACGATAAGTAAAAATCGTTGGGCACTGCTTAAGCCAGGCGGAAGAACCGCAGCTAAGGCGACCAAAAGATAGATTCCAGGAATCGTCATCAGGACTTCAACGAAACGCATTAAAATCGCATCAATCCAACCGCCAAAATATCCCGATATTCCACCAACAATCATTCCCAAAGGAAAGGAAATCAAAATCCCGACTAAACCAATAAATAAACTGATGCGGCCGCCAAACAATAAACGGCTAAATTGATCTCGACCCTGCTCATCGGTTCCTAATAGATTGATATATCCTGATCCGTCTGTTCCAAATAAATGGCGATCAAAGGCAATGCCGGGAAAAATTTCTGTTTCTTTAAAAGAAGGTGGTAAAGGTAACTTGATTTGAAATAAAGAATAGGTACTCCCTTTAACAAACAATTTAATAGGAGAAGGATCTTTAAAATTGACTTTCAGTTCGCGATCGCCGGTTTCTAGATTCGTGGAACTTTGGGTGGTGGGATAAACATGGGGCCCGATCCATTTCCCTTCTGGCGATCGCCAATAAATGGTCGTTGGGGGTAACAAGGAACCATCGGCTTGAGACGCGTAGGGATCATAGGGCGCAATAAAGTCGGCCGCAATGACGCTTAGGTAAAAAATTAATAATAAAATTGCACCGAAACGAGCGAGAGAATTGTCTTGAAGTTTCTGCCACCAATCCATAAATAATTAATAGTTAATAATGAATAATGAATAATTGATAGTTAGTAATCTTGATAAAAGTTATTTGGATAAATAAAAAAATTTAAAATTTAAGTTAATGCCAGATAACGTTCAATTAAGAGAATGGCAACAATATCATCTACAGGTCGTGGCGGTACTCGTAAACCTTGCGGCACTAAACGAGTTAAACCTTTAGGGGGGTACATTTGCCAATAGCGATCGCGGGCTTCAACGGAACTATTACGTTCATCGATCATTGTTATCGTAATCGTATTTGGTAACACCGTTTCAAGTTCTGCTTTCCATTGTTTCGCAGTCGTTTGATTGCCCATAATTAGCTGATCAATGGCAAACTTTTGACACAATGATTTTATCTCCTCAAGCACCGTATCCGATGCAACGACTTGATGATAATGCAATTGTGAATCGCTCCCGACGACTGCGACACCGCATTTATCTCGTCCAGGATCAAAACCTAAAAACAACATTTTCACTCCTCATCAGTTTTGATAAAAATTGACTGAAACCCTAAGTTCCAAAAATAATCTGACCCTGTTTAAGGGCAATTAATCGCAATTTTAGCGGGCCAACGGTGTAAGTATCCGAAGCAGCAACAAGGCGGATTTCATCGGGGCGATTTTCAGTGGTGTTGACTTCCTCAATGAATTTAATCAGCGTTTTAATCCGGCCATCTTCGACCTGAATTCCCCCTAAGACTCCCTCCCGACGGGCGCGGAATTGGGCGGCGGATAAAATTAAATCTAAGCGTTTTTGAATATCTTCTTCACTAAAGTTGGAATTATCCATTGAAATAGTTGCAATTGTTGCATCTTCAGGAAAAATCAGCTTATTAGGAGCGACATCTGCAAAAACCCGAATATCCGTTTCTCCTTGGACGTAGTTTCCAGCAGAAATAATGCGTACCACGTAATCTTCTCCATTTTCCAATTGACTGCTGAGTTGTTCGACTTGGGCCTTGGTAATTTTGACGATCGCCTGTTGGGGAACGGGACTATTGGGTGGCAAAACCGACTGAATAGCAATTTTATTGGCCTGTCGTAATAATTCATCGATCGCGTTATTCACCGCTTGGGGATCAACCACACGCAACGCCGCAAACGCCAACACCTGACCCCGCACTAGGGCAATTCTGCGCTCCCGTAGGTCTTGGTAGTTTTGGTAATACTGCTCCAATACCTGAACTTCGCGGTTAAGGTAATCTAATTGACTTTCCAGATCCTTGAGCTTGCTTTCTCGAACTTTGAGATTTTCATCTTTCAACGCGATCGCCAAATCTAGTTCATCAATACGACTATCCCGTGTATTAATTTCTGCCTGTAACTTTTGCCGTTGAGATTCTAGGGTCTTGCGTTGAGATTCTAGAACTTGAAAACGCTTTTCTAAATCCTGTAGCCGAACTTGACGTTGTGCCAAAATTTTATCCTGAGCAGAAATTCTGGCTTCTCGTTTTTGGAGTTCTTCATCCCTAAGCCGCACTTGATTTTGCAAGTTTGCTGTCTCTTGAGCTAAACGTTGCCGTTGAGTGACCAATTCCCCCCGTTCTTTTAATAAAACAGAAACATCGGACTGGAGCTTTTGAGCAGCTACCGAAGCTTGCTTTAATTTAGCTAAAGCCCGCTTATAGTTCTCATTAATTTGTTTACTCCGCTTTTGAATCGCTGCTTGCTGAATTTGGGATTCTTTTTCCTGAATTCTGGCTTTTTTTAGTTTTTCTTCAATTTCGGCTTTTTCGGCGGTTGCTTTTTCTAAATCGGCTTGGGCTAATCGGGATTGTTTCAAAATATCGTCTAGCTTAAAAATCCCCTCTCGTAGCGATTTACTAAAGGTAAATAGAATCCCTAAAGTTGAAGCCGCAATTAAGGTTCCGGTTAAAACCGTCAGCACGATCGCCGTTTGTCGAGGACGGAGGTCAAATAACCGTAATTTGGCTTTTCCGACTTTGCTACCCAGGTGATCCCCTAGGGCCGCGATTAACCCCCCCAAGATTAACACGGCGAGAATCAGGATATAGGCACTCGTCATATTTGAGGTCTATGTAAATTGTTGGCTGAGCGCGACAGGATTATGAACGGTGATTTTTTTCTTGTGAATCGAAATCATGTTTCCTTCTCGAAGATCTCCCAACAAACGGGTAACGGTGACTCGTGTTGAGCCAATGGCTTCAGCGATCGCTTGATGAGATAGTTTTAAATCAATGCGAATCCCTTCCGGTGTGGGAACCCCAAAATCACGACAAAGAATTAACAGAAAACTGACTAACCGTGATCCCATATCTCGATGGGCTAGGGTTTCGATCATCATTTCCGTTTGCAAAATCCGAGAAGATAACCCCTGTAACATTAGCATAGCTAAATCAGGATGCTCTTTGAGGGCCTGTTCAACCTGTTCAATGGGAGCAGAGAGTAATTCAACGGGGGTAAAAGCTACGGCATGGTAAAAGCGATCAGAGCGTTGACCTGTAATGAGAGAAAGAACACCAAAAACACTATTTTCTCGCAATAATGCCACCGTAATTTCTTCACCCGCTTCATAAACACGGGAAAGCTTCACGGCTCCTTTGAGTAAGAAATAAACTCTTTCGGCAGGATCGCCTGGAAAGAAAATGGTTTTACTGCGATCAAAACTTTCAACAACGGGCGGAAACGAAGAGTTACCAAGACGGCGAAAGACGGCCGTTAGAGGTTTATCTTGAGTAAGGGACTGATCCATTCGAGTCTAAAGAAGAGGGCACAAGGGCGATTTGCCATTTCTGTATCATGATTATACACAATGGCGATTTTCTGTCACTTTTACTCTAATGTGTTTTGTGACAAATAAAAAAGAGAGATGAATAATTCATCCCTCTATAATCCTATTTATCTAAACTATCTCGAAATTCTTCAAGAGCCTTGAATAGTTGCTTACAGACATAGGCAGAGGTTCGAGCTATAACCAAATCACCTACTAACCTTGACTTCTCTATCGCTTGAGGCTTCTTAATTGACCAATCCATAGAATCCACAATCGTTAAAGCCTGACCTTTAGAAATTCCAGAAAAAATCAGAGAATCATAGAGCTTAGAGCGTTGGGAATCCTGATAACGTTGATTGATAATAGCAGCTAAAGCTTCTGGATCTGCTTTTAGTTCAGCTTCCTTCTTATCATGATATTGCTTAATCAAAGCTATCTCAGGAGTAGCGGGAACATAAGAGGAACGTCGAGCCTGTAACTTATATTGACTAGCAACGTGCATATAAAATTCAGAACGGCATAGACCCGAACTAGATCCCGTTTTTTCTCCCTTAACGGATATACCCGATTGAGTTTCAATTCTGGCAATCCCTAAACGCCTTTTAAATTTAGCCAGTCTTTTAGAAGTTAGTAATGACTCTGGAAATCTTTCAGAAAACGGATAAACCAGAATTAAAATAATAGCCCGTAAGCTTAAGCCAAAGCTAAAACGGTCGAAAACATGATTGTAAACGGAAAATTGAGGATGAAAGACTAAACGCTCTAACTCTTCATTAATTTCAATTAATTTACAATGAAAATCATCAGTTAAAGTGCAAAGATACCTAGTTGAGTCAGTAATTTCTATACCATATTCCTTAGCAATCGAATTATTCAAACGCTTAGGCCAAGGAGAACGATTAGGAACACGACCAGCAACAACACGAATTAAAGGAGAGCGACGATCATCTTTATCTAAACTAAAAGCATCTTTAAATAAAGCCACCGATTCAGGATATTCATAAGCTAAATGCTGCTGAGAACGGTTATTAGGCTTAACCGAAAGCTTAGAAACAAACTTTCTAAAATGATAAAGGTCACGCATTTTTAAGATATTGCCATTCTCAAAGCGAATCCAATAAGACGGTTTATGACCATAGATAATCCCCTGAATAGCAAGAACGTAAGCATCAGCCAAGTCATTTTTATCTGGTAAATTATGCTGACGACGAATTGCTTTGCAAACATCATGAGAAATCCATAAAACCTTTATTCCGTGTTTCTCGCAAACCTTAGAAATAAAGTAAGCATAATGTAAACCCGTAGGCTCCATTACGACCGTATCAATACCCCAACTTAAAAAGGTTTCTATCCCCTGCTTAATTTTGGCAGTACCATTAATTTTTATAGTCTTAGTGCCGGGCTTCAAAACTTTCTCAAACTGGTCATGGCAGAAATAAAATGTAAATTCGTCTTTTTCTGGATCACGATTACGAAACTTAAGGCCCCTCTGATAATCTGCTTTAACATCATCGGGTATGTCTTCTAAAATCCACGCAACAGCCCAACCCTTGCAGATATCTAAACCAGCAATTTTTGACATAATATTCCCTTGTATTCAATAGGCCGATCTCAATTACAACAATCCCAAGCCAGAAACCTATAAAACGTTAGTTAGTTTA
>CAYZWO010000018.1:0-46943 GCA_964482215.1 uncultured bacterium
AACAGCGACAACATCATCACCATCACACTGACAGATGGCGGTTACGGAGACGACATCATTACTGGTAATGCTGGAAATAATGTTCTAATCGGCGGTGGTGGTGATGATGAATTGGATGGAAGCGATGGTTCCGATGATTATCTAGTAACGGGGAATGAAGCAGGCGGCTGGTCGAGTTTCCAAGGCTATGATGCTTATAATGATTTCGGTCTAATCGGCAGCGATCGCATCCTTGCCCAAGGCACAGGAAATGTTGATATTGGGTTAACTAGTTTTGGGCCGAGTAACAGCATTGAAATCATTGATGGCACTGGAGCCACTGGAACAGTTCGGCTATTAGGCAATTGGGAATCCAATGTCCTCAATTTTTCAGCCACGCAATTTATCGGTACCAATATCCGCATTGATGGCAAAGACGGTAACGATACGATTATTGGTAGTAGCAGTAACGACACGATTATTGGCGGAATTGGCAATGATAAAGTTAACGGGGGACAAGGGGCGGATACCTATCTGATTACTGGCAATGAAGCTGGCGGTTGGTCGAGTTTCCAAGGCTATGATACCTACGCCGATAACGGAACCACTGGCAGCGATCGCATCCTCGCCCAAGGCGGTAACGTAGACATTGGCTTTAAAACCTTTGCAGCTAGTAGCGGAATTGAAATTATTGACGGAAGTGGAGCCACCGGAACCGTTCGACTTATAGGGGATGGCAACGCTAACAGTCTAAATTTCTCGACTGTGCAAATGATTGGCTCGAATCTCCGCATTGATGGCAAAGACGGTAACGACACCATTACAGGTAGCAGCAGTAATGACATCATTGCAGGGGGCAACGGAGACGACAAACTGACAGGGGGCAACGGAGCCGATCAACTGACAGGAAATGCTGGCAAAGACCGCTTTATCTTTACAACCACCGCCCAAATTGGTTTAGGAATGAGTAAGGATACCATTACGGATTTCCAACGGGGTCAAGATCTTGTCGATCTCGTCGCGATCGATGCTAATACTTTAGTCACAGGCAATCAAGCGTTTACCTACATTGGTAGTGCTAATTTCTCTAAAGCAGGAGATTTGCGATTTGCTTCGGGCATTGTTTCAGGAGATGTCAACGGCGATAAAGTTGCTGATTTTGAATTAGCGATGACAGGAATAACCGCTCTGAGTTCTACCGATTTTCTGCTTTAAATCAAGCTGACATTACTTTTTCTTTGGGGCAATGCCTGATGGTAAAGCATTCGTAGTCGGTTTCTTGACCGAATTAGTAGAAGGAGGAGGGGGTTTAATAGGGTCAGGATTTGAGACAATCTTACAATCGCTGATTCGTTTCGTTAAATTGGTATATTCCAAACGTCCACCGTTAATTTGATATTCATCTCTAGGATTAGGAAGATGACCAATAGGAGCATCTAGGGAAAAATTTAAACCTTGTTTAAATAAAATCCATTCATTATTTTGTCGCCAACCGACTTGGGTTCCAAATCGATCATAGGCATCAGGAGCCATTAAACGGCCTGGGCGATTGCCTGTATTCACAAAAATAGGATATTGCACGCTAAAACCAAAACGACCGCCTGAATATTGTTTCCAAAGGCTATCTATCGTTTGCAAGTCCCAACAAGGAATATCTTCAATTGCTTGAACTGTTAACCAACCTTGCTGCTCCCGTTTAGCCGCTTTTAACATTAGCCGTCGGGTTTCATCATTGGCCTGTCGCCATTTTTCAGCTGCTAAGAGATTGCGTAGCGGTAAATAGTTAATGCCCGTATCAGGAGAAATTATGTTCGTCGCGGCTTCGGTCGTCTCAGGAGAAGAGCTAGGCGCAACCTGTTGAGCAAAAGCACTATTTATTGGAACGAGCAAAAGCGCGATCGCTAACAGAAATTGATTAATAGCCGCAAAATTAGTCATACGAATTGGCTGCAACTGACACTGATGGGGGATGATCCGATACATAGAATAACATAGGAGTCTTAGCGTCTGGGGGAAAATCAGCCGTTAAAAGTAAATTCTTAAAAGTTATGATGTTGAGGGGCTGTTGACCAGATTGTTAAATTTTTTCTGATTCACTAAAGCTATGGCTGTTACTTGGACGCGATCGCACATCTTAGATTTGGCCGATTGGACAGCGGCTGAATACGATATTGTTTTACAAACCGCTTCGAGTTTGCGGGAAGTGTTGGCAGGACGTACCAAAAAAGTGCCAGCCCTCCAAGGCCAAGTGGTGACTAATTTATTTTTTGAACCTTCGACCCGTACCCGCAGTAGTTTCGAGTTAGCGGCTAAACGGTTATCGGCTGATGTGATGAACTTTGCGCCTGGGAGTTCTTCTTTGACCAAAGGCGAAACCATTCTAGATACGGCCAAAACCTATCTGGCAATGGGAGCCGACATCATGGTGATCCGTCATCAACAAGCAGGCGTTCCCCAATTTATTGCCTCTGAAATGGATCGCCTAGAATCGGGTGTCAAGGTTCTCAATGCGGGCGACGGTCAACACGAACACCCTTCTCAAGCCCTGTTAGATTTATATACCATTTGCACCCTATTGGATTACGACAAGCCCAATGTGGATCTGTTAAAAGGGAAAAAAATTGCCATTGTTGGCGATATTCTCCATTCCCGTGTTGCCCGTTCTAATATTTGGAGTTTGACCGCAGCAGGAGCCGATGTCCACCTAGCAGGGCCGCCCACTTTATTACCGACCCTATTTTCAGGGATGAAAGGGCCCCACCAAACAGGCAATTTAACCCTCCATTGGGAACTCGAACCCGCTTTAGTGGATGCGGATTTTGTCATGACCCTCCGTTTACAAAAAGAACGGATGACGGGCCACCTGTTGCCGAGTTTACGGGAGTATCATCAGCATTTTGGCATTACCCGCGATCGCCTAAAAGTCTGCCGTCCTGATGTAAAAGTTCTCCACCCCGGCCCTGTTAACCGAGGGGTAGAAATTAGCTCGGATTTAATGGACGATCCCCAATTTAGCCTCATTCAGCAACAGGTCACCAGTGGAGTCGCCATCCGCATGGCCTTGCTTTACTTGATTGGTACTGCGAATGATAATTAGGGTTTAGCTAAAACCGCCTGTAGGATTTCGGTTGTTACTTCATCGGTAATAATGACCTTACCAATTGCTGTCGGCAGAATAAAGCGAACCTTACCCGATTTCACCTTTTTATCAGTTTGCAGGGTATCAATAATGGCATCCGTATCTAATTCGCTGGGAACTTCAGTAGGCAAACCCGTTTTTTCAATTAACACCCGTTGTCGTTCCGCTTCCTCTCGATTCCATAAGCCCATTTTTACCGCAATTTCTCCCGCCGCGACCATTCCAATGGCAACCGCTTCACCGTGATTCACTTGGCTATAACCCGTTAAACTTTCGACTGCATGACCAATGGTGTGTCCATAGTTCAAAATGGCTCGTAAGCCTGCTTCTTTTTCATCCTGGCTCACGACATCCACTTTGGCTTGACAGGAACGGGTAATAATCGTTTCTAAGAGGGATTCGGGTAAATCGGCTAAGGTTTTTAAACTCGTCGCCTGTTCCAATTGCCCAAATAAATCCGCATCCCAGATAATGCCGTATTTAATGACCTCTGCCATGCCTGCGCGAAATTCCCGTTCAGGTAAGGTTTTCAGCACCAACGGATCGATAAAGACTAAACGCGGTTGATAAAACGCTCCAATTAGGTTTTTCCCTTGGGGATGGTTTACGCCTGTTTTACCGCCAATGGAAGCATCAACCATTGCCAAAAGTGTAGTAGGAACTTGGACAAAATTAATGCCCCGTAACCAAGTCGCCGCCGCAAAGCCCGTCATATCGCCAACAACGCCCCCACCCAATGCCACCATCGTCGAGGAACGTTCTAGGCGTTTTTCTAAAGCCGTATCGTAAATGTTGGAGATCGCGTCTAGGGTTTTATGGGTTTCGCCCGCAGGAATGAGGTGAACGGACACATCAAAGCTTGCTTTACTTAAAGAATTCAGGGCTATGTCGCCATAAAATTCAAAAATTTCAGGATTGGAAACCAATAAAACTTTTTTGCCGAGTTTAAGTTGGCTTAGATAATGACCTAAATTCGACAACTCACCAGGAGCGTTAATAATCTCGTAGGGACTTTGGGGTAAGGGAACAGGGATAACAGAAGACATAAAATTTGAATGATCACTCAGGGGGCCTTGGAAAGTACAATAGCAAAGAATTGATTTTAGTAAGAAGAGGTTTAAAGTTTATGGTTGCTGGTTTTGGTGCTTTTATCGCCTACCTCGTTGTTTTTACAGGAATTACTCTCGGCTTACTTTATGGTCTCCGAGCAGCCAAAATTATTTAATCTTTAAGAAAATTAATTTAAAAAATTCGGCGATCGCTGCCAACGAAGAAGATGGGAAATCTAAAATTTTCCGTCTTTTTTTGCATTC
The DNA here is from genome assembly GCA_964482215.1 of uncultured bacterium. Lineage (GTDB taxonomy): Bacteria > Cyanobacteriota > Cyanobacteriia > Cyanobacteriales > Microcystaceae > Snowella. Next base: position 4,432 of record CAYZWO010000018.1, read on the forward strand.
AATCTCTTCAAAAGCAGTACATTGATAGCAATATATTCAATATCAATACCTTAGAACCCGCTTTGCAATTACAAAAATTACTGACGAATTAAGCGATCGCTGATTTTATTCCCGAAATTCTACCCTGATGGCAGTTAGGTTAGAGTAGCCAATATTATTAATCCGATGTAAGGCGATGATTCAAGCAGACCTAAAAATTACGACCTTTGAAGAATTTGTCGAATGGCTCCCTGAAAATTTTGATAAACGTTACGAACTTCGTCATGGAAATATTATCGAAATGCCTCAACCTGTTGGTAAACATGAAGAAATCAAAGGATTTCTCAATATTGAAATTGCCTTTGAAATCAAGCGTTTGGGTTTACCGTTTAGCATTCCCAATCAAGTGTTAGTTCGACCTGAAGAGGCAGATTCGGGCTATTTTCCTGATGTATTGGTGATTAATCGAGATAATTTAGTCAACGAGCCACGCTGGAAAAAAGAATCCATTATCAATCACGGAGCCTCTATTCCTTTAGTCATTGAAATTGTTTCAAGCAACTGGCGCATAGATTACTATTCCAAATTGGGGGATTATGAAGAAATGGGAATTGCAGAATATTGGATTGTGGATTATGCGGCGTTGGGTAGCCACCGATTTATTGGCAATCCCAAACAACCCACGATTTCGATTTGTAATTTAAGAGATGGAGAATATCAAATTAATCCGTTTCAAAATCGCGATCGCTTGCTTTCTTCAAGCTTTCCTGAATTGAATTTAACAGTTGAGCAAGTTTTTCAAGCAAGTAACTAATCATCTCCCATTATCTTTTCCCATCAAATGTTGCAACTAAACCCCTAACTCTTTAATTTCTTCGTTACAATTATGAGTAAAGATATTAAGAAAAGTTAAGAAATCCCATGAGTCAATTAACCCTCGAACAAATCGCTACTCAATTAGAAAGCTCTAATTCCCGCGATCGCATGTTGGCGTTGGCCTCATTGCGGGATGTATCGGATGAGGAAGCGGTTCCTTTGATTAAAAAAGTGTTAGATGATGACGTGCTGCAAGTTCGCTCTATGGCCGTCTTTGCCTTGGGTATTAAACAAACCGAAGAATGCTTCCCGATTTTAACCCAACTGCTGGAAACCGATCCTGATTACGGGATTCGAGCCGATGCTGCTGGTGCTTTAGGTTATCTCCAGGATGGTCGTGCCCTAGAGCCCCTTTGCCGAGCTTTTTATGAAGATACGCAATGGTTAGTGCGGTTTAGTGCGGCGGTTTCTCTCGGTTGCTTAAAAGATATTCGCGCCAAACAAGTTCTCTTACAAGCTCTCGACAGTCCCGAACCCGTGGTTCAACAAGCCGCGATCGCGGCCTTAGGAGAAATTCAAGCCCTTGATGCCGTAGATGCGATCCTAAAATTTGCCAGTTCCGAGGATTGGTTAATTCGTCAACGCTTGGCCGAAGCCTTAGGAAATTTACCCTGTGACCAAAGCCTTTCTGCCTTGCACTACCTCGAAAAAGACGATCATTTCCAAGTCCGACAAGCCGCAATCTTATCTTTAGAGCGACTCCAAATAACTTAAAATTGATCCAGTCAGCATAACATCCCCTGAAAAATTAAACTATTCATGGAATTTCAAGCTTTTTTGGAATCGTGTGTCGGAACCTGGTTTTCTCAACGCACCAGCTATAACTTTAATAACGAGAATGCGGAAAGTAAACGATCAGAAGTAACGATGGAGGCGATTGGTGCAGATGATCCCTCCCTACAAGCCATTTACCAAACCTATTCCGTCGAGCTATCTCCTAGTTTAAGTGGCATCAAAATGAACTGGGAAAGTTCTGGCGATTGGGGCGCACCAAAACAAAAAGGGTCAGCCGTTTGGTTATTTGCTCCCTCGGAAGACTCTAGTTTAACGGGTAGGCTCTTTCGCCAATTATTAACCCCCCAAGCTGCCCTATTAACGGGACGTTATCTGTTAGGAGCAGACGAAAGTTTAACGTTAATCCTCGAATCCGATAGTCTTTATTCTGAAGAACGGATCTGGTTTGCCAGCAATAATTTACGGCTACGAACTAGCCTGATTAAAAACGGCGATCGCTTTAGCCATAGTGCGTTTTATTCAGAGATTCGCAAACTTCCTCCGTCATCTTAATAACTCAGTTTGTAAAGATTAGTATTTTGGGTCGCTTAAATACCTACGACAGAAGATAGGCAAAAATCCTATCGGAAAGTAGTTGTATTTGCGGAGGCTGAACGCTTGGCAATTTTTTAATTACCCTTTACAATCATGGAGACGCGAAATGAAGGTGTGAATATTCATGAACCCTAAATCGAAAGCTAATTCAAGCGGTAACTTCAAAACTCTTTTTCAGCGCAGTTTTGGCATTATTGGTAGCATTGGATTTCTCAGCACTGGCTTTTTAAGCACCACTGTCACTGCTACTGAAGAATTAGTTATTCCGACAGATCCCGCCCCTTCCCAGTCTTTCGTTGACCCCACTCCGGCCGCTCCTGCTCCCAGCGTTCAGCCTTCTGTTGTTTCTCGTCGTTCCAAGATTCGGGCTGCCGTTACTCGTCCCATTCGTTCTAGCTATCGTCGTCGCAATACGGAACGGGCTGCCGTAGCCAAGCCTAGAGTCAAACTCTCTGCCCCCAAGATCGCTATTTCTAATTCCTCTCCTTCCACTAACTATAATTCGGTGGAGACCCAACCCACCAGTATCCGTAGTGCCTTAGAAGGGAAAAATAGCTATATTGACCCAACCAATTACACAGTAGGTAAATCGGATAGAAGCGATTCAACTCCCTCTGTTGTTCTTTCAGAGAGGTCGACAGGTTGTCGCACCGTTGTTCAAGGTGGTTCGTTAAGTCGGGGATGTGGTTCAGTCGCTTCTTCTCGTCGTCAGCGTTCAACTGATGTCACCACTGCTCGTTCCTATACGCCCCGCTATCAACGTTTAGCGACTCGTACGAGAGTTGCTGCCCAGCATTTTGTCACCCGTGCGCCGAGGGTTTCTCCCATCCGTCAGATCGCGCTCCAACCGATGGTGACACCTTCCTATAGTCCTCGAAATTATAGTAGTCATCGTTCCTATCCTCTGCCCAGTTCCAATACGGCCAGCAATTCGCGGATAGGTTTACCTCCCTCTTCCAATCAAATTTTCAGCATAGAACCTATTGTCCGACGGGGTATTTCCCTCGCCTTGGCTCCCATGCCTGAATACAGCCGAGCAACGACGTTATACGCCCCGACTGCCCCTGACGCAAGACAAGGGAATACCGATTTACTGTTCCCCTTACCCACCGTCGTTCCTATTACTTCTGCTTTTGGCTGGCGTACTCACCCCGTTACGGGTCAGGGTCGAATGCACCAGGGGACAGACTTAGGTGCTCCTACAGGAACCCCCGTTTTAGCGGCTTACTCCGGTGAAGTGGCGATCGCGGATTGGATGGGCGGTTATGGGTTAACGGTTGTGATGCGTCACCTCGAAGGAACTCAAGAATCTCGCTATGCCCACCTTTCAGAGATTTTTGTTAAACCCGGCCAATCGGTTCAAAAAGGAGAAGTGATTGGTCGCGTTGGTAGTACTGGCTTATCTACTGGGCCCCATCTACACTTTGAATGGCGGCATTTGACCAATAAGGGGTGGGTTGCTGTTGATGCAGGCATGCATTTGGAATATGCGATGGAAAATCTCATTCGGAACCAACAGTTAGCCGCGGCGGGGAGACAACCTCAAGGCTAAATTGTGAATAAAATCTTTATTCTTGATTGACTGTTGTTAATTTTCCTAATAAGCTAGGGAACTTTAAGAATAGTCAATTTTTGTTTTTACCCAGGTGCCGAGCCGTGTCTTTTAGCAATGACTCCTCTGGTTTTACGCTTCCTCCTTTTGCTCAGGAGTTAATTCATTCTGGAGCGGTTTCTCTTCCCCAGATGCAGCAAGCCCTGATCGAAGTGCGTCGTTCGGGTCGTCCCTTAACGGCTGTATTAGAGGAAATTGTGGGTCGGCCTTTGTCAGAAGCGGATAGTTCTAGTGAGCAGCCGGTAACATCCCAATCGTCAATTGATGCAACCATCGTTAATGTGACAGAAATTATTGAAGAAACGCCAGCTTTTGTTTCGCCCAAGGTTAACCCTGCTGAAGATTTAAATCGTTCCAACGAGCAAGATGATGCCATTGTTTCCTTAGTTAATAAAATTCTCATTTTGGGAATGCGGGAAAAGGCTACTGAAATTTATCTAGAACCGGAAGAAACGAAATTATTGGTTCGGATCCGTCAAGGGGGGAATGTGCGATCGCTGCTAGAGCCATTACCCAAAAAACTAATTAGTCCCGTTGTCAAGCGTCTCAAAAGCATGGTGGGATTAGATACTAATCAAACCAGCATCCCGCAAAAAGGCAAACTCCGCAAAAGCTATAACAGCCGTCCCGTTTACTTCTTTGTGAATACTTTACCTAGTTTTTATGGAGAAAAGGTGGTGGTTCGTATTGTGGAATCGCTAACCGAGTTGCCGACCTTAAGTAGCTTAATCAAAGAAGAATCGACACAAAAAGTCTTAAAACAGTTAAATCAGCGTCAATCAGGCTTGATTTTAGTAACTGGCCCAGCTTCTTCGGGGCTTTCTAGTACCTTAGAAGCTTGTTTAGAGGAACAGCATAAACAGGAAAAGACCATTACCACTATCGAAGATCCGATACGGCGTACTTTTCCAGGGATTACGCAGGTTGAAATTAACCCTGAACAAGGTCTGACCTATCTCCAAGCCCTACAGTCTGTTACCCAACAGGTTGTGGATGTAATCTTAGTCGAAAAAATCGAAGATTCGGAAACCGCTCAATCTGTTTTTACCGCAGTCAAACAGGGTCATCTGGTTTTAGCGGGTCTCAATGCCAAGGATTCCTGTAGCGCGATCGCGCAATTGAGTCAGTGGATTAATGCAGAAGAATTGGCTGAGTATCTCAGCGGTGTGGTTAATCAACGCTTATTACGTCGAGTGTGTCCGACCTGCCGTTTAGTCCATCACCCTGAAACAGGGGAATTGCAGCAATTACAACTGGCTTCCCATCAACAAAAATCCAGTACCTTTTACCGAGCCAATACGCTAACGCAAGAACTCATTCAGCAATTACAACTGAAAGGCCGTCTCTGTCGCCAATGTAACGGAGTTGGCTATCATGGCCAAATCGGTATTTATGAAGTTCTTCCGATCAATGCTTCATTGCAGTCTTTGATTCGTCAAGGTGTGACGGTTGAAAAGCTCAGACAAGCCGCCATTGATGAGGGAATGAAAACCTTAGTCAATGCAGCCTTAGATCAAGTCCTTCAGGGAGAAACCACCCTTGAAGAATTTTTCCGTCATTTTCCCGATGCCCTAACCTCGTTAACGGTTGTTCAAACGACCAATGTTTTACCGCCAGGATTCTCAGAACAATTAAAAGCATTAGAACGCTCCTTAGCCAGTGTGACTAAAGCTTTTGCCGAGCTTAAACAAGCTGTGAACGGAGTTCCCATAACTCAAGTTACTCAAGAAGGCGCGATCGCGGAAGACCCCCCCATTACTAAACCCTTACCTCGTCCTGTAGACCCAGATATTGATCTGTCAGAAGTAACCTTAGTGGGAGATACAGAGCTTTATGAAGAATTAAGCGATCTAGGAGACTGGCAAAATTGGAAGAAAGCCGCCAAGCCTCAATCCCAAGAACAAAAGGCTGAATCGGATAGTTCTGAGCAGGAATCTTCTGAGGAAAACAACCAAGATCCGCACAAAACCGTTATTAATCCCTTTAAGTCCATTGTTGATCCTTGGTAAATTCGGAGTGTAATGTCAATCAATTAGGATTGGTATTGAATGCGATAAATTCTGCCGTTGGCTTCTTCCGTCATTAATAAACTGCCATCGGGTAACACCAATAACCCCACAGGTCGCCCCCAGGTACTGGGCATTTTAGGAGCTACCACAAATCCTGTCAGAAAATCTTCGTAATGGCCAATAGGTCGCCCTTGCTCATTAAACGGCACAAAAACGATTTTGTAGCCCGTCCCCTCATTGCGATTCCACGATCCACGAAAAGCAACAAAAGCCCCATTACGGTATCGTGTGGGAAAGGTATTACCGTTATAAAACTTCAGGCCCAAGGGGGCAGAATGGGATTGAAACAAAACATCAGGGGTTTTCGTGCGGGCCGCTAAGGCAGCATTATTACTTTTACCGTTGGTTACTTGACGGGGATCAAGCCGATCTGAGGTGAAATAGGCATAGGGCCAACCGTAAAATTCTCCTAAACGAAGGCGAGTGAGGTAATCGGGGACTAAATCATCACCAATGCCATCCCGTTCATTCACCGTTGTATAGAGTTCCTGAGTTTGGGGATGGAAATCCAGACCCACAGGATTCCGCAGCCCAGAAGCAAAGGTTCGTTGTTCCGTTCCATCTAGGTTCATCACTTGCACCGAAGCGCGGGGTAAGGGTTCCTCATCGATATTAGAGCGGGAACCAATCGACACGTATAGTTTTTGCTGATCGGGCGACACAATAACATTTCTTGTCCAATGCTGTCGGTAGCCGCCCCCAGGTAAGGACGCGATCGCGGTTCCTTGCCCCGTTAACTGTTGCTGACCTGGGGTGTAACCATAACGACGGACAGCACTCTGATTACCTAAGAAAAAGCTATTTTCCGTAAACGCCATCCCAAAGGGCAAGTCTAAGCCATTTTTCGCATCGGCAAAGGTTGAACGCTGATCGGCTGTCCCATCTCCATTAGTATCTCTCAGTAACGTAATCCGATTTTCAGGGGTTTCCGTAACTAACACTTCCCCCGACGGCGTAAGGGCTAACCAACGAGGGTGATTCAATCCTTCTGCAAAAACGTTAACTTGAAATCCTGCTGGAACTCTCAAGGTTGGATTTTGGGGAATCGGAAGAATTTGGGGGGATTTAGACGCGCTTTCAGTAGCAAATGGTTTAGGTAAGCTTTCTAGGGGAATACGAATGGGTTGGGGATTTAAAGGCTGGGTTGGAACCAAAGACGCAACTAGAGTAGGGGTCTGTTGAGGTTGCGCTTGGGTCGGCGGAGTGGCTTGAGTGAGGGGTTCCGTTGTCGAATTAACTGTTGTTTGATTAACTTGGCAAGCGGCGATTAATAGTGAGACAAGAGGTAAAAAAATTCGCATTTTTCTTAAATAGTCTGCATTAGGAAGCTAACTGACGACGATAGAAATCCAAAACTCGGTTGACATAGGTTGCCGTTGCTCCACGCTGACATTCATTCGCTTTGCCTGTCATCCACCAACAGGCAACTCGACGAACGGCTTGTTCATCTTTGACGTTGGCTTGGGTTTGAGTATTCAATTCCCGTTTAACGATACAACTCACGACTTGACGGGCGGCTGCATTATCGTTATCAAATTGTTCGGGAGTCAGGGTTTTTCCTAAACAGCGTTTCGACCAATCGGGAATAATGCCTGGTAAAACTTGCCAATTGCTATACATCCCATCATTCGGGCGTTGGGGCGGGGCCGCTTGTCGTAACGATTCTACTAAGGCATCAACTTGTGTGGTTTTAACTTCGGCATGACTCGGTTGGGTTTCTAAACTCAGACTAATTAAAATTCCACTGATGAGTAAGGCTTTGAAGGGTTTCATGTCTTATCTCCCGCGATCGCTGAAATGATTGAAACGCATTGCGATCATTCTAGCCAAATGTTTAGATTGCTTCCATTCAAATAAATGTCTTTTGAAATGATGCTGAGATATATGTTGAGTTTAATAAGTGAGAGCTTGTATCGATAATGAGTGCTATAATTCTCAAATCTTTAATTTTATAGAAATTAATACTTGTGACATACCTGTCAACCATCTCTAATGTTTTTTCTAAAGAAGAAAATATAACTTTAAAGGAGATTGACGGTCTTGACAAACAATTAAAGCATCATTTTCAATCCAAATTTTTGGTTCAGCCTGAACTCACGCGACTTTTAGTAAGTTTTCAAGCTAACAAAACAAGACCTATTTATCGGTGGTATAAATATAAAGAAGCCTTTTCTGCTGCTCTTGTTGAGTTTTTATTTCAAAAATATAGATTTGAGCAAGGCACTATATTAGATCCTTTTGCTGGTAGCGGAACAGCTTTATTCGCTGCTAGAGATTTAGGAATTAATGCCGATGGGATTGAATTGTTACCTATTGGTCAGCATATTATTGAAACCAAAAAAGTCCTTAATACTCAATTTACATCTGAAGATTTTACATGTCTTGAGGCTTGGTTCAATTTTCAGCTATGGAAACAGTCTGAAACAAAAATCTGTTTGCCAGAATTTAAAATTACAAAGGATGCTTACTCTACAGAAAATAAAAGAGCAATTGAGCAGTACCTTGGAGCTTGCTATAAAGAAAATGAGAAAGTTCAAACAGTTTTGTTTTTTGCGTTACTATGCGTTTTAGAGTCTATCAGTTACACCCGTAAAGATGGGCAATATCTTCGTTGGGATTATCGTTCCAATCGTGGGCATGGAAAAAAGCTTTTCAATAAAGGTGAAATTCTAGACTTGGATTATGCGGTTGCTCATAAAATTGAAGAAATTCTTAGTGATTTGGAGCCATCTACCCATCAAGTAGAACTGTTTTCGACTAAGAAAGTACAAGGTAAAATCAGGCTTTACAAGAATTCTTGCCTCAAAGTGCTACCGACTTTACCCAACTCAATTTATGATGCGGTTATCACCTCTCCACCTTATTGCAATCGATATGACTACACTCGTACTTATGCTTTAGAACTTGCATTGTTAGGCATTTCCGAAAACGAACTCATCAATCTCCGACAGGAAATGTTAAGCTGTACAGTCGAAAACCGCCCAAAAGACTTATTGACTATCAATCCAGATTGGAATTTAGCAATAGAAACTGCCAATTCACAACCCCTATTGCAAGCTATCTTGAGCTATTTAGATAATCAGAAACTCCAAGGAGTATTAAATAATAATGGAATTCCCAGGATGGTTAGAGGTTATTTCTATGAAATGGCTTGCATCATCCAGGAATGTTCTCGCGTACTTAAACCTGGCGCACTATTGTTTATGGTTAATGACAATGTTCGTTATGCAGGTACAAGTATTTCAGTAGATATGATTCTCTCAGACTTCGCCGAACAATTGGGTTTCACCGTTGAAAATATTCTGGTTTTACCTAATGATAAGGGAAATAGTAGTCAGCAGATGGGGAATCATGGGCGTGATCCTTTAAGGAAGTGTGTGTATGTATGGAAAAAACAGTAAACCAATGTTATGAATGCTTACCTCAATCATCTTCAGTCTAGTAATGATCTTGTCACAACCTATGAAGCAACTCGTGCAGGCTTTGTTGCACTTGCGCTTGAGAAAAATCGACGAGCTACTCCTCATGTTACAGAAGCAAGAGCACTTCAAGAAGCAGCAAATCAAGCAAAAAATCCTTTTGATCTATTCAACATCCAAGGTATTGAGATCGGTTTATTAACTGCGGCTGGGCTATCCGACAAATCCCTGGCTCATTTGATGCCAGAAGATAAAACCGATGCCATCAATGGTTTAATCAGAAATTTTCTTGAGCCAGCAGGTTCAAATTTTGTAGAGGAGTTGGTCTTTAGATTTTTACTGACTCGTGGTGATACCCTGGGCGGCTCAATGCGTAATGTTGGAGGAGCTTTAGCCCAGAGAAAACTAACTCGCGCAATTCTTTCAACGCTTAAAATTGCAGGTCACAGATATCATTGGCAACATTCAAAAACGAAGAAATGGATAGCGATGACAAGTGACGATACTGACATTGAGTTATTTTTGCGTGGATTGAGTTGGGAGAATAAGAAGGGTAAACGCACACTGATCTACAATTTAAATATTCCTTTGGTTAAAAGTAATGTAGACCTTTGTCTATTTAACCTTGAGCCAGATAGATTAGCTGCGAATAAATCTAGCAAGATTGAACCTGTTGAAGTTGAACCTTACACAATTGCATTAGGAGAACTTAAGGGTGGCATAGATCCAGCAGGAGCCGACGAACATTGGAAAACAGCACAAGCGGCACTTAATCGTATAAGACAAGCATTCGCAGATTCGGGGCATTCACCACTGACATTTTTTGTAGGAGCAGCGATTCAGAGAAGAATGGCTAGTGAAATTTGGGATCAATTGGAGAGTGGGACGCTCAGTAATGCCGCAAACTTAAATGAAGAAAATCAAGTTGCGTCTATTTCTCGTTGGTTATGCAATTTGTAGAAGTGATAGGAACCTGACTGAGACGTTAGTTAGATCTTTCTTAATTTAGGCTCGTTCTGCCAGTTCTAACCAGCGTTCGGTTGCCTCATCGATCGCTTGGGTTAAATAAGCCAAACGTTCTGTTAATTTTTGCATTTCTGAGAATTCTACTGAGGAGTTAGAATATAGCTTTTCTTCAATTTCGGCTTTTTCCGTTTCCATTTCCGCAATTTTAGCTTCCATTGTTTCGTATTCCCGCTTTTCTTTAAAGGACAATTTACGGGATTTATCGTTAGATTGGGGTGAAGATTTTACAGGATTAGCTTTTTGGGATGTCGTAGAACGTTGGGATTCGCTTTCTTTTGTTTCCGCTTCCTCGGCTTTTTTAACGTCCATATAAAGGGAATAATTACCAGGATATTGGCGTAATTTTCCTTCTTCCTCAAAAGCAAAAATCGTATCCACAGTACGGTCTAGAAAATAGCGATCGTGAGAAACGACGATGACGCAACCATTAAAATCTTCTAAATAATCCTCTAAAATCGCTAGGGTTTGCACATCGAGATCATTGGTCGGCTCGTCCAAAATCAAGACATTGGGCGCACTCATCAACACTCGCAATAGGAATAAACGGCGTTTTTCTCCTCCCGATAACTTATTAATGGGGGCATATTGCTGATCAGGGGGAAATAGAAATCGCTCTAACATTTGGGATGCGGTGATCACGCTGCCATCTGCCGTTTTGACCAGTTCGGCAACATCTTTGAGATAATCAATAACCCGTTGCTCCCCGTTGGGCATTAAATCATCGGAATGTTGGTCAAAATAGCCAAAATGAATGGTTGAGCCAATTTCGACTGAGCCGCTATCGGGTTGGACTCGCCCTGTAATGATATTCATTAGGGTTGATTTGCCTGCGCCGTTACTGCCCACAATGCCGATGCGGTCTTCGGGATTAAAAATATAAGTAAAGTCTTTGATTAAGACGCGATCGCCGTAGGATTTACTAATATTTTCCAGATCAATTACTTTTTTCCCAATGCGACGGCCTGCGGTACTGATATCAACGTTGCCTTGAGTTTGTTTAAAATCCTGGGACTGCATCGCTCGAATGCGATCAATCCGTGCCTTTTGCTTGGTACTGCGAGCTTTTGGGCCGCGGGATAACCATTCCAATTCTCGCCGTAAAACCCCTGCAAATTTGCGTTGACTGCTTTGGGCTGACTCTTCCGCTTCGGCTTTTTTAGTTAAGTAATAGGCGTAATTGCCACTGTAGGAAAAAAGATCGGCTTGATCAATTTCTAAAATACGATTGGTGACTTGATCGAGAAAATAACGGTCGTGGGTAATCAGTAACAAGGCTCCCCGAAAGCGTTTCAAGTAACTTTGCAACCACTCCACCGATAGGGCATCGAGATGGTTGGTCGGTTCATCCATGAGTAGCACATCAGGTTCCCGTAATAGGGCTGCGGCGATCGCGATTCGTTTGCGATAACCACCCGAAAGCGAACCGACTTTTGCTTCTAGATTTTCAATACCCAATTTACTGAGAATAATTTTGGCATTGGTTTCTAGCTCCCAGGCTCCTAGCGTATCCATTTGTTGAGATAGAGCCGAAAGACGAGCCATTAATTTATCCGTATCGCCTTGGTGATGGGCTAAACTTTCTGAGACGGCTTCATATTCCCGCACTAATGCCATCTTTTCATTATTATCCGCAAAAATCTGTTCTAGCACTGTATGGTTATCATCCATCTCTGGCTGTTGGGGCAGATAGACGATATTAGCTGCGGAATTCATCCACACTTCGCCCCCATCAATGGGTTCTAGTCCTGCAATCATTTTTAGAAGCGTCGATTTGCCTGAACCATTACGACCAATCAGACCCACCTTATCCCCTTCTTCTAGGCTAAAGTTAGCGTCTTTTAAAACTTCCTTAATACCAAAGTCTTTTTTCAGCGATCGCAGGGTAAACAAAGTCATAAAAATTTAAAACGGGGATTACAAACTTCCCATCTTTTAAGGGTAGCCACTATAAATATAAATAACGTGGGTGCTATAAAATCAACCTATGCTAGATCTCACGAAACTTGCGGGACAAATGCCAGGGATTAGTCAACACTTTAAAAAAGAAGTGGCGGCTAGTCGTCAGCGTTTAGAAAAAGCAGAAAAATTATTATTATTAGCCCAAGAAGAGCAACAAGATTTAATTCAACGTTATCAGATCTGGCGCGATCACCTATTTTTTGGTGTTGCCATTCCTGTTGAACCGTTGGAAACTCGTAAAATTATTGATACCCCGCCTCAAAAGCATAGCGTTTTCTCAACCGATGGTTCCCAAATTGCCCCTTCAAGCCACGAAATCGCCTATTGTTATTTGATCAACATTGGCCGCATCATGTTGCATTATGGGCAGAATTTACATCCCCTCCTCGATAGCATTCCTGAAGTCTATTATCGCCGCGAAGATCTTTATATTTCTAAACAATGGGGAATTCGTACCGAAGAATGGATGGCCCATCGACGCACGGTATTAGAGGCCCAATGTTTAGCGGAAATGGCCTGCCGTTGGGTTCGACCCCCTGGCCCCCATTCCGAACCCAATTTAGCAATGGTAGATGGTTCCCTTATTTATTGGTTTTTAGAAAATTTACCCACCGAAGCTAGGGAGCTAATTCTGCCGCCTATCTTGGAAGCTTGGGAGGATTTACGAAAAGACCGCATTCCCTTGATTGGCTACTTGAGCGCTGCCCGTAGTTCGGAATCCATGAACTTTTTGCGGTTAGAAGCTTGTACCTATGAACAGCCCAATTGTGTCCAACATTGTGAGGCGATCGCGGAAGAAAAAAGAGCTTGTCAAGTGTTTGATCCCCTGCGAGATGCTACTTTTTGGAGTTATTTTCTCGAACCTGGTCAGCGCAGTCCCCTCTGGCAGAGTTCAGCGCGAATTTTAGAGCTTTATCCTGAAAGCCAACGGATTTATTTTTGTTATGTCAATGTGGGAACGGAAATTGCGCGTATTGAGTTTCCTGCCTGGGTAGCCCAAGATAGCAATTTATTAGACCAATCGTTAGCGATTATGTTAGCCCAAGTCAATAAGGGCTATGGTTATCCTGTTGCCATTGCTGAAGCCCATAATCAGGCTGTGGTTAGAAGCGGCGATCGCGCTCGATTCTTTGCCTTACTGGAACACCAAATGCTCCGTAGTGGACTGCAAAATGTCGGGATTTCCTACAAAGAAGCCCGAAAACGCGGCAGTATTATTTAAACGAGCCTAACGTACCTCAAACAAATTATTGGTCGGTAAATTGCTAACCGCACGTTGTAATCGGTTCAGAGATTGGTTATAGCCGATAATTGCCTGGAGATAACGACCCCGTGCATTGGCCAGATCCCGTTGAGCATTAATTACATCCGTCTGGGTTCCGACCCCTGCTTGGAATCGTAAACGGGCCAGTCGGAGGGCTTCTTCAAAACGGGTGACGTTAGTACGGGTACTATCAATATTTTCTTGCGTAGAAATGAGCGTATAGTAAGCTTCTTCCACATCCAGACGAATCTGATTGCGTTGCCTAGCAAATTCCGTTTGAGCCAAATCCATATTGCGGTCTGCTCGTCGTGCTTCAGCAAAGGCCCGTCCCCCATCAAAAAACGTCCAACGAACTCTAGCCGCAAAGGAATAACCATCGACTAATCCCACCGAGTTATTAAAATTATTCTGATAATTGTAATTGGCGAGAAAATCGACTCTGGGCTGAATTCCTGCTAGGGCAATATAGCGTTCTTGCTCGTAGATATCGGCTTGATTTAATTGCTGTTCTAATTCGGCTCGATTTTTATAGGCTTGGACAATACTCTGCTCTAAGGTTGTATTCCACCTTCCTGCTTCCGTAATGGGATCGGCGGCGGTGAGTTCCACTTTTTGCCCGACACTTAAAATTTGTGCCAATCGTCGTCTAGCAGTACGTTGATCGGAAATGGCTCTGGTTAGGGCTTCGTTAGCTGTGGCCAAATCCCCTTCTGCTCGCAATACATCAAAGCGCGTTCCTAATCCTGCCTGTTCCAATAAGCGGGCATCCCGTAAACTTTGGGCCGCATCTTCTACCGAGGCTTGCGCGATCGCGACTTGGGCATCCGTCCCCTGTAGGGCATAATAGCGATCCGTTGCTTCAAAGCGAGTTTGCTCTGAAACCACTTCTACTTGCAAGCGACTATTTTGCACTTGAATTTCTGAGCGCCGAATACTGGCGGCCCGTTCTCCTCCCGAAAAAATGTTGTAACCTAGTTGCAGCGAACCGTTGGCATTGGTTGTAGATTCAGGCGTTACATTCGGCGTGATGGGAAAAGGAGAATTCGCCGCATTTTGTTCTGCGATCGCGTTTTGAAGTTCAGCCCCTGCGCTATTATCTCGACTGAATTGAAATTCCGTACTCAAGGTTGGAAACAGGGCAGAGCGAGCCGCTTCGAGTTCTGCCTGGCTTCTTTCTAGGGTAATACGAGCCGCTTGTAAATCTTTGTTATTACGGAGGGCTAATTCAATTGCCTGATTTAAAGTAACCGCCTGACGAATGGTGGTATCTACCTCCTGGGGTTTGGTCGGAAAAATTAGCGGATTGCCACTAGAGTTCAATTCATTGGGGGCAGGATTAGCAGGCAGTAGTCTGGTGTCGCCACCATTAGCGGGAAATGCAGGGGCTTGGTTTTGCTGTTGCAGGGGATCGGGAGCCGTAAAAGGGGACGTGCTAGGAGTAGTTGGCGCAGGAAAAGTCGTATTGTTGGTATCGAAAGGGTTATTGGTTGGTGTAGAAGAGGGAGAAGCCTGAGCGCTTTCTTGGGCTTGGATGATGGGCTTGGATGGCAGAGTTGATTTGGAATGACGAAGGGTATTGAAAAGGGCGACTGATTTACTTTGAGGCGGTCGAGTCGTTGATTTAAAACTGGGTTCAGCTTGTGATTCAAACGTAACGGGGCTGGATTCTAGGGGGTGTTGAAAAGGGGAATCGGTCTGGGATGCTTTTTCCACAGTTTGCGCTGTCTCAGCTTTAAACTCAATCCCTTCCGTCTTGGGTTGAATGTCTCTAGACATTTTTCCCCAGGGGGAAATGGGACGGGAAAGAGAAGTCTGGGCGGTAGTTACGATGCTAGAGGTCAGGACAAAAATGACACTTGTACCAAGAGACATCAAATAACGAGGCATAAACATGAATTGTAGGGGGCTTTTTGATTTCATGGGTTGACTATCTAGGAAAGAGGAAGTCATCTCTTAACTAGAATTGATGAATTTAAGACTTCTCTTAGGCAAGAATTTACTGTGATTAAGCAGAGAATAGAATAGATCCTCTCCCAAATCAAGAGTATATCGCGACTCCTGACCTTCGTGGATCACCGACCCCTTCTAAGTCGCCATTGTCTGATAGTTTGGTCGCATGAACGCCTCCAAAAAACATATTGAGATCTTCCCAAAGATTAATTCGGGTTTGATCAGTAAATACTAAGTTATTTAAGACTTCTGGGGAATTTAAAGGTTCCAAATCTAAGGTCTGATTCTCCCAATGGATACGGGAACGACTAACCGCGATCGCGATGGGTAAGTTAAAGTCTAGACAATTGGAAAGCACTTGTAAAATAGCCGTTCTAATACGATTCGATCCGCCTGAGCCTAACACAATTTCGGGCTTACCGTTTTTTAAAACCAACGTAGGAGACATCATGGAGGATAGCCGTTGATTGGGTTGCCATTGATGAAACCCCTGGGGATTGAGATCCGCTTCCCCCAGCATATTATTGAGCATAATTCCTGTGCCTGGCACGATATAGGAAGACCCTTCTCCATTAGAAGTCGTTACACTTGCCGCATTACCCAAGTCATCCATCGCGCTGATATGGGTTGTACTGCCCAATTTATTACAAACACTTTGCAGTTCCTGTTGATAGGGTTGGCAATTAGCTTGAGATAAAAAGTCTTCAACTAAGCTCGTTTGATAAATGGCTTCATCATAGTGATTTTTTCGGGCGGTATTCGTGCAACGCATCACTTGACTAAGGAGCGTTAAATGTTCCGCACTTCCCCATTCAAATTGGTTTAAATCAACGCTTTCTAAGAGCTTAAGGGCAAAAGCAATGAGCGTTCCCCCCGAACTTGGTGGCGGATTGGTTAACAGTTCATAGCCCCGATAGTTGAGTTTTAAAGGCTTTCTGACGATCACTTCATAGGCTTGTAGGTCTTCCAATGTTAAATAACCACCCGACGAGAGATCCTGAACGATTTGATGGGCAATATCTCCTCGATAAAAGTCTTCAATGCCCTTTTCGGCTAAATAGGTTAAAGTCTGGGCAAAATTTCTATGATGGCTCAGATCCCCTTGGGCTAAAAGTTTTCCCGATGGGGCATAAAGTTCTCGTCCTTCAGGATAGGCTAATAAAATCGGCTCTAATAGTTGATGGGTAAACTCATTAAACGAATTGAGAATAAAGCCATTTTGAGCATAGTCAATAGCAGGTTCAATGACGGTTTTAAAGGGAAGTTTGCCTAAGCGTTGATGTACCGTAAAGGCTCCTAACAAGGCCCCTGGCACCGCGATCGCGCCCTTGCCAATGTGGAAAATTTGTAAGGCTCCCCCAAAATTTAATTCAACGGGATAAAACTCAATGTCGGATAAGGGTTTTTGGGAACGGGGCGTTTGGCAAAAGAAATCAAATAGTAAGTCTTGGTGATCCTGAGTATGGGCCAGTAAAAAGCCCCCACCCCCTGCTGAGGTCAGGGTTGATTCCACCACAAAGGCCGCAAAGACAGCCGCGATCGCCGCATCAAAAGCATTGCCTCCCAATTCAAACATGAGACGACCTGCCTCAGCCGTTTTGGGATGGCCCGCAGCAATCACGCCTTTGGTTTTGACTGTCATCTATTCCCGACCTTTTGCTAATTAGCATCCTGTTTCATTTTAAGCAGGACTTTCCAGTTGAGCCGTTTGTACCGTTAAATCTAGGGCGCGATCGCCGCGTTGTAATTTTAGTTTCAGCGATTGATTAAGACCGACTTTCTCAACTAAATTTTGCAGTTCTGCGCCATCTTTGATGGGTTGATTATTAACAGCCGTAATCACATCCCCCCGACGAATACCTGCCCGTTCTGCGGGAGTATTAGGAATAACGCGAACCACTAGGATTCCTTCGACTTCTGCAATGAGGAAAGGAGAATTGGGGTCACGATTATTTTGCCTTGCCAGTTCAGGAGTTAGGTTAATCATCTGAATACCAATGTAGGGATGGGGCACTTTTTGGCCTGATGCCAGTAAGGTTTCCAAAGATTTTGCCTGATTAATCGGAATAGCAAACCCGATCCCCATCGCATCCGCCCGAATCGCGGTATTAATTCCCACAACTTCCCCTTTAGCATTAAGCAACGGCCCGCCCGAATTACCTGGATTAATGGCTGCATCCGTTTGAATAAATTCCACCCGTTTGTCAGGAATGCCGACTTGAGCCGAGGATCGCCCGATGGTGCTAATAATGCCGAGGGTTACTGTATTATCTAAGCCCACAGGATTACCCACCGCGATCGCCCAATCTCCCACTTCAACGCTGGAGGAATCTCCCAAAGGCGCAACGGGCAACTCAGACCCTTGGGCATTAATTTTAACGACAGCTAGATCGGTAATTTCATCAACCCCTTTAACTTCGCCTTTAAAAACGCGACCATCTTTTAGGGTTACGGTAACTTTATTGGCATTGTTGACAACATGAGCATTGGTTAACACGACCCCATTTTTATCCACAATAAAGCCCGAACCTTGCCCCACAATACGCTGTTCCTGTTGCGGACTCATGGGAAATTGGCCGCCAAAGAAATCCCGCAAAAAGGGATCGTTAAATAGGGGATCATTACGTCGAGTGACTACCGTTTCCGTATCAATGCGAACCACCGCAGGGCCTGTCCGAGCCACCGCGATCGCGACAAAACTTTCCTCTTGGGTTTTACTAATCGGAATTTGGGCTTGGTTAGAATCTTCTGTTGCGATGGGCAAAGGAGCCGCCATAGCAGAAAAATTGCCAGATAAACTAAAAATTAAGGCAAAACTGAATAAAAAAGTCAGAATATAAGATTTAAAAGAACTCAGTAAAAATTTGCGTTTCATCTTTAAAAATAACGATTTTGCCATTATTTAAGAACTCTATGTTCTCAATCCTATCCTAACCGCTTAACCGTTTAATCAGCCCCAGACTAGGGTTATTCTTGGTCAGGATCAATTCCTAGCGATCGCAGTTTTTCCGCTAACCGATCTGCCCGTTGTTTTTCTGCTAACCAGGCTTCTCGCAATTCCGTAGAAATTAATAATTTTTCGTCGTTATCTTGCCGATAAAAGCTTAAACGTTTATTTTCAACAGCTAACCGTAACCCCAAAGGCTGACTGAGTTGATCGCTAATCAGTTCATATTGCTCATTGCGTAAACGATAACCCCGTAAATGCCCCTCAATCCATTCTCCGTTGGGATCAAAGAGCCAATATTCCGTTACGCCCAATTGTTCATAAAGACTTTTTTTAATAAATTTGTCTTGATCCTGGGTACTTTGAGAGGTCATTTCAAAAATAACCGCAGGAACTTCGCCTTCTTCCCAAATTTTGTAGTTATTCCGTCCCCCTGGGGTGACATTAAAAATAACCATAACATCGGGCGCAACCCGCAATTTTGGGAAGCCTTGGGCATAATACATAAATTGATTGGCTAAAACCGTTGCCTGTTGACCGCTGAGATATTGGGTTAAAACATCTAGGGTCGTCGCGATCGCCTGTACATGATCATAGGATTCTGCCAAGGGTTCACCATCCTCGCTGGGGTAAACAATTTCATCCGTTTTAGGAGAATTTTCTAAGGAAATTGTCATAGTTGACTACCGATTGGGTTGGATAAAGTGTTAGGGTGTTGGAATAACAGATAAATTTTTGTAGGGACTAAACATATTATGTTCTTACTTCGTTGGGATTTGACCTAAAAATGTTCTTATTAAACAAGTTAAAATTGTCAACAAGAGCGTCAAATCTTAAAAAAATAAACTATGACAACAACCGCCGATGATGTTTGGCAACTACTCGCTGAATTAACCGCTGCCCAAAAAGAGACCGAGCGAAGATTTCAAGAAACAGACCGAAGATTCCAAGAAACAGAACGCCTATTAAAGGAAAAATCTGAAGAAACTAATCGCCAAATCAAAGAAGTTAACAAACAAATAGGGGATCTTGGGGGCAAGTGGGGACGATTTGTGGAAAATATGGTTGCGCCTGCCTGTGAAACAATTTTCTTAAAGCGTGGGATTCCTGTCCATCAAGTCAGTCAACGGGTGAAGAAACGCTTAAATGGGGAAACCCTAGAAATTGATGTTCTGGTGACCAATGAAAATCATGTTTTAGTGGTGGAAGTGAAAAGTAGTTTAGGGGTCAATGATGTTAAAGAATTACAGTCAGACCTGAACAAGTTTAGACAATTTTTTCCTGAATACTCGCAAAAACAATTGTATGGAGCCGTAGCAGGAATTGAAATTGAAGAAGGAGCTGATCGCTATGCCTATCGTCAAGGGTTATTTGTGTTAGCCCAAGCAGGAGAGACGATTGCTATTTTAAATAATTCCGATTTTGAACCTAAAAATTGGTAGAGAATTAATCCTAACGTTCCACGATCGCGATGTTCCATTGACCGAGTTGGCTAGTTTGAAAAGCAACCCGTTTACCGTCGCCGCTAATCGTGGGATGACTGACAGAACCACGAATATTAGCGGTTAATAATTCCGAACGTTGGCTATTGCGGTCATAAACCATAATGTCGGATTTTCCCCGTGCAGTGGAAACGTAGGCAATGAAGCGACCATCAGCACTTAAAGACGGTTGATCCTGACTAGCATTGGGTTGATTGAGGTTGGGTAAAAAGACTAAACGACGTTGCTGCACGTCATACAAAAAAATTTCGCGACGGCCATTGCGATCTGAAGCAAACGCCAGATAACGACCATCGGCACTGTAGGCAGGATATTCATCGGGAGCAAGGCTATTAATACCACCACTGGGCAATTGGGGATTGATCAAGACGGCTCTACTGCATCCCGTCAATACCAGCATCCCAATGATTAGGCATAAATAGGGCTTTTTCCCGATTTTAAAAATCCTTGACTTAATAGCTGTCTTCTCCAACAACGTTTCTTAAGCCGAGTTTTTGGTTGGCTTGCATCAGCAAATCAGCGATCGCGGTACGGATTCTAATGGCAACGGAGGGATTCGCTAGAATTTCTTGAGCCTCTGCTCTACAGGTTGCACCTTTAACGGGATCAACTTGATCGAGGTTTTCCAATTCTATAAGACAACTAGTGTCTATTTGATCAGACATGAAGTTTAGCCTCCAATAATGTCTGTTAATTTCTGTGCCTATTTTATCCTGCTGACTTTTGCCGATATATTAAGATACGCAACAAATGGGTAAATCTTAACGCAATAATACTTACCCCAAATCTCAATCCGCGATCGCGTATAATAAGCAGTCGTAACGTTAAACTTGCTTAAACTCTTCATTCTGGCAAACTTTCCATGACACAAGCAAAAATCGGCATTATCGGCGGTAGCGGTCTGTACAAAATGGATGCGTTGAAAGACGTGCAGGAAATCCAAATCGAGACTCCTTTTGGTTCACCGTCGGATGCTTTAATTGTAGGAACGTTAGCGGATGTTTCCGTTGCTTTTTTAGCCCGTCATGGTAGAAATCATCATTTATTACCGACAGAACTTCCTTTTCGTGCCAATATCTATGCCTTAAAAAAATTAGGCGTTGAATACATTATCTCTGCATCGGCGGTGGGCTCGTTGCAGGAAGAAGTCAAACCCCTAGATTTAATGATTCCTGATCAATTTATTGATCGTACTCGCAATCGTATTTCGACTTTTTTTGGAGAAGGTATTGTTGCCCATGTCGCTTTTGGCAATCCTTTCTGTCCCAACCTTTCCCAAGTCTTGGCCGATTCGGTAGAAAGCTTAAATTTACCCGATATTAGTCTGCACAGTAATGGAACCTATGTCTGCATGGAAGGCCCTGCTTTTTCCACTATTGCTGAATCAAATTTATATCGCAGTTGGGGCGGCAGCATCATTGGCATGACTAATCTTCCTGAAGCAAAATTAGCTCGTGAAGCTGAGATTGCTTATGCAACGCTTGCGTTAGTCACTGATTACGATTGTTGGCATCCCCATCACGATCATGTCACGGTTGAAATGATTCTTGATAATCTGCACCGTAATGCTATTAACGCTCAAAAAGTGATCTATGAAACAGTACGAAGAATTGGAGAAAATCCCCCAACCTCCTACGCTCACCGTGCTTTAAAACACGCAATTTTGACTCCTTTAGACAAAGTTCCTGCCGCAACAAAAGAAAAATTAGCGGTTATTTTACAAAAGTATCTATAGCATTCTCTGAACGGCTGAAGTACGATAACTTTTGATTCGTGAAAGCTTTAACTTTACAGGATAAGAAAAACCTTAACAGCACTCTAGAGATTTAGTTTTATTCTGTAACATACTTTGAATAATTTCTGTGATTTCATTACTAAAAATTTCTAGAATTTATAATATCTCGAATTTCATTAGTAGAAATGTCCGTTTGATCAGATTTAAAGTAAATAATAACCATTAAGATGTAACGGTTATCTTTGATTTGATAGATAACACGATAACCGCCACTTTTTCCTTTTTGAATATCGCTATTTTGAAGACGAGCTTTGAAAACAGTAGAACCAATTCCTTTAATTTGATCGCCGATTATTTTGCCGTTTTGTAGATCATTGCGAATGCTGCGATAACGTTTGGCAAGGGTACGAAGTCGGGATTTAAATTCATCAGAAAAGAAGATTTGAATCGGTGATGTTTCAGGCATCTATACCATCCCATAATTCAGAAATTGGATGAATTTTTTCCTCTTGGATTTGTTGTAGGGAATTACGAAGGCTAGCAAGAATTAGTTCGTTGGGTTCGTCGTCAGCATCAGGAGATGACGTGATAATATTGCGATTAATTAAGAGTTGATAAAAATCATCAATATTCATATTTGCTAGTTTGGGCTGCTTGGTCAAGGGTCATCATTTAAAAACCAAAGCATGACATGGGTATCTAATAATAACTGCATATTACATATACTCCTCAAATTCTTCTAAGGGAGCATCGAAATCATCGGACATCCAGATCTTTCCTTTGAGTAAGCCAGCTTTGCGTTTTTTCGTTTTATCATTTTCAGCGCATTTATTTACTAAAAATTCTGTGTAATGTAAAACTTCTAATTTTAATGAATCGGGCAACCGAGAAAGTAATGCTAGTAATTCTGATTCCGAGAAAATTTCACCATCTTGTAAAAAGTTTTGTTCAATAATTTGAGACATAATTAATTTTTCTTAGTAAAGTTTATAAAATAAAGAAAAGCTAGTTTACAACAGTCCTCAAACTCTTCTAGGTAAGTATCAGAAACTCCTAAGCTAAAGTTCAATCATTTTAAATTTTATGAAATTTAATCGGTAAACCTAATTGATTACGGAATTCAAGGTCATAAATAGCTAAATCCCAATGTATTGCCTGTTTAACTTGGTCACTTTTTAATCCTTTAGCTCTCTTTAAACTTACACCCTCCAAGTCAGCTCCTTCCAAATTAGCTCCTTCTAAATTTGCTTTGTTCATGTTTGATTCTTTTAAATAGGTATCTTTTAGACTAGTTTCTCGTAAATCTGCACCCTTCAAATTAGCTCCTTCTAAATTAGCTCCTTCTAAATTTGCCTTTTTCATGTTTGATTGTTTTAAATTAGCTTTTTTTAAGTTAGCCTCTTTTAATTGAGCTTCTATTAGTAAAGACTTTTGTAGATTTGCCTCTCCTAAAACTGCTTCATTTAAAATAGCCTTTGTTAATATAGTCTTTTCTAAATTAGTTTTATATAGTTTTGCATTCGTTAAATCAGCTCCTAACAATCTAGAGCCTCTCAGGTCACAATGCTCTAAGTTAATATTTTTGAGCTTAAATCCATTAAAATCTACATTTTGTAGATTAGCATTACTTAGATTTACCAATTCAAAGAAATTTTCATCAAAATCAAAAATCTTGATACTTTGAAGAAAATTAATAACGTCAATTATACGAATATTATCAATAATATTTTCATTAATTAATCTCCTTAAAATTGATAATGTTCTTATCCGAATTATGTTTATATCAGGATAAATGCTCTTCTGATCGGCAGAATCTTCTTTTTTAATTTCACGTAATTTTCTTTCAGAAAATAGTGCTGAAATAGCATTAATATAAGACTCTAGTGAATCTTCACGTAATTTGGTTGCGCTTGCTTTCTCTTGTTCAAATTGAAACCAAAGTCCAAGAAGAGCAAGTGTTAGAGGCGCAATAATCACAGGGAGCCAATCCCAAAGAGTTTTAGATTGCTCAAATTTAGTTGTAATAACAACCTTAGTCTTTTTCCCTTGGATTATTTCTTGAGTTTCTTCTGTTTTTTGAACTTTTGTTTCACTAGCTCCCATGCCAAGCTGTTGTATGTTTGGCGGGAACATTATCAAGCAAGTAACTGCTAAAATTACGCAAATAACTAACAACCAAAATAGTCTGTAACTATTATTTCTATTAGTCATAACATCATTTATACACACAATAATAAAGAGTGAGCCGAAACCCACCCTTCTATTTTACTGAAAATATATTAAATTAACCAATTAATAGCGATTAAGGAGCTAAAGCATTCCCCCGTAATAAGCTACCAATTGTTTTTGCCGTAATCTTCATTTGTACTAACGGATTTGCAGGAACAACCGTTTTGTACAGGTAACTGTCAAAGGTTAACTTCTGTACATCAATATCTGCACACATTTCAACAAAGGCTTCTCTCGTTGCATCAGAACGATAGAAGACCCGTTGCAGAATATCCAACACTAAATAGGTCATGCCATAACGCTTATCCCATTGCTTGAGATATTGCTTGAGGTCAGCTTCGGTGGGGATACGTTGACCGTTTCTGCTGGTTTCAACAATCGTTTCCGCACACATCCGAGCCGATTTCGCTGCAAAGTAAATTCCTTCCCCTGAAGACTTGGTAACGGTTCCTGCGGCATCACCGACGAGGGCAACCCGACCAACCACGCGCCGAGGTCTGGGATGTTCAGGGATAGGATGGGCTTCAACCTTGATGATTTCGCCGCCTTCTAATTTTCTGGCTGCACGAGCGCGAATACCTGCTTGGAGGTCTTTAATTCTAGCTTTGTTAACTTTCATGGTTCCCGTTCCCACGGCAACGTGGTCATATTTCGGGAAAACCCAAGCGTAGAAGTCGGGAGAAACGTCATCACCGACGTACATTTCTGCCAAATCTTCGTAATAAGCCATTTTGTCTTGGGGTAAACGAATCCGCTCTTGGAACGCGATCGCGTAGTTATAATCCCCTGCATCAATGGCTTTAGCAACACGGGAGTTTGCACCATCAGCACCGATGACGAGATCCACTTGTAGGGATTTCATTTCCCCTTGGGATGTGCCATTGGAGTGATCGGCGTAATGGAGCGTGTAGGGATCGGTATCGTTTTTTGGAATATCTAATTGGTACATCGTACCGTTAATCAAATTTGCCCCTAATTTGGCAGCGCGATCGCGGAGGAAACCATCTAAGACCTCCCGACGGCACATCCCGATATACTCATCGTCTTTGAGCGTTTGACCGATGTTCACCTCAATGTTGGAAGGCGAGATCATTTTCATCTTGCGAACCTGACGATCAATAATCTCAGGGGGCAGATCGAACTCACTGACCATACAGAGGGGAATCGCACCACCGCAGGGTTTGGCGTTGTCTAGTTTGCGCTCAAACAGGTAGGTTTCAATTCCCGCTTTTGCTAAAATTTCGGCTGCGGAAGAACCAGCGGGGCCTCCTCCGACAACTGCGACCCGTAGTACCAAGGCTTTTCTCCTAAATTTTTTGTAAAAAAGTAAGTGAGTACGAATCGAATCCTATCACAGCTTTTTAGTCGAAAGAAAGGCGATCGCTGAACTTTGTCACAAACTCGCAATACAGCTTAACAACTGCGTTACATATCTTTACAAATCACAATAAAACAATAGCCTAAGCTAAATTATTTCGATTTACAAAATCATATTGTTAGGCATTAGATCCCTGAAATCTAACGTCGTTAACAAAACCTTACATAAGTACAAATAACTACTACCTGAGCCTTAGCTGGCACTGTTAAATTGATGAGTAAAATTACTTAATTAACTCAACAGCATCCCGCCCATCCATTTCCTGTAAATAAACCTTGACCTGTTCTTCTGAAGCCGTTGGCAACTGTTTACCCGTAAAGTCGGGATGAATCGGCAATTCTCGGTGTCCTCTATCTACTAGGCTTAATAAGCGAATGACTTGGGGTCTGCCGTACTCTGTCACCGCATTAAGAGCCGCCCGAATAGTACGACCTTTATAAATCACATCATCTACCAATACAACCGTTTTGCCCGTTAAATCTACAGGAATTTTCGTTTTTGCTGGAGTTCGGGTCTTAATGCGATCTAAATCATCCCGATAAAACGTAACATCAATCGCACCAACAGGAACTTGAATTTGTTCTAAGACCTCAATTTGTTGAGCAATCAAGTGAGCCAGCGGAACGCCTCTCGTATAAATGCCGAGTAAAACCAGTTCAGATAAATCCCCTGATCGCTCAATCAGTTGGGAAGCCAGTCGGTTAATGGTGCGGCGAATTTCTTCAGCAGAGAGGATTTCAATAACTTGATTGGACATGATCGCAATGAAACGAGGTACAACTCCGTAGACTATATAGTGTAGCGATTTCTTACGGAATCAGGGCGTAACAGTTACGCCCCTAGAAAATTGTAAAGGTTAACTTGCGATGACGGAGAAGGTCTGACCAGTAGCAATAGCACTAATCAAATTAACGGAATTGACCTGGGTTAAACCGATTGGAAGAACCTGCTCGTGGTGTTGTTCGGGTTAAGCGTTCTCCTGTTCCACCGTCCTCTGTTGCGAGGAAAGGTTTTAGGTTAATACCATTGCGTCTAGGCGTTGTGTTGGCATTAGGCATAGGGACGTTAAAGAGTCGTCCCAATTGATTGACGAAATTATTATTATTGTTACTCGTAAAGGTATTGATGCCCTGGGTCATTTGTCCACTATCGGCAATAGAAATGGATTCAAAAACGCGATCGCGGACAATTTCAGCATTTTGCCCTGGGGGAACGGTGAGAACAATTCGACAACTCGGCACGCGATCCGTCGTCACACAGATCGTTTGATGATTATTTTCAAAACCTGTTCTCAGTTCATTTAAGCCATCGGGACGATATCTTTCTAATCGTTGGCTAATTTCCTGGCAACGACGCTCTGCCGTCCACCCATCTCCTAAAGTGCGGGGAACTGCCCAGGGAAAGGCCCGTCCAGACTGACCTTCGGGTAAATACATAACCGTAGGTTGCCCGTTAAAATATTGGCAAGTAAAACGAGGCGAAAAAGCTTGGGGATTGTCTGAAGAGGTTGGCGGAAACGGTTGCGGATTGGCATCGATAATAACGTCAGGAGGGACAGCTCTGCGGATCGGGGCGGCAATTCCCGCTTGAGTTCCTAAAAAAGCGAGGCCAATTCCAGCAATTAACAATTTCTTATACATGGTACCTTCACCGAATGCGTAACTTGAATCTGACAATATCTGGATAACCTCTTATTTCTAGGTAATCAAATGTACTGAGATATTGGATCTTCAAGCGGACAGTTTCCTAAGTGTATTCCGTTCAACTGCGGGTTCTATTTCCTTACGCCTTAGATACAAAAAGCAAAGTAGCTAACTTTATGAATTTCAAGTAATTTTGATGAGTGCTTTAACAACGGCTCCGACGACTGAAGTAATGGTGGGGTTTCATGCTCTTTCTGATCCGCTACGTTTGAAAGTCTTAGATTTACTGCGATCGCAAGAATTTTGGATTTGTGAACTATGTGACGTATTAGGCATTAAAGCGATTTTGCTAAAAGCCTTGTAACAATAAGCTTAAGCCCATTGCCTGTGTAGAAACGAGATTGCTTAGCCTTGCTTGACTCATCAATTTTTTTTGATATATCCTAAAAAGGTCACAACTTATTCAACAGGGGGAGCAATGGTGCAACTTAACCCTAATGCTGTCAGAGCTGGCGGAAATCTTAGCTTTTTTGAAAAATACCTGACCCTTTGGGTTATCGTTTGTATCGTTTTGGGAATTGGTTTAGGGAAACTGTTTCCTACGATCGCGCAACAATTGGATGCCCTTAGTGTTTATAACGTTTCGATTCCCATTGCCATCTGTCTATTTTTCATGATGTATCCCATCATGGTGAAAATTGATTTTTCTCAGGCAGTCAAAGCAGCCAAAGCTCCCAAACCCGTCTTGCTAACCTTGGTCGTTAACTGGCTCATTAAGCCTTTTACGATGGTTATTTTTGCTCAATTTTTCTTGGATTGGTTGTTTCTGCCTCTGTTGCAAGGAACGGAAATCATTAACGAGCAGACCGTGACCTTAGCCAATTCCTATATTGCAGGCTGTATTTTACTGGGAATTGCACCTTGTACGGCGATGGTGTTGATGTGGGGTTATCTTTCCTACAGCAATCAAGGCCATACGTTAATTATGGTGGCGGTCAATTCCTTGGCGATGCTCTTTTTGTACGCACCGTTGGGTAAATGGTTACTTTCGGCGAGTGATTTAACGGTTCCTTGGCAGACCATTGTGTTATCGGTGTTGATTTATGTCGGTTTACCCTTAATTTGTGGCATTTACAGCCGTTATTGGATTTTGCGGCACAAGGGCAAAGAGTGGTTTGAAAAGCAGTTTTTACAATATCTCAGTCCTGTCGCGATCGCGGCTTTATTAATTACGCTGGTGTTACTGTTTGCCTTTAAAGGGGAACTGATCATCAATAACCCTTTGCATATCGTCTTAATTGCGGTTCCCTTGTTTCTACAAACCAATTTTATTTTTTTCATTACCTACGTTATCGCCCTAAAACTGAACTTAGCTTACGAAGATGCTGCCCCTGCGTCCCTCGTCGGTGCAAGTAATCATTTTGAAGTCGCGATCGCTACGGCTGTGATGTTATTTGGCTTAAATTCAGGCGCAGCCTTAGCCACCGTTGTTGGGGTCTTGATTGAAGTGCCTGTAATGTTGATGTTGGTGGAACTTTGTAAGAAAACGGCTCCTTGGTTTCCCAGGGAACCCGAAAAAGCCACCCTCCTCGATCCCCGTTGTATCAGTGCCTTTAATTCCGATCCTAATTAAGGGTAAATAGCAAACATTTAAGAATAAGAATCTGTTTTAAAAGCCCCCCTAGCCCCCCAAATTTGGGGGGAAATCTTCATAAGTCCCCCAGCATTGGGGGATTTAGGGGGCAAAATAAAACTTTATTTATTGTTCAACCATTAAAAATTCCCCTACTCAACTTAGAATAGGGGAACGGGAATCAAGGAGTCCTATGGATTTAATAAGCTAAGGTTTCGAGGGTTTGTCGTAGATAATGACGCACTTGAATATCTAAGGAATCTGAAAGATCAGATTGTTCTAAAGTCTGTTCTTCTTGCCAACACTTAAAGCCTGAACTTTTCGCGATCGCTTGCTTAAGACTTTCCCACACTGCCGAATCGCTACTAAGTTGAATATTGGAATCTAAGGTCGCGCTGGTCATGGTTATCACTCTCTTACGAAAACGTATTCTTTACGCTACCTTCGATCATAACCTACCGTCCCAGATAAAAATGATATGCAGATTACATTGGTAAATAAATGTAACTGATTGGGCACTTTTGCAAAAATCCTTAATCATTCGCTTATCGTCTGAGCTTAGGTTAGGATAGGCTGGAATAGTTGAAAACGCCTTTGTCTCTAATAATGCTCGACCCAGGGGAAACATGAACGCCGTTTTACTATGGATCATTGCAGGTTCGGCTCTTTGCGTAATGGAATTGGTTTTTCCAACGGCCTTTGTCGAATTGATGATGGGAATTAGCGCGATCGCCGTTGCCCTGATTGCCTTAGCCGTTCCCAATTTTGGCTTACAGGTTGCACTGTGGTTAATCCTTTCAACCTTATTAGTAATCGTGTCTCGACGGTTTGTGCCGAAACGCTCCAAAAAATTAGACAATCAAGACGCGATCGAAGCCGAAGCCTTAACCGCGATTGAACCAGGTAAATCGGGGCGAGTCTTATATGAAGGCAACTCTTGGCGCGCCGAATGTCAAGATCAACAAATCACCATCAGTGAGGCTCAAAAAGTTTACGTCGTCGGCAGAAAAGGCAATACCTTGATTGTGTACCCAATTATTGAGTAATGATTAATTTGTCAAGGTTTAATGAAATTTTCAGGTTAAATTAGGATTATTCAAATATTTGTTTAAATATTAAATCATTGCAGCGATTAAATTGAATCAAGCTTAAGGATTCTAGGAGAAATTATGGAAGGCTTTTTCTTTTTCTTTGTTTTATTTTTCGGGGGTTCTGCCCTATTTAGTTCTGTCAAAATTGTGAATGAAAAAAATGAGTATTTAGTCGAAAGATTGGGAAGCTACAACAAAAAACTAGAACCGGGCTTGAATTTTCTTTTTCCTTTTTTAGACAGAATTGTTTATAAAGAAACCATCCGCGAAAAAGTGCTGGATATTCCGCCCCAAGCCTGTATCACCAAAGATAATGTCTCGATTACCGTTGACGCGGTTGTTTATTGGCGCATTGTCGATATGGAAAAGGCTTATTACAAGGTTGAAAATTTACAATCGGCGATGGTGAATCTGGTCTTAACTCAAATTCGCTCTGAAATCGGTCAGCTAGAACTGGATCAAACCTTTACTGCTCGTTCTGAAATTAATGAGGTTTTACTGCGAGATTTGGATATTGCCACCGATCCTTGGGGGGTAAAAGTCACACGGGTAGAATTACGCGATATTATGCCTTCTAAAGCGGTTTTAGAGTCAATGGAAATGCAAATGACCGCAGAACGGCGGAAACGGGCTGCCATTTTAACCTCAGAAGGAGAACGGGATTCT
The DNA here is from genome assembly GCA_964482215.1 of uncultured bacterium. Lineage (GTDB taxonomy): Bacteria > Cyanobacteriota > Cyanobacteriia > Cyanobacteriales > Microcystaceae > Snowella. Next base: position 34,739 of record CAYZWO010000018.1, read on the forward strand.
GCGATTAATTCGGCCCAGGGTAAAGCCCAAGCTAGTGTTTTAGATGCAGAGGCCATGAAAAAATCGGCTATTCTCCGAGCAGAGGCCGATCGCCAACAACAAATTCTCAAAGCAGAAGCGATCGCGCAATCAATTAATATCATTACCCAGAAAATTAGTACCGATCCCAATGCCAGGGAAGCCTTACAATTCCTATTAGCCCAAAATTATCTAGATATGGGTACAATCATTGGCCGTAGTGAAAGTAGTAAGGTTATGTTCATGGATCCCCGCAGTATCGTTTCAACCTTAGAAGGGATGAAATCCGTTATTGGAAATGATCACAATACCGATCCCTTACTCGACGCATTGGATAAAACCGACACATTGCGGCATAAATCATAAAAAACGCTATGAATCAATTTTTTAAGCAAGTCTTAGCCAGTTTAATCGGTACAATCACTGCCATTATGTTGGCAACGATAACGCTGGGAGGGGGGAGCTTAATCCTGTTGATCCTGTTATTGGCTCAGGATAATAGCCCTATTGTCAAAGATAAAACCGTTTTAGTGATTGATTTAGCAACGGAAATCCGCGATACTGAACCCGCTTTTACCTTAAACCAAGCCTTTAGTACCCAAAATCAATCAACCTTAACCCTACGGGATGTGGTGGCTGCGATTGATAAAGCCCGCCAAGATAGCCGTATTACAGCAATTTTTCTCGATGGTCGTGAGTCTAATGCCACTAAAGGTTATGCCACCCTCTCGGAAGTACGGGATGCTTTGACGAAATTCCGTCAGGCGGGCAAAAAAATTATTGCCTATGGGATGAATTGGGAAGAAGTCGATTATTATCTCATCTCAGTAGCGGATGAAATCATTTTAAATCCGATGGGAGGACTAGAAATTAATGGCTTTGGCACTCAACCCCTATTTTATGCAGGAGCCTTTGAAAAATACGGTGTTGGCGTACAAATTATTCGAGTTGGGCGTTATAAATCAGCTGTAGAGCCCTTTATTCGCGAGGATCTCAGCCCTGAAAATCGTCAACAGTTACAAACCTTACTAGGTCAACGTTGGCAAAATTTTACCAGCACGGTTGGGCAAACTCGTAATATTCCGGTGGGGCAAATCCAAGCGATCGCTGATAATCAGGGATTATTAACGCCTCAAACGGCTAAGGAAAAAGAATTAGTTGATCAGGTTGCCTATTGGGATGAAGTCTTAGAAAAACTCAAGAAAATTTCTGCCAAAGAAGATGATACCTTTCGCCAAATTGCCCTCGATAGTTATCAAACCGTAGCCGTTAAAGCTGTTCCTGAAAAGCAGTCTGCCAATAAAATTACGGTCGTCTACGCAGATGGGGAAATCGTCAGCGGAGATGGAGGTTTAGAACGAATTGGCGGCGATCGCTTTTCGAGAGAGTTAAGAAAAATTCGTAATGATGATGCGGTTAAAGCTGTTGTATTACGCATAGATAGTCCTGGGGGCAGTGCTACGGCTTCAGATGTGATTTTACGGGAAGTACAATTAATTCGGAAGAAAAAGCCCGTTATTATTTCGATGGGTGATGTGGCCGCGTCAGGAGGTTATTGGATTGCAACAGGAGGACAACGCATTTTTGCAGAACCTAATACGATTACCGGCTCCATTGGCGTTTTTGGTTTGTTACTAAATACGGAAAAAATTGGTAATAAGCTGGGCCTAACTTGGGATACGGTCAAGACAGCAAAATTAGCTGATCTCAGCAGTAGCATTCGCCCAAAATCCCCTGAAGAGTTGGCAATTTATCAACAAAGTGTGGATCAGGTATACAATCTTTTTCTCGATAAAGTGGCGCGATCGCGAGGTTTAGCCAAGGAACAAGTGGCAGAAATTGCCCAAGGTCGCGTTTGGTCAGGGGAAGAGGCAAAAAAAATCGGTTTAGTGGATGAAATTGGAGGATTGCAGGACGCGATCGCCTATGCCGTAGCTCAAGCCAATGTGGGGCAAGATTGGGAGATTGCCGAATATCCTGAAAAAAAAGGATGGGAAGAAGCCTTTTTAGGAAAATTATTTAGCGTTAATGCTTCAGTCAATCCTCAATCCCTCGATCCCTTAACCGTTGAGTGGGAAAAATTTAAAAAAGAATTAACCGTTTTACAAGCACTCAATGATCCCAAAGCGATTTATGCCCGTTTACCCTTGAATTGGAATATTCGTTAAAGCAAATACCATTCAAATAGTAAGTTTAAGTTAACCTAATCAATTTTTTCCTACAGTTTTTTCTAGAAGCGTTAATTTCATACCCAATTAAAATAAGCTACATTTTGCCCAAGAGGAAAGCCGTTTCGGATTACAGACCTTAATGGGGAGATTAATTACAGCCTGTGGAGTCAAACCCTTGGGGCAATGGCAATGGCTCTTGAAAGCTTTCTGGATTTATGGGGTAGTTGAACCCGCTACAGGAGAATTCTTGTATTGGCAATTGAGTCATTCCTGTTGATACCCTTTGTTATCAAACCTTCTTAGAACAATTTTCCCAAGCATCCCCCGATAGCCTGAATATCCTTTAGGTTGATAGAGGAAATTTTCTTCGCCGAAAAGACCTCAAAGTGCCAGAGAATATTATCCTACTATTTTAACCGCCTTATTACCCTGAATAAAATCCGATAGAACGGTTATGAAAGCATATTAAAAAAAACTGAAGTGGTCTTCGTTTAAGACTTTAGATGAGTTGCTGGCTCATGTTATCCCAATCTCAATTAACCCCTGAAGTTATTGCTTCTATTACAGGTTTTCCTTTCATTTTAGAGGCTCTATCTGCACTTGATTCTGTCTAATTTGGTACTATACATTAATCTGGTACAGAGAAACTTCCCCGCCTGTTAAACAGGGTTAATCCCTTGCTGAACCGTCTAGTTCATCTCTTTCAGCGTCAGACTCGTTTACGAACCGTACTCCTCGTCCCCTTTGTCTTACAGATAGTCGGTACAGTTTCCCTGGTAAGCTATCTGTATATTTCCAATAGCAACCGTGCCGTTAATGAATTGGCATTACAATTACAAATTCAGGCGGGAAAGCAAGTTGAAGAGCATTTAAATAATTATTTTCAAGCTCCCCAGGCTGCCGTTCAATTAATGGTCAATGCGGTCAAATCGGGCAATTTAGATATTAACGATCGCGCTGCTGTTGAACGGTATTTATGGCGATTAGCTCAAATTTTTCCCAAAATTAGTTACCTCAATTATGGTTTTGAAGATGGTTTATTTTTGGGATTAGGAAGGGCGAATAATTTTTCTGACCAGATTTATATCGAACAAGCCTTACCGAATAATAGCCAAATTCTGTACCAATACGAAAGTTTACCAGAGGGAAAGCGAGGAAAATTATTAAAAAAATTAGATTTTGGGGATTTTCATACCCAGGTTTGGTATCAGCAACCAAAAGCTGCGGGTCGTTTTGTTTGGACAGATATTTACAATTGGGCAGATAATCCAGAAATTATTGTTATTGGCTCAGGTAAACCGATTTTTAATCAGTCTCGTCAAATCATCGGAGTTGTTGGAGTCGATCTGTTTCTAGCAAACATTCAAGAGTATCTGCGATCGCTGCAAGTTACCCCCAATAGTCAAGTCTTTATCATTGAACGCAATGGAAAAATTGTTGCCACTTCGTCTCAACACGCCCCCTTTACGCTGAATAATAACATAGCCAAACGTTTAACCCTCAATGACTTTCCCGATCCGTTGATTCAAGCATCTGGGAAATCCCTCCAACAACAATTTAAAAATTTTAAAGATGTAACTCAAGCAACAACCCTATCGTTTCAATGGCAGGGACAGCGACAATCAATGCGGATTACCCCTTGGCACGAAGAAAAGGGTTTAGATTGGTTAATTGGGGTCACAATTCCTGAGTCGGATTTTACCCATGAAATTACGGAAAGTACTAACCGCACTCTGTTACTTTCAATTGCTGCGTTACTCTTGGCTCTGCTCATTGGTAGCCGTACAGCAGATTGGATCACCATTCCCATTCTCCGTTTAAATCAAGCGGCCAAGGATTTGACGATCCAAAATTTTAAGGCGATTGATATCGGTAAACGCAGCGATGAAGTGGGAGAATTGGCCGAAACGTTTAATCAGATGGCAGGGCAATTAAAACAGTCGTTTGAAACTTTAGAAATTGATCAGCAGCGTTTGATTGATTTTTTAGAAGCCATTCCGGTGGGAATTGTCATTTATTATGCCGATGGTCGTTTGTTTTACGTCAATCGCACGGGACGATCGCTGTTGTTTCACGATGCCTTAACCGCAACCGAAGAATTAAATTTAACCACTAACTTTCCCCTCTATCAAAGTTCGAGTAATCAACCCTATCCTTCCCATAAACTCCCTTCCTTTCTTGCCTTACACGGTCAGCCCGCCAGCGCAGAGGATATGGAAATTCATCTCGCAGACAAAGTAATTCCTGTGCAAATGACAGCAACCCCAGTAATTTCAGAAGAAGGAATGATTGAATACGCGATCGCGATTTTCCAAGACATCAGCGAACGGAAACGAGCCGAAGAAATCCTCACCCGCTATAACCAGGACTTAGAACGACAGGTACAGGAACGAACCCAAGACCTAGAACGGAGTAAAAACGCGGCTGAAATTGCCAATCGCACAAAAAGTGAATTTTTAGCCAATATGAGCCATGAAATCCGCACGCCGATGAATGCCATCTTAGGATTTTGTGATTTACTCCAAGGCTCAGTCACCGATCCGATGTCCCGCAGTTATCTTGAAGCCGTTAGTTCTAGTGGCAGGACGTTATTGGCCTTAATTAACGATATTTTAGATCTATCTAAGATTGAAGCAGGTAAACTCCAAATCCAGTATGAGGCGGTTGATATTCGTTCACTTATCAGCGAAGTTCGTCAAATTTTTTCAGAGAAAGCGAAACAAAAAAACATTCAACTGCTAACGACGGTAGCGGATACGGTTCCCAAGCAAATTCAATTTGATCCCATTCGCTTACGTCAAATTCTTTTTAATGTCGTGGGAAACGCGCTTAAGTTTACCGAAAAAGGTTCGATTAACATGGTAGTGACCTGTTGTTATCAAACTCCAGAAATCTTGGAACTGACCTTAAGCGTTGAAGATACGGGCATCGGCATCGCCTCTCAAAATCAAGAACGTATTTTTGAAGCTTTTACCCAAAGCGAGGGGCAAAGTACGCGGCAATACGGCGGAACAGGGTTAGGGTTAACCATTACTCATCGTTTGACAGAAATGCTGAAGGGGTCTATTCATCTAGAAAGCGAATTGGGAAAAGGAAGCCGTTTTCAATTTATTTTTCCTAATGTCGCTGTTGACCATACCCCGATTACGCCGCTTACTGAGGTTGATAACGATTTAAATCAGTTTGTGCCAGCCAAGATTCTAGTGGTGGATGATGTTCCCTGTAATCGAGAATTAATGCAGGGTTTTTTCCAAAAAACTGATCACCAGATTTTAGAAGCGTCAAACGGTCGAGAAGCTATTCAAATTGCCCGAGCCTCCCAACCGGATTTAATTCTGATGGATTGGTTTATGCCCTATTTAGATGGCTATGCAACGGTTGTTACCTTACGAAATTTTCCTGAAACCCAAACAATTCCTATTCTCATCGTAGCGGCTTCGTTGACCTCGGAACTCCAAGAGCAAGCCAAAGATTATGTGCAAGGATTTTTATTAAAGCCGGTGGCTAGAGCCGATTTAGTAGGAGCCTTCAAAACATTATTGCCTTTACGAGAGACGGTTTCTTCTGTAGTATCGATGAACTCATCAATTGAGGAGAAAGATAATGGGGATGAGTTCGCGATCGCGTCTGAAGAAATTGATTATTTGCCCGAACTGATTAACAAATTAAAGGAAGAAGAAAATCAAACTTGGTGTCGGTTGCGTCAAACCATGATTATGAGAGAATTACGGCAATTTGCCCAGAAATTAGCGATTTTAGCCGCAGACTATCATTCCAGTCTATTAAAAGATTACGCTGCAAAATTAGATCATCAGATCCATGAATTTGATGGAGATAATCTTTCCCACACGGTAAATTCTTTTCCCGAAATTATTGCGAAATTGGAAAATCGATATTTAACGTCCGTTCAAAATAAGTGAATCCTTCGACTCAATAACCCACTTTTCGCTATTTTGAGCCGCAAAACTTAATTTTTTCTCTCACTCTAATCCCGCGATCGCAACAAAAAAGAGGATAACGCAATTTTTTACGCTCCTCTGTTTTTCCTATTAATAATTAAAAATTAAGCTACTTGACGAATTTGATAATGCTGTTCGGGAACGGGATAACCTGCTTCTCCAAAAGATTCCTTAATAGCTCTATTGGTATCAAAATAAACCTGCCAATAATCATTGTTATGGCAATAGGGACGAACTGCCAAAACAGGGCCAGACAAATTAAACTCTAAAATTTCGACATCAGTAGCCGGTTCAGGCATAACGTTAGGAATTTTGGCTAACTGATCTTTGAGTAATTGAATTGCTTCTTGTACATTAACCGAATGATCTAATTGAGCCACCAAATCGACCCTGCGATAGGGATTAGCCGAGAAATTTTGGATATTATCAGCAAAAATTTTATTGTTGCCAATGATGGTTTTGACATTATCCATTGTGTTAATGGTCGTCACAAACAAACCAATTTCTTCAACGGTTCCTGTAACGCCACCGGCATTAATAAAATCACCTACATTAAAGGGACGGAAAAGAATTAAAAATGCGCCTGCGGCAAAGTTAGCTAACAGTCCACTCCAAGCAGCACCGATTGCGATACCACCAGCAGCTAACAAAGCAGCAAAGGAGGTTGTTTCTACGCCAAAGAAGCCGAGAATGGCAACAATGAGAATAATTTGTAAAGTGATAGAAAGAACATTCGTAATGTAAGTAACAATCGTAATGTCCATACTCTGGCGTTTCAGGCTCTTCGACAGTACTCTAACTGCAAAGTTAATCAGCCAACGACCAACCAGCCATATTAAAATCGCCCCAATAACTTTAATCCCTAAATCGGTTAGTGCTTGCAGGATAGAACTTAAGAATGGATTAATTTGAGCAGCCGCATCAGCGGGATTCATGGTATATATTCCCCTAAATTAATGAGTAAACGGAATAAGAATACCATAAATTAATAGTTTGGCAAGTATTTTTAAGCATTTAATGACTTATTGATAAAAATCTAGAAATTTAAACAAAGGCTATTAATTTAACTTCTCGAAAAAACAAGTTTTAATTAGCCTAAACAATACGATTATTTATACTTAGAGCATACATATTGGAGCGTTTTGCTAAAAACGGGAAGCGGATTGAGAGTTTTATTAATATATTGCCGATAATCTTTCCCCTCTTCAGAATATTCACCAAATCTGCGAAAATCAGACTCCCCATTCCCTAGAGAAACTGCTCTTAAATTATATTCTCCTGACATTTCTTCTTTAAGATTTCCATTTTCAGAAATTGAATATTTAGTAATATTACCTACTTTGGATGGACAATATACTGTCCACTTCCATAAATGGGTGACAACACCCGTCTCATTTTTTTCTTCTTTCAGCACATCATAATTAATAGAATTAACATCAACTTTTTGAATAGAATTGGTATCTAATAAAATGCCATTACCCATTGGTTGATATCTTGATTTTGTTTTAGTTTGATTAGCTGGCTTCTTTGTCTTAGCTTTCAGTGAAGTAGAAGCAACACAAGGGAGGGCGTTCTTTTGTATATCAATTTGATTGAGACAGGATGGTAATTGAGAAATTAATATAATGGAAACAAAAGCGTCTAGCATAATGGTGATTGAGATACTTTTTAATTGCTTAATGCTAACTTTTTAATCACTTAACATTAAGAGTGAACTAGCCCTAGATATTGTTTATCTTAGCTAATCTGTGAAGCTTCGTCTATGCTAAGAATAAATATTTAACTTTAAAATTCAATAAAAGACAAAATAACTTTAATATGCAAAATATTCGCAAAAAGATGAAGAAAAAATTTTTATTTTTGTTAAATTTTCTCATTCTTCAAGCAAATATGGACAACATTTTCTTTAATTCTTCCCTCTGATATCTAACCAAATTGAAACTATAAATATTGATATCTTGCTTCGTCAAAAGCTAAAAGCGTTTCTACATTATCAACAGAAGCAAAAGAGCAACACTTGATAATATTTCGTTAAAATTTTCTTTATTCAAGATTGATCAATTAAGGTGAGCCATAAAGACCCACCTTAATTCTTTTAACTAACTACTAACTTAGCGCACCCGCCGGAATGCCTAAAATATCTTCAATCTTAGGTAAATCCTCAACGGCAACCACTCGTCCTTGATCTTCAAATCCAGCGATTTGATCAAAGTTTAGGTAACGGTAGAGATCGGCTGCAAAAGGATCAAGTTTTTCTTGAACGATCGCGAGATACTCTTCCACTGTTGGAATGTAACCTAACAAGGCACAAACTGCCGCCAATTCTGCCGATCCGAGATAGACTCGTGCTCCTTTACCCATACGATTGTTGAAGTTACGAGTCGAAGTCGAAAAGACAGTGGCATTATCTTCCACCCGTGCTTGGTTGCCCATACAGAGAGAACAGCCAGGCATTTCAGTGCGAGCTTGAGCCGCTTCAAAAATTTCGTAGATGCCTTCTTCACGGAGTTGTTGTTCATCCATGCGAGTCGGAGGACAAATCCACAGACGAACTTTGACTGTTCCTGCACCCTCTAAAATTTTGGCCGCAGCGCGATAATGCCCAATATTGGTCATACAGGAGCCAATAAAGACCTCATCGATCTTATCGCCTGCACATTCCGACATGAGTTTAATATTATCGGGGTCATTCGGAGCAGCCACAATAGGCTCTTTAATCTCGTTTAAGTTCACCTCAATGACATCGGCATATTCCGCATCGGTATCCGCAGACATCAACTGGGGATTGGCTAACCACTGTTCCATCTTGGCTACCCGACGCAGAATGGTACGAGCATCCTGGTAGCCCCGCGCTGCCATATTTTTCAACAAGGCCACATTGGATCGTAGATATTCTGCAACAGTTTCTTCACTCAATTTAATGGTTGAACCTGCACAGGAACGTTCTGCTGTTGCATCGGTTAATTCAAAGGCTTGCTCAACTTTGAGGTCAGGTAGCCCTTCCATTTCCATGATGCGACCATTGAACACATTGATTTTATTCTCTTTGCCAATGGTGAGTTTGCCTTGTTGAATCGCAACGTAGGGAATGGCGTTAACGATGTCTCGTAAGGTAACGCCAGGTTGCAATTCTCCCGTAAATTTCACTAATACCGATTCAGGCATATCCAAGGGCATCACCCCTAAAGCCGCAGCAAAAGCGACTAACCCCGAACCTGCGGGAAAAGAAATGCCAAGGGGAAAACGGGTATGGGAATCCCCCCCTGTGCCAACGGTATCAGGCAATAACATCCGATTTAACCAAGAGTGGATAATGCCATCACCTGGACGGAGTGCGACCCCCCCACGAGTCGAGAAGAAATCGGGTAATTCTTTGTGAGTTTTGATATCAACGGGTTTGGGATAGGCCGCTGTATGACAGAAACTTTGCATGGTCAGGTCGGCACTGAAGCCTAAACAAGCCAATTCCTTTAATTCATCCCGTGTCATGGGGCCTGTGGTATCCTGAGAACCTACTGTTGTCATAATAGGGTCACAGGAAGTACCGGGACGAACCCCGGGCAATCCACAAGCTTTACCCACCATTTTTTGCGCTAAGGTAAATCCTTTACCCGTATCTTCGGGGAGAGAGGGGCGAACAAAGAGGGTGCTGGGGGTTAATCCTAAGGCTTCACGGGTTTTATCGGTTAAGCTACGACCAATGAGTAAGGGAATTCGTCCCCCTGCTCGAACTTCATCTAAGATCGTATCGGGTTTGAGGGAGAAGGTAGAAATAACTTCGCCTGCTGCGTTAGTAATCTCGCCTTTGTAGGGATAGATGGTGATCACATCTCCCGTTTCCAGAGTGGTGACATCACATTCAATGGGTAAGGCTCCCGAATCTTCTGCGGTGTTAAAGAAAATGGGTGCAATTTTACCGCCAAGAATATAGCCCCCTGAACGCTTATTGGGAACGTAGGGAATATCTTCGCCAATATGCCAGAGGACGGAGTTAATGGCAGACTTACGGGAAGAGCCAGTTCCGACCACATCCCCAACGTAGGCAACAGGATGGCCTTTTTGTTTAAGTTCAGCAATAGTTGCTAAGCCTCCTGGCATCCGACTTTCCAGCATGGCAAGCGCATGAAGCGGAATATCAGGTCGGGTTGTAGCATGGGTCGCAGGAGAAAGATCGTCGGTGTTGGTTTCGCCTGGGACTTTAAAAACGGTGACGGTAATACTTTCAGGGAGTTTGGGTTTGCCAATAAACCACTCGGCATTAGCCCAAGCATCCATTACCTGTTTCGCGTAGGGATTGGTTTCGGATAATTCTAAAACTTCATTAAACGCATCAAAGACTAATAGGGTTTTGCTTAAGGCTGTTGCTGCGGCCGAGGCAATATTGGTGTCTTTCGATTTTAATAATTGAATAAGAGATTGAACATTATAGCCGCCAATCATGGTTCCTAAAAGGCTAACGGCCCCTTGAGCAGAAATGACAGGGCATTCAATTTCACCTTTAGCGATTGCCGTTAAAAATCCTGCTTTGACATAGGCCGCTTCATCCACACCAGGCGGAACGTGATCGCGCAATAAACAGAGTAATTCCCCTTTTAAGATCTCAGGGGGATCTTTAAGCATTTCGCATAGAGCAGAAGTTTGGGCGGCGTTGAGGGGAAGGGGAGGGATGCCAAGTTGCGCTCTTTCTTCAGCATGTTGGCGGTATTCTTCTAACATTCAGGGTCTCCTCTTAAATTCTTCAATTAGTTAAATTATCTTAATGAGCTTCTGTCTTAGCGGACAGTATTAATCATGACAGGGCGGGGATAACGTTGCATTAATTCTCGAACCTGTTCGGCATGGTAGGAACTACGAGTTAAGGGAGAGGATACAACTTGTAAAAATCCCAAGGATTCCCCAAATACTCGCCAAGCTTCAAATTGAGCAGGGGTGACAAAATCCTGTACCCCTAAATGTTTTTGGGTCGGTTGCAAATATTGCCCAATCGTTAAAATATCACAATCAACGGCTCGTAAGTCTTGCATAACTTGCCGAACTTCTTCATCGGTTTCCCCTAATCCCACCATGATTCCTGATTTTGTATAGGTGTGGGGTGCAATTTCACGGGTTCGTTTAAGTAATTCCAGCGATCGCGCATAATCCCCCTGCGGCCGAGTTCGACGATATAAACGCGGAACCGTCTCCGTATTGTGATTAAGCACTTCAGGTTGAGCCGCTAAAATGATTTTCAAGGCTTCCCAGTTACCACACAGATCAGGAATTAACACTTCAATAGTGGTTTTCGGAGAAATTTTGCGGGTTTCTTCGATGCACTGTACAAATTGACTGGCTCCTCCATCGGCTAAATCATCACGATTCACTGAGGTAATGACCACATGGTTCAGGTTTAAACGTTTTACCGCCTCGGCTAAACGGAGAGGTTCGGTTGGATCTAACGGTTGAGGCTTCTTCTCAAAATCAATATCGCAGTACGGACAGGCACGGGTACAAGCAGGCCCCATAATCAAAAACGTTGCTGTTCCCGCTTGAAAGCATTCCCCAATATTGGGACAGGAAGCTTCTTCACAAACGGTATTGAGGGACAAATCCCGTAAAATTTCCTTTACACTTCCCACCCGTTGCCATTGGGGGGCTTTAACTCTTAACCAATCGGGTTTAACGGTCACTGCTTGTTCCTCGTCAATTATCTGGATATTGATTAATCAATATATTTGGATGAATAGTTGAAAATTAAGATAGATTGATCATTATTATATAATTTACTTCGTTTGTTAACGGTTGTTTTTATTTTTATCGTTATTTTTCTAGCTTAATAGTCTTTATAATATTGAAAAAATCAAAAGCATTATGAAACTAACTGGTGTCAAGTGGGTAGATAGCACAGAAGAGCTTCCATATAAAAGTGGAGTTTATTACATTGCTTCCGATAAAACTAAAAGCGAAATTGTTTATATAGGTCAATCTGAAAGTTTAAAAAAACGTGTAAAAGTAGGACATCCAGCATCAGTAGATCGAAAACTAATTTTGGAAAAGAGGTAAGGTCAAGTTAGAAGCACT
>CAYZWO010000019.1:0-46098 GCA_964482215.1 uncultured bacterium
CCCAATACCTGCTTAATTTCTAACGGATTTGCCGCAATGGGAATTGCCATCCCAGGGGCATTAGCCGCAAAACTCGTCCATCCTAATCGCAGAGTGGTTGCTGTAACGGGAGATGGGGGCTTTATGATGAATTGCCAGGAACTCGAAACCGCGCTACGGGTAGGCACTCCCTTTGTTACTCTCATTTTTAACGACAATGGCTATGGCTTAATTGAGTGGAAGCAAATGAACCAGTTTGGCGAATCTTCCTTTATTAAGTTTGGTAATCCTGATTTTGTTAAATTTGCCGAAAGTATGGGCTTAAAAGGCTATCGGGTTGAATCGGCCGATGATCTGATTCCCATTTTAAAAACTGCTCTAGAACAACCTGTTCCAACGGTGATTGATTGCCCTGTCGATTATGGTGAAAATATTCGCTTTTCCCAAAAAGCCGGCGGTCTAAGTTGCGTGGTTTGGGGATAGATAAAAATCCATGAATGCCCCGCTGATCCGTTTATCCCAATCTCAATTACAATTACTCGAAACTTGTCCCCCTCAATTTCAACGGCTCTATCTTGATCAATTAGGATATGGCATTAATCCTGAACAGCAAGAAAAACTCAATTGGGGGAGTCAATTTCACCGCTTAATGCAGCAACGGGAATTAGGCTTATCCGTTGATAACTTCGTTGAACATGATGCAGAATTACAGCGATCGCTGAATGCCCTAGTTGAAACCGTTCCCGAATTACAAACTTCTGCACTTGATCAATGGCGTGAAGCCGAACATCATCGTAGTTTACCGGTAAAAAATTATTTATTAACGGTTATTTATGACCTTTTAATTACAACACCACAACAAGCGCAGATTTTAGATTGGAAAACCTATTTACAGCCTCAAAATCCCAATAAATTAATTCAGCATTGGCAGACCAAATTATATTTATACGTTTTGGCAGAAACAACCGACTATTTACCTGAGCAATTATCCATGACCTATTGGTTTGTGAAGTTGCCAACTCAACCTCAATGCTTGACCATTACTTACAGTCGTAAACAACACCAAGAAAATCATCAACAATTAGAAAATTTATTAACTAAACTTGAGCATTGGTTAATAAATTATGAACGGGATAACATTTCTTTCCCTCATCTGCAAAATTGCAATGAAAAAACTTGCCCTTATTATTCATCTCTTCAAAGTTCTTTACCCTATTGGCACACTGGGCAAATGGATTGGTTAAATTCGCTAGCGGATACTGAAGAAGTTGCTCTAAGTTAACACAATCTTAATTAATCCTTAACAGCTTCAAGGATTCATTTAGGCAAATAGATTGTCTATATCGTCATCCCTGCTTAGCAATACGTTTTGGAGGAATCTTCCTCTTTTCCCTTAACCGTAAAAGTGTACCACCCTGCTATCTATCAAAAGTTACAAAAAAAGTAGGAATTGCCCTGATCTCAGTTAAACTGAGCTAAGAATTATAAAATTATCCTAATAGACAAAAATTATTCCAACAGAATAAACACGTTATCAAATTTAAATTTTTATGGAAGAATTACAAGAACTTATTGCAGGCTTTACTTTTCTTGCAGTCATTATTACTATCATCTTTGAAAAATTACATATTACCGTAGCGGCACTATTAGGAGCCTTAATTCTTATTTTTGCCCATGTAATGACCTTGCCAGAAGCGATTAATTATATTAGTCGAAGTCATGGTACTTTGGCTCTATTTTTTGGGGTGATGATTTTAGTTAGAGCCTTTGAACCTACCAAAATTTTTGAATATTTAGCGGCCAAAATGGTGCTAGTTGCCAAGGGGAATGGCAAATTATTATTGCTGGGGATTGTTGCCATTACAACACCGATTTGTGCGGTTTTACCGAATGCAACAACCGTTATGTTATTAGCACCTTTAATCCCACCGATCGCGGCTGATATTGGGGTTGATTTTGTACCCTTATTAATTTTAATGGTATTTGTTGCCAATAGTGCAGGCTTGTTAACGTTAGTTGGGGATCCAGCCACTTTTATTGTTGGGGATTCTATTAATATTAGCTTTATTGAATATTTACAACGATTAAGTTTCGGTGGCGTTTTAGCGATCGCGGTTGTGATTGCGCTGCTTCCTATTTTATTTAAACCGATTTGGGACACCCGATTTGAACATTTAGAGGATTTGCCCCATCCTCAAATTAATCATCCTTTTGTCTTAACACTAGGAGGATTTATTATTCTGTTTGTCCTTACCTTCTTTGTAATTGGAGAATCTTTCCCGATTCCGATTCCCCCTGCTGCGGTTGCTTTATTAGGAGGAACGCTCGCTTTACTGTTAGCCCATCAATCAAAAATTGATAGTGTCCCCAATATTTTGCGAGATGTGGATTGGAGTACGATCATATTTTTTATGTCAATTTTTGTTTTGATTGGTGGATTAGAAAAAACAGGAATTATTGCTCGTTTATCAAGCTTATTAGCAATTGTTTTAGGGAAAAATATTTTTTTAGGGTCTATTGTTTTATTGTTTATGATTGGTGGAATTTCCAGCTTAGTTCCCAATATTCCTTTAGTGGTTGCAATGGTTCCTTTACTTAAACAATACTTAGTCAATGTTAATTTACTAAGTGCCGAGGCGATGAATCCCGATTTTGCAGGACAGTTTCCTCCAGAAGTTTTGCCCTTATTTTATGCCATGATGTACGGCGCGACTTTAGGCGGAAATGGAACATTAGTCGGTGCTTCTTCTAACATTATTGCAGCAGGAATTGCGGAACAACACGGTGAAAAAATTACGTTTCATCGATTCCTGAAGTATGGTCTACCTATTATGGGATCACAGTTATTGGTCAGTGCCATTTATATGATGATATTTTTTATATTTTAAAGATTTCTCACATTGGCTTGGTATTAGGGTTTGATTTATTTGAGTCCCTATTCGGCTCAGCGATCGCGACCGAAAAAAGGCTCAGTATCATTCTGTATCATAGGGAAAGACAGAAGAGCTATTTATTTGGCTTAATTGATGACAGGCTTTAAATCTGAAATAAAAATTTAGAATTTTCCCTTCACTAGAAAAACTATGTATGTATTAATTGGCGGTGCAGGTTTAGTCGGGTTAAGTTTGGCTCAAAAATTAGTTGAGTTAGGTCATACGGTAGCCGTGATTGATCTTGACTCCACCGCTTGTCGTTATGCCCGTGAACAAGTGGGAGTGATGGCCTTTGAAGGGAGTGCAGTTAATACGGAAACCCTATTAGAAGCAGGTATTCGCAAAGCCGATTCCCTCGTTGCCTCCCTTCGTAATGATGCCTTAAATTTAGCTCTGGTTACATTAGGGAAACATTACGGTGTGCCCCATATTGTTAGTCGGATGCGTCATCGGGATTTTATGGAACCACTACGGTTAGCGGGAGCTTCCCATATTATTAGTACGGTAGATTTGGCCGTTTCTACGATAGTTAACGCAATCGAGTATCCTCAAGTCGAATCGATGATGCACTTTGAGCAAGGCCAAATTGAAGTGCTTAAATTAGCAATTGCCAATAATTGTTACGTCGTCGGTCGCAGTTTAGCAGAAATTGCTCAAGATGAACGCTTTCCAACTGGTTCATTGATTATTGGTTATCAAGCCCATCCCCATGAAGATCTGATCATTCCCAATGGCAGTACAGTTCTAGAATCAGGGTCTACCATTCTGGTGGTGACTCAACCCAAATTGCTTCATCAGGTGGTTGATTTTATCGAGAATACTTGTTAGTTATCAATCGCTTTTCCCACCAGTTTAATCATCATCTAAAGCCAGCAACTCGCTATCAATATCTTTTAAGCGATTTAAGGCTACTTCTTCGGACAAAATATTTTTTCGCAAGGCTTCGTTAAGAGCCCCTTTTTCTGCCAATAATAAACGACGGCGGATAGCATCGAGTTGAAATCCTCCCTGATGGGCGACAGTCACTTCACTGATGCGACGATTATAAAATTCTCGAAGGGATTTTTCTGAGTTAGCGACTTTTACCTGGTAGGTAGACCGCATTTCTTCATACAGGGATTTCGGTAAAACTCCAGATTTTAATAAACTATCCAATTCATCCTGAGCAGCTTTCGCTGTGATCAATTGGGCTTGCCATTGTTCCACTTCTTGTTTTTGGGGAGAAAGCTGAGAGATGCCTAGCCGTTTAACCAATCCGGGCAAACTTAATCCCTGTACAACAAGAGATAACAAAACGGTTCCAAACACAATTGCGATTAATTGTTCTCGTCCTTGGATAGAGAGGGGAATACTTAAAGCTAATGCCATTGAGAGGGAGCCTTTGATATTGCCGAGAAATAAGACATGTTGCCACCGTAGAGGAATAGGACGATCAAAATAACGAATAGTGGCTAAGAGGGGATAAACCGAGAGTAAACGACCAATTTGATAAGCGGCGATCGCCAATATCACCGCCGGCAGAGTTTGAAAAAGCGTATTGAGATCCACTTCAATGCCAATCAGTAAAAAGATAAAACTATTGACAATAAACGCAATCGATTCCCAAAAGGTGAGTAAGGTTAAGCGGGTAGAGGCGGATAGGGTTTTGGATAAGCCATTAGTTCCTACCACTAATCCTGCAATGACGACCGCAACGACCCCTGAAACTTGTAAATTATTGCCCACTTGAAAGGCTCCTAACGCAACGGCGATCGTCAATAAAATGCTGCTGAGAGGAATATCAAATCGATCTAATAAGTTAGTACTCAAATAACCCAGGGCAATGCCCACTAAACTCCCCCCAGTAATGACAAAAAAGGTATCTTGCAGTCCTTCTAAAAAAGTAATGGAGCCAGTTTCATTCGCCTTTAGGATTAAGCTAAATAAAACGAGCGCAATGCCATCGTTAAATAAACTTTCCCCTTCAACAATGGTAGAAAGACGGGAAGGAACGGGAACTTCTTTAAAAACGGCAATTACGGAGACAGTATCGGTAATGGCCAAAATAATGCCAACGAGGAGGGCTTGAACCCAGGTTAATCCAAGACCCCATTTCAAAATAGTTGCGGTAATTCCAGATGCAAGAAGAACGCCTGGCCCTGCTAAAAGCAAAATCGGCTTAATCGTACTCCGCAGACGGCTAATATCGGTGTTAATCGCGGCTTCAAAAACCAAAATTGGCAGAAAAACATTCAAAATGAGCGCGTCATCTAATCCGATTTGGCGCGGTAAAATTTCCGTAATGGCTAAACCTGCAACCACTAATCCTGTAACGTAGGGAATTCTTAACCAATCCGATAAAAAAGCAACCCCTGTAGCGACGAGTAAGAGAATAATGCCAGCAGTAACGAGAGCAGAAACACCCATGTGGACAAATTAAACTATTTTTTGCATCATAATTCAAAATTAGGAAAAACAAAGGGTTTCCATACTTCATTTCAAAGTTTTTTGTCAGTCTTGGGAATTCTTCCTTCAATTAATAACAATATGAATAATTTCTTATTAACAAAGAAAAATTAGATTCTAGGTTAACCAATGGCCAAATCAAAAAACGATTTATCGGCCTGTTATTTATCAAATTCACAAGGTTTCTTAGATAAATTATTAAGCAATAGAAAACCCCCAAATTTAAACTTGAGGGCCAATTTCATAAATAGTTAAACTTTTAAATTAAACAGGACGTTCTTCAATGACTTTATCAATCAGACCGTATTCAGCCGCTTCAGCCGCTGACATATAGTAATCGCGATCCGTATCCTTCGTGATTTTTTCAATGGTTTGACCAGAACGCTGGGCCATGATTTCGTTGAGTTGCTGACGAATACGGAGAATCTCTCTGGCTTCGATGTCAATATCGGTGGCTTGCCGTCTGCCTGTGCCGCCTAACGGTTGGTGAATCATGATCCGAGCATGGGGAAGGGCTAAACGCTTACCAGGCGTACCTGCGGCCAACAGAAAAGCCCCCATTGAAGCCGCTAAGCCAACACAGATGGTAATAACTTCGGATTTAATGTACTGCATGGTGTCATAGATCGCCATACCAGCCGTTACCGAACCACCAGGAGAGTTGATATAGAGATAAATCGGTTTACTGGGGTCTTCCGCATCGAGATACAGCAAAAACGCCACAATACGGTTAGCAAGTCCATCGGTGACTTCTTGACCGAGGAAAATAATACGTTCCTGGCTCAGACGGGTGTAGATATCAATCCAACGCTCATACTGACTACCAGGAAGACGGTAAGGGACACTAGGAACACCGATAGGCATAGCAATTACGTCAAAAATAAAAGGTTAATAGTCAAAGCAAAGGTTAATGGGCAGTTAACCCGTTTAGCCGACAGCTGCGAGGGGTTTAGGAAGGTCTTTACGACTTTCTAAGACTTTATCGATCAAGCCATATTCTTTAGCTTGTTCAGGGGTGAGGTAAAAGGTGCGGTCTAGATCTTTGGCAATTTTCTCGGTGGTTTGCCCCGTATTGCGGGAGAAAATTTCCAACATGGTGCGCTTATTGTCTAAGACCTCTTTGGCCCGAATTTGGATATCCGTTGCTTGACCTCTTGCGCCTGTGCGGTTTTGATTGAGAACAATCGTTGCATGGGGCAAACTGGCGCGAAATCCTTTAGTGCCTGCCGATAAAATCATGGCGGCGGTTCCCATTGCCTGACCGATACAAATGGTATGAACGGGAGGCTTGATGTAACTCATGGTGTCGCAGATGGCGAAGGCTTCGGTTTCAAATCCGATTGCATCACCTGTGTACCATGAAGTTCCAGTCGAGTTGATGTAGAAAAAAATCGGTTTATCGGGATCGTCGAACTGTAAGTAGAGGAGTTGAGCGATAATCAATTGCGTCACATCCATCCCCACTTGCTGTTTGACTTCATCGGAAGAAAACAGAGGCATTCCCAGATAGACGATGCGCTCTTTGAGCAAGAGGGATTCTAAATCTGGGGGTGGGGTACGAAAGGAGACATCTCCGTAATAGGCACTTTGCACCGCTTTAATGTCCTTTGATCTGCATTTGGTCTAAGTTTGTATTGTAACGTAAAACTTTAGCTGTCTTCTGGCGATTCGTGCTTTCTATTGGAATGAGGGCTGTTATTACAAGATTTAGGCGACTTAATATAAAGATCATTTATTGTTAAGGCAATGGTTTTATCCTGAGTTAGAAGCGGGGTCACAGCACAACCTGATCAATGGAGTTAATCAGCGATCGCCTATGAAAATTTTAGTGTTAAATGCGGGTTCGAGTAGTCAAAAAAGCTGCCTTTACAATTTGTCCAATGATGTTTTACCCTCCCAAGCTCCTGACCCCCAATGGGAAGCAATGATTGATTGGACGGTCAGCGAAGGACAAGGGCTATTAACGGTTAAAGCCAATGGCATTAAACAAAAAATTGAGTTATCCAGCAGCGATCGCCGAGAAGGTATTCGACAAATGCTGCAAAGTTTACAGATAGGGGAAACCGCAGTTATTCAGGATTTAGCCGAAATTGATTGTGTCGGGCATCGAGTAGTACATGGTGGAACCGATTATTCTCAAGCAACTTTAATTACCCCTGAAGTTAAAAACACCATTCAACGCCTTATTCCCTTAGCACCTGCCCACAATCCCGCCCACCTAGAAGGCATTGAAGCCATTGAGCAAACATTAGGTCATATTCCCCAGATTGCGGTGTTTGATACCGCTTTTCATACCACCATTCCCCCAGAAAATGCTTATTATCCGATCCCCTATGAGTGGATCGAAAAAGGCATTCGTCGCTATGGATTTCATGGAACGAGCCATAAATTTTGTGCCCAGCGGGCCGCCGAAATTTTAAATCAACCCTTAACCGAACTCAAGCTGATTACTTGTCATATCGGCAATGGTGCATCGTTAACGGCCATTAAGAATGGCATGAGTATTGATACTACGATGGGTTTTACTCCCCTAGAGGGGTTAATGATGGGCGCAAGGAGTGGCTCGATTGATCCTGCAATTTTAATTTATTTAATGCAAGAATACGGCTTAACGGCAGAGCACTTAAATCATTTACTGAATAAAGAGTCGGGATTAAAAGGAATTTCAGGACTTTCCGCCGATTTGCGTACTATTTTGCAAGCTATTCAAGAAGGAAATCAACAGGCCGAATTAGCCTTTGCCATGTATATTCATCGTTTTCGTGCTTGTTTAGGTCAAATGATTGCCTCTTTAGGGGGCTTAGATGTTTTAGTTTTTACCGCAGGAGTGGGAGAAAATTCAGCTATTGTACGGGAAAAAGTTTGTGAAGGATTTGCTTTTTTAAATCTTTACCTCGATTTAGAAAAAAATCAGCAATCTTTGCGGGATCAGGATTTATCTATATCTGATTCTGCCGTTCGTATTCTCATTATTCATACCGAAGAGGATTGGGCGATCGCGCAGGAATGTTGGCATTTCTATCATAAAAATTAATCTGACAGAGCCTAAAAATTCTTTATTATGTCGATTGGTATGTGGAAAAATTGGCAAAAAACTGTGGAAAAATACTTGCGTCTGTGGAAAAATTGAAGAGTTCTGATCTCTCTTTCCTTAAAAAATCAGTCCATTTGTTAACTAAAATTAAAGCAAATTTCCCTTTAATCCCTTTCTTTATCTTTTTTTAATACGTTTAAAAATCTTTATGCCCTCCTTAACCCTTAATCTCCTCCAAGGTTCAGTTTCCTTCAATTTCACCCCCGAAGCAGCCCAGACTTTAAAAGCAGAAATTGATCAACTCCTGCAACGTTTAAAAGCGATCGCGGCTAGGGTAAATAGTGGCGGGCGACCCACAACTGAAAAATCAATGGAATATCGCTACACGGGCGAGGTCTTTTTAGAAATTTTTTGCAATCCTAATATTTATCCCAGTCCATTTGCTGCGAAGGTGTTGTTAACGGTACGGGATGACAGAATCCGCCTGACAACGGAAGCCGAATTAACCCGTTTGCTGGAAGATTTAGGGCAATATTTAAATCAATTTGGTTAGAGCTATGCACCATGCTTCGATTCGGACAGCCAATATTCACCGCGCGATCGCCTTTTATGAACAATTAGGATTTACGGTTAACGAAAGATTTACGACGGGCTTTACCCTTGCTTGTTGGATGGAAGGATTGGGCGGACGTATCGAGTTAATCCAAATTCCAGAACCGAAACCTGCACCCGATGCCTTTGGAGATGAGCATTATGTGGGCTATTACCATTTATCCTTTAATATTACGGATTTAGCCCCCGATTTACCCACTTGGCTGCGGGAGTTACAAGCCCAATTTGAGCAAAATGAAGAGTTAGAAGCCCTAAAGGTATTACTAGAACCCTGCCAACAAATGATCGGTGATCGCGTCTATGAGGTGCTGTTTATTGCGGATAGTGACGGATTGCCCCTAGAGTTTATTCGGGTTTTGCGTTAATTCTCAGCGCGACGGATTTGGAAACAACACCATTCTCCCCGTTTCCACAGTGCCGCTACAACCCAACCATTCTGTTCAATCACGTCAGCGATCGCCTGGGTTTGGTCTAATAAAATGCCACTTAACACCGCCCAGCCGTGAGGTTTAATCAATTTAGAAAACTGGGGCATCAATTCCATAATCACTTCAGCCAAAATATTGCAGATAATGCCATCCACGCCTTCGGGCGCAAGTTCTAGCAACTCTTCAATACTGCCTTGATTAATCACTAAATAAGAGGGATCAATTTGATTTAGATGGCGATTACTGCGGGCCGCTTGAATAGCAAGGGGATCATTATCAACCGCATAAACCTTGTGAGCACCGAGTAACACCGCACCAATGCCTAAAATTCCCGATCCACAGCCAATATCGGCCAGCACTATATCACTCGCTCCTTCGCTCAGCCGCATTTCCAACGATTCTAAACAAAGCTGAGTGGTCGGATGGGTTCCCGTTCCAAAGGCAACCCCTGGGTCAATTTTTAAAATTAGTCGATCTGATCCTTCGGGTACGGGCAACCAGGCAGGATGGATCAAGAAGCGATCGCCAATTTCCGTCGGCTGCCAATGTTGTTTCCAACTACTTGACCAATCCTCTTCCTCAATCAGTTTCCAGCGCATCAACGGTTGGGGTAAACCACTGAGCAAAGAATCCTGATGCAACCAAAGCGACAAGGCCGCTAAGTCTAATAGCTGGGCTTGGGACTGGGGTATATAGGCACGGAGTAAGGAAGACTGCCCCTTTGCTTCGGTCACTGTCCCAGAACAACCGAACTTATCCAATCGCCAAAAGATCGTCTCCTCCAAACTTGGATGAGCGAGAATCTTAATTTCCCACCAGCTATTAGCCATAACTTCTTACACACGACAAAAGCGATAACTATAGCTTAACGGTGTAAGCGTCCCGAATACCATCTACCTTAGTAATTTCAGTTAACAAGCCTTCGGGTAAGGGATCATCTAAGCTTAAGGCCATGACCGCATCCCCCCGCACAATTTTGCGTCCAACCTGCATACTGGCAATATTAACGTTAAAACTGCCCAAGAGAGAGCCAATTTTACCGATAATCCCAGGCATATCACGGTGTAAGGTAAATACCATGTAGTTGCTGGGCGGAACGTTAATGGGGAATTCATCCACATCCGTAATGCGAATTTCACCATTACTAATTAATGCACCCGTTGCCGAATGTTCTCCCATCGAACCAATCGCTTTTAAATGGAGAGAACCCGAATAATCCCGAATGGATGCATCACGGGTTTCAATCACGCGAATTCCTCGTTCTTTAGCTTCAATAGCGGCATTAACATAATTAACGCGCTCCCGTAAAGCTTGGGATAATAAACCTTTAATGGCTGCAACGACAATGGGCTGACTGGTATTAACCGCTAAGTCTCCCTGTAACCGCACGGTTAACTGCTCAATGCGTCCTCCCGCTAACTGGCCCACCAAAGTTCCCAAGGTTTCCGCCAATTGGAGATAGGGGCGGAGTTTTTCCATCACATCGGGAGTCAAACCAGGAATATTGACCGCAGAGCGAGCGGGTAAACCGAGTAAGACATCGCGAATTTGTTCGGCTACATCAATAGAAACATTGACCTGGGCTTCCGCAGTGGAGGCTCCTAAGTGGGGAGTGAGGATCACATTATTTAATTCCCGTAAGCGAGATTCGCCCAAAGGTTCTTGGCTGAAAACGTCTAATGCGGCCCCCGCAATCCGTTTACTTTCTAAGGCTTCAACTAACGCATCTTCATCAATAATGCCACCGCGCGCACAGTTAATAATGCGAACCGTGGGTTTCATTTTGGCAATGGTTTCAGCGTTAATTAAATTCGCAGTTTCAGGGGTTTTGGGAATATGCAGAGTAATAAAATCTGATTCCGAAAAGAGTAAATCGAGATCCACTAGGGTACAGCCCAATTGCTCAGCCCGCTCTTTAGAAATAAAAGGATCATAGGCCAACAGTTTCATTCCCATTGATTTACCCACCGTCGCCACATGGGAGCCGATTTTTCCTAAGCCGACAACACCCAAGGTTTTTTTATAAACTTCAGTGCCGACGTAGGTTTTTCTATCCCATTTTTTCTCTCTGACAGATTGATTGGCATCGGGAATATGACGCGCCAAGGACATCATCATCGCTAAGGCGTGTTCGGCGGCGGCAATGGTATTCCCTTCAGGTGAGTTAACTACCACGATTCCCTGACGAGTGGCGGCGGGAACATCAATATTATCGACACCCACACCAGCCCGACCAATAATTTTAAGCTGGGTTCCTGCTTCAATAATGGCTTTGGTTACTTTTGTCCCCGATCGCAACATCAAAGCGTCGTAATCACCAATAATTTTAATAATCTCTTCTTCGGGGAGTCCTGTTTTAATATCTACTTGGGCAACTTGTTTGAGAATATCGATCCCAACTTGGTCAATGGGGTCAGATACAAGAATTTTCGACATAATGTTTTAAAGTTAAGAGGGTAAATAAAATCGTAACCCTGTTGGGAATGGCTAAAAATCGATTAGGATTCTGAATCCAGACTGCTTCGCTGAAACAGGGGATTACTTGACGTGGCCTATTTTAACGGTAATGGTACACTCCGATACACAATCTCGGTCGGAACTTGTTGAGGGAAATGAATTGACCTAAGGCTATTTTACTACGTTCTTTTGGGTGGGCAACCCTAAAAGTCTTGGTTTGTTAATCTAAATTTTAGGTTTGAATTTACTTCTAATTGACTCAGTTGTACTTGTTTGAAATTGTCTACGGATTATCTGCGGCGATCGCGTTTCTGTCGGTGACGATTTGATGTTAACAGGAGATATCAAACCCAAACAGCGAGTAAAGAAGACTCATCAAGGGAAGATTACCAATTGGGAAAAGTTTACGGCTTCTGCTCAAGAACACGGGGATAAAACCCAGACCGAAATGGCATAACTCTGGGCAGGAGACATTAGCCAATGTACCATCTCACGAGCGTTACAAAAATTGGCTATAGCCGTAAAAAAAATTATGGTTACTGTCAACGAGATGAAGAAAAAAGGCAAGAATTTTTAGAAAGATTAGGCGATGTCAAAGCCTCTCACTTCGTCTATGCCGAAAAAATAGCCTATATTTTAAGTGTAGCCTCCATTTGGGAAGCCATTATTAAATATCAATTAGGTAAACGTCTCTTGCCAGAATCACCAGAAGTTTATCTTCCCAAACAACGCGATCGCCATCGACTAACGAGTTTAACAATTGATGAAGAAATTAAACAGGCGATGAAGTTATTTTAATGAAAAACCAACAAGGAGAAGTAATCGGTTTTGAAAAACTTAGCTATAACTTCCCTACCAATACTAACCTTAAATTTTTTCTCGAAACCGCGATCGCTAGCGCACTTACCCTAATTTGGTTTGTGCCTAATCATTAAAATTTGATCGCAACTTAACAAGATCGAAAATCAGTTTTGACAAACCCTACTGCCAATGTTGTTGATAAAATCGCTCAACGGCTCCTACTGCTTTTAATAAGGGCGAATCCAAAGAATCAATCCAATCAGATACTCCTCGCGATAGTCCTAACGTAATAAGGCCTTGGGAAGGTTCTAATCGCTGAGATAGAACTTGACTCTTTAAATGCTGTAACTGAGAAATCACTCTCGATAGTTGCTCAATGTTAAGCTGAGAATTAGTTTGTTCAGCAACCATGAGAGCATGATCAATTAATTGAATAAATTCCTGAGTCGATTTATTCATAAAAAATGAGCTTTTAGATAATATTTTTGATTATTTTTGTGAAGGACAGCAAAATGGATCAATGGTTATTTCTCCATCGTCTTCCCATTTAATTTTAGGATCTCTGGAATCCTCAATAAAGGTTTGCTGACCACCTCCTGGATAACAATCTGACGGAGTTTGAGGGGCGGCACTTCCTTGATAAATCACGGTTCCTGCGGGTAAGGTCACTTTGACTCGTTTATTCGCAGGATTTCCCCAAGCTTGATTAAGGGCTAATCCTCTGATCGCTGTAGATGTTGTTGAAAAGTTATCAGTTGTTAAATAACGACCATATTTAGACACACTATTGCCATAGTAACGATAAAAAACCTGATCCGTTGTTAAAGTCACTTTCTTGCATTCAGAATTCAGAAAAGTAACGACAATATTGGGATCGCTGAGGGGACAGGATGCTGTTTGTGCGAGAACTTTTCCTGAATAAACGTTTCCATTCGGGCCGATATTCCCCAGTAAGAGACTCCCAAAAACGCCTAAGCTAAGATTAATGATGACGGATTGAGCTTTCATCAGTGCAATTCCTCTGTTTTACTTGATTTTGATTAGACGATTGCAGTTTATCAAGCTCAGTTAAATGATTGTATGAAAGAAATTATAAAGATTTGCCTACTGCGTCGTAAGATGCGATTTATCCAAAGTTTTTCTGCTCATTTTCACACTCCAAATTATTAACCTTAGCCACAATCATGAACTACTGCACGTCTTATTTGCTTCTGGAAAAACTTGGAAAAGATTAAACAAAGTTAAGGGATGAAGGGATAATAGCTTGATAATGTTATTCTCATTAGGTTAGGAAAATTCAGAAGTTTCTACACAATCTGTTTAACTTCGCCGCTAGATTAACAATTATGTGCAATAACCAATTTAAAAAATTTTTTCTCAGTACTACAGTGCTTTTGGGGGTATGGCAATTAGTGATGTTTCCTCTAGCGGTACAAGCTCAAGGTAAACCAACGCCTCCGAGCGTTTCGCAGCAAAATAGTTTCCCAAAAGTGCCTAACCTACCTACGCCACAAGATCAAGTCCCCAATGCTCAGGATGTACTTAAAAATCAAGGCTTAGACAATATCACCAATGATCCGCAACAGTTAAAAACCTGGGTTTGCAATAACGGAAATCAACAAATTGCGGTTGAAGTTAAAGAAATTGCGTTATGGAATCAGTTAACGGAGAACAATAAAAATTGGCAGTGTAGCCAGAGCATTCCCACTATTCCCGATAAATCCAGAAGTTTTTCCTGTGAGCCAACCGACACAATGGGCTTGATTAGTGTCTATTGGTTAAATGGAGATAGGGGCAAAGATACGATGAAAAGTTGGATGAATATTTTAGCCAATAAGTACAACATGGTTTGTACTCGGACGCAAACGAATAGTTTTTGGGAATAGAGTTATAGAGATGTAATGAATTGTTGTCCTTTTGAATAAAAATCACCAATTGAATGGCTATAGTAATAGCATTTTATCCTCTAAAAAGAAGTGGAGAGAGACTCGTATCCCTCTCCGCTTCTTGAATTGACTTATATTTAGAGAACATTATTAGTTCCCTCTTTCTTCCTTGGCGATTACCATTTCAGAAAGCACAAGTCGCGTACTACTTTCACTCATGGGCATCACCTCCTGTTATCCTAATCGGTGTTAGTCTAATAATTAACTTCTCTTAGATTAACGCATCTATTTGGGAAGTGCAAGGCAGGCCTGAAGAAAGTTTTGGGCTATTTGGGAATACTCACCAAAGTGGAGATGGAGATAGGTGGCATAACAATTTTGTTGCATCCATCCTTCCGTATTGATGGGGTCTTGAGGAAGATAACCTTGGATTTGCAAGGTAGGGTTGGGAGGGGAGAATTGTAAGTAGGAACGATGGAATTCATGACCCCAAATGCTTCGTCCTGGAGAAAGCCAAGCGTTAGAGAGCAGAGCATTAGCTTGTCGATAACCTAGAATTAATTTTTTGCCCATGACCGCTGTTGTCGGTAACGTGCCCACCATTGGCCAGCTTTGACCCGAAAAATCAACGATCGCTTGGCAAAGATACATCAGGCCACCGCATTCGGCATAGGTTGGCAGTCCTTGAGCGATCGCGGTTTTAATTTCTTGGCGTAGGGGTTGGTTCTCACTGAGGGGTTGAGCAAAGACTTCGGGAAAGCCTCCTCCTATATATAACCCTTGGATATTAGCGGGTAAACAAGAATCTGCTAACGGACTCCAATTCACTAATTCGGCCCCATATTCCGTTAATAAATCTAAGTTGTCTTGATAGTAAAAGTTAAAGGCGCGATCGCGGGCAACGGCAATACGAGGATGGCCGATTATGGGTTTCGGGGTTTCAGCTTGTATCGAAATGGGATTAACCCTGAGTAAAGGAAATAACTTTTCCCAATCAAAAGCGCGTTCTGCTAAAGCTGCAAGCCGTTGGAATAATTCGGTTAACTGGGGCAGTTCATCAGTTGGCACTAAACCGAGATGGCGATCAGGAATCGTTAGCTCATCTTGACGATATAAAACGCCCAAAATTGGCAAATTTAAGGGTTCTAATGCTTGTTTAAGAATCGTTAAATGGCGATCGCTGCCGACTCGATTTAAAAGCACACCTGCAATATTTACGGCTGGATCGAGATGTTGGTATCCTGCGGCGATCGCGGCAACGGAACCCGACAAACGGGCGCAGTCAATCACTAACAGGACAGGCAAATTTAAAAGACGGGCAATATGGGCAGTAGAGGCAAAATCAGGGCAATTATTTAAATCAATGCCATCAAATAAGCCCATCACGCCTTCAATCAAGGCATAATTAGCACTTTGAGCATGACGAGCATAGCAGGTTTTTACATAGGCTTCTGAGGTTAGAACAGGGTCTAAATTGCGACAAGGACGACCTGTTACTGCCCTATGGAACATCGGGTCAATATAATCAGGGCCAACTTTAAAGGATTGAACCGTTGCGCCTTTTTGGGCTAGATAGGACAGTAAAGCCAAGGTGATTGTCGTTTTACCGACTCCGCTCCGTTCGCCTGCAATGATTAATGTCATTCAATTTACGTAATTAAGCTGTCTGCTTGAGGGTGACATACCGATCTAATAAGTCTTCAATACTATTTAATAAATCGTTTTGTTGCCAATTTTGATAAAGCGAGGCCGCGATCGCGCTGGCTCCTGCACCGACCCCTTCTTTCACAAACCCCCGTTCATAGGATTGAAGTTGAGCATAACGGGAAGCTTGAAAACTTAATTGGGTAGCCATCAAGGAAACAGGCGCAATCAGTTCAGCTAAGCCTACTGTATCCCCTGTCTGGTCTTCTGCTACCCAACGGGTTGTTCCCACTACTATCTGGTCTAAGTTCGCAGCATATGACCCCGTTTTTAAAATGGCTTGAATGAGGCCATGAACCGCTAACATTTGGGTTCCCCCTGCTAAAATAACCCCGACGGATTGACTTGCCGCGATCGCCATTCCTGCGGCTGCAATTTGCATGGGGTCTCCAACGGCAGCAACGCATTGGAACGGATCAGGGGTTAATAAATTCGCGGTTTTTAACCCTTGATTTACCAATTCTGCCTTTTGTTGATGATTACATTCGGGATGGCTGCTATTGACTTTACCAAAAGCGTCGATGCCTAATGCGGTGAGTAACGATAGAGCCGTTGTGGTTCCGCCGACGACACATTCACTAATAATTAAGTAACTATCGGGGCAATCTTGGGCTAATTTTTTTCCCCAGATTAAGCCCTGCTCAAATAAATGATTGACAATGCTTAAGGGTAAGGCGTTTCCTGTGGTTAAACAACGAGCAGGCATTCCCTCCAAATCAATGGCAGGGACAGAAGGCGGAATGGGTAATCCTGTATTGAATAGATAGATAGGAATGTTGAGGGTTTCTAAAACGGCACGGGTAATAAAGACGGGAGAGACTCCAACCGTTAACGGGGGCAAGGCATAGCGGGGGGTCAGTTGACAACCATTAACAAGAAATTCGGCATCGGCGATCGCGGTATATTGTCGGTCTTGGGGCGTTTTTCCTGCTGCTGAAATTCCTGGAATTAATCCTGTTGCTGTAAATCCTAATAAACAAGCAAAAATCGGACGACGAGATCGATGTCGTTCTAACCAACGCTGCCCTGATGACATTTGAGTATAAATTTTGATCATTGAGCGATCATTACTCTCTTGAATAAAAATCTATGTTGTCGGGAAAAAGCCAAATTTAATCAACGTTCCCACAACAGCCGTAAAGATAATACCAATCAACGCCCAAATCTGAGCAGAAGACCGACTTTTAATCTCACTGACATCTGTTTTGAGTTGAGCAATGTCTGCTTCCATTCGGGGTAAAACTTCTAATTTTTGTTCTATTCGATCTAGACGATTCTCCATTTTAGCGAGAATATCTTTGAGGTCTGTTTCGATAATAATGGGATTAGTCATGCTGGCTGTTTTAGCTGTGCTATTACAAAAATCTAGTATAAAACTTGAGTTTTCTCTATCATTTAATTAATACAATTCTAAAAATGTCACATTTTAGCCTAATTACGGAAAATCAACCGACTATACTTAATATAACGTTCTAAAAAACTTTATATCTTTTTTTATATATCATCATGGTTGCTTTAGTTGATTATTCTTCAGTTCGGTCTTTATCAGAAATTTGGTCACTCACGGCCAAGCGTTTTAAAGATATTCCCGCTTTACAAGATCCCCATGCTCAACCCACCGTTAGCATTACCTATCAAGATCTGTATTCCCAACTGCAACAATTTGCAGCAGGTTTACAGACTTTAGGGTTAAAAGCAGACGAGAAAATCGCTATTTTTGCCGATAATAGTCCCCGTTGGTTTATTGCGGATCAAGGAAGTATGATGGCGGGCGCGACCAATGTGGTACGGTCATCCCAAGCGGATAAAGACGAATTACTTTATATTCTTCAAGATAGTGAAAGCAGGGTCTTAGTTGTCGAAGATCAAAAGACTTTACAAAAGCTAGGATTAAATCCCTCAGAATATCCATTAACGTTTATTGTTTTACTGTCTGATGAAGCACCTGATCCTGAATTTTCCATTAAGCAAGTTAATTTTCAGCAATTATTAAAACTCGGTCAAGGGAAAACGCCTGAGCCAGCACCCCATACTCGCCAGTCTTTAGCTACGTTAATTTATACCTCTGGGACAACGGGGCAACCGAAAGGCGCGATGTTATCCCACGGTAATTTATTGCATCAGGTGGCAGAACTACGAGCCATTTTACAACCCCAACCCGGCGATCGCGTTTTAAGTATTCTTCCGTCTTGGCATTCCTATGAACGTAGTGCAGAGTATTTCTTGCTTTCCCAAGGCTGCACCATGATTTATACCAGTATTCGGACATTTAAAAATGATCTGAAGAAATTTAAACCCCATCACATGGTCGCGGTTCCTCGTTTGTGGGAATCTATCTATGAGGGAATTCAAAAATCTTTCCGTGAAAAATCGGCTAGTCAGCAAAAATTAATTAACTTTTTCTTAGAAATTTCTAAAAAATATATTCTGGCAAAACGCATTGCCGATAATCTAAGCCTCGATCATCTTCATGCTTCGGCCACAGAACGCGCGATCGCTCGACTGCAAGCCTGGTTACTGTATCCGTTACACGCACTCGGTAATAAGATTGTTTACCAAAAAATTCGAGAAGCCACAGGTGGTAATATTCAAACCCTCGTCAGTGGTGGGGGTTCGTTGGCGAAACATTTAGATGATTTTTATGAAATTGTTGGCATTCCCGTATTGGTTGGTTATGGATTAACGGAAACTTCTCCTGTTACCAATGCCCGTGTTCATACCCACAATTTACGTTATTCTTCGGGTAAACCGATTCCCCAGACCGAAATTCGCATTGTTGATCCTGAAACGCGCAAACCTTTACCCCCCGAAACCCAAGGCTTAGTCTTAATTCGTGGGCCGCAGGTGATGCAGGGATATTATCGCAAACCCGAAGCGACCGCTAAAGCCATTGATGCAGAGGGTTGGTTTGATAGCGGGGATTTAGGTTGGGTCACGCCTGATAATGATTTAATCCTGACGGGTCGGGCAAAAGATACGATTGTGTTGAGTAATGGGGAAAATATCGAACCGCAACCCATTGAGGATGCCTGTATTCGCAGTGCCTACATTGATCAAATTATGTTGGTGGGGCAGGATCAAAAGGCATTAGGGGCGTTAATTGTTCCCAATGTGGAAGCGTTGGAAAAATGGGCAAGCAGTCAATCCTTGAACTTAACGTTTCCTGATGATTCGGTATCACTAGAGGAATTAAAGAATAGTGATCTTTATAACAAAGCCGTTTTGGATTTATTCCGTCAAGAGTTAAACCGAGAGGTGAGAAATCGTCCTGGCTATCGTCCTGATGATCAGATCAAAGTGTTCACGCTGATCTTAGAACCCTTTTCCCAAACCAACGGCATGATGACGCAAACGCTGAAGATTAAACGTCCCGTTGTGGCTGAGCATTATCGCGCTATTATTGAAGGAATGTTTGAAAAATCTTGATAGTTGGTGAATTCAACGACCACTAGCAACCCATTCAAACCGATTATTTATTACGGAAATAGCTTTTTTATGGATGACGCACAAACCAGCCTTTTATTAAAACGTCCAGTGACCATTAAGGTGATTGTGACAACGCGCTGGAAAGAAGAAATGCAGCAACAACTCCAAGCCCAAATTGCTCAACTCGATTCTCAGATTCAACAATTAGAGTTACAGGGTCAACGGGCGATCGCTGAAATCCAAAAGCAGAGTTTGACCCCTATCCCCCCGCAAGCGGCTCAGCAAATTGACAATATTCAAATCCAAGTCAATCAACAAAAAAGCGAAATGTTGGAGCAAAAAAATCAATTTCTTCAACAGATGCAGCAAGTTCAATTGTTGGATTTAGACCAAGAAGTTCCCCAAGCTCAGATGGAAAGTTTCTTCCGAATCGAAAAAGGGGATAATTTAGTTGCCAAATTAAATGTTGAAGTCGTTATTCGTGATGGCATTGTGGAAGAAATTCGCGGCGATCTGTAAAAATTAGAGTTTTACGTTACAGCGATTATGACTGAAATGAGGTACAGCAGAAGCTTTAGGCAGCAAATGTTTTATACCTTGGTCAATCGACAATCGCTGTAATTAAACAATGCAAAAAACGAAAGAGTTTTCCCTGTTAACGTGTTTTTAGGGAAGTGATTAGCAAAAGTAGGTACGAATTAATTGAGGAAAATTACCGTTATCAAAAATTCTAAAGAGCGACCGCGCTAACGGATTGTTGTTCTTGTTGAGTGGGCGGTTGTTCTATAAAGCTGCGAATTTTGCTCAGGAGAGGGAAATTAGCCAAATTTTCTTGAGATTGTTCTAGTTGAAGTAGGAATTCTTTTGCTGATATTAGTAAAGACTGATAAAAGTTGTTGAGATCACTAAAAAATAATTCCTGTTTTCCATAATTTATTTTAAACCCTTTTAAAACAGTTTCAAAAGTAACAGCATCTGGTTCTTCAATTATCTCCAGAGTTATTTTATTTCTGTTTTGTAAGCTTTTATAGCCATCAATTAAAACATCAAACCAAGAATCTAGATAGGTAGATTTAATCAATAATTGAGTATGATCATTCGTGATTAGAATATCACCAATGGGATCGTTGGGATCAATTCCATCATCTTGATCAAGTGTGAATGAAATCTTCATATCTTTAAATTAATATCTAATATGACCTGAACGAAGTTTACCAAGCGGATTAAGAACAACTCTCACTCTAATCTTTTGTTCGCCAATTATAACGTTTTTTTCAAAGACCTGTCTGCCGCTGGGAATACTGATTAAGCTTTCAGAATTGTGAGCTATATTTGCTGCTAGTGTAATTAATTCATCAAGGGTGATAGTAGAATCATATTTTTGAAATTCTGGCAAATGCTTACTGATATGTTTAAGATTTTTTTGACTGATGTTTTTGGAAAAATCAGAAATATTTTTGCTCCTTAAACAATTGTTTTACTCCTGAATTATACATTTTTTAGACAATAAACGAGAAAAATTGCAAAAGTAACTTACTCGACAAAATTAAAATTAAGCTCAGAATATAGACAAGCGATCGCTGTTTACATGGGATAAGGGGCTAAGGAGAAATTTCTGTTTATATCCGTTTATTAAGTGTTAAGTGTGTCGAATAATAGTAAATTTTTGTTACAGAGTGGGATTAGAGCGAAAAATCAATGTTAAGTTACTTCAAGTCGCTTAAAAAGTTATATTATTTCAGCTTATTGTAAGTATTCTCTTCAAAGGAGATTGTTTGTAGTACGTTATTCTGGCTATCACGTATTATGGGAAGTTTTTTGTGATCACGCCAAAATGGAGCGATATTCTGAAAGTTTCTACTTATCGTCACTCTGAAGAGCTTTAAACGGAAGTTTTTGAATACTTAGTTAGGTTATTTTATGCCTTAGTTAGAGTAGTGCATTAATTAAATTAATTTAATCTGTTCATCTGTCGAAATTACTCACGTTAACAATAAGGAGCAATCTATGGCGACTTTACAAGATGTTATCAAGAACAATATGCGGATTGACTATGGAGACATAGAAACATCCTACTTAACCCAAGATCAACAACTGTGTAAGGAAATTCAACAAATCCTTGCTAATAATAAATTCTATAACTACGATGTTGATGGACTTTATGGCAAGATTACACGGGAAGCTTTAAGGGATTTTAAAGAAGCTTATGCGTTGTCAGGAGGTGATATTTTAGGTCCGACAACGGCTGAGTTTTTGTTGAGGCTCGATACAATCAAACCTGAAAATGGAAGACTAACGACCACATCTTCCAAAAAAGAGGTACAAAGTGCGATTGTTCGAGAATGTAAACGGCAAGGACTAACTTTAAATTCACAAATTGCCTACGTCTTAGCAACGGTACAGCATGAAACCAATAATACTTTTAAACCGGTTCGAGAAGCTTATTGGTTAAGTGAGGAGTGGCGACGTAAAAATCTTCGTTACTATCCCTATTATGGACGTGGTTATGTGCAGTTGACGTGGAACTATAACTATAAAAAATATGGTGACATTTTGGGGATCGATCTTCTGAGTAATCCCGATAAAGTTATGGATCCAAACATTGCCTTGTTTATTTTGGTAGATGGCATGAGCAAAGGTCGTTTTACATCAAAAAAACTAGGGACTTATGTTAATGGTAGTAAAACCAATTTTGTTGGCGCAAGAGATGTAGTAAATCCTGGTGATAAGCCTGTTTTAATTGCTGGCTATGCGGAAAATTGGCAGCGTCAAATTAGTTCCCTTGAAAGCGTCTCTCTAGAAGAAACCCTAGCGATAGATTTACAAGAATCTACAGATATGAGTTTAAGACTAGATCAAATTGAAGAATTAATGTTGAAACAAATTATGAGTAGCTAGAGGCTGATATTAATACAGGATAACTCAATCATTGATTGTCCTTAATTGTAAATTAAATCTTGACTCTCAACTAGTATTAATTTAGGAGAAACTAAAGCATGCCATCTGACAGTTTACTTAATAATAATGAGTTAACTCAAGAACTTCTTGAGAGTAATTATTTCGAAGAAAGTAAAAGACTAGCCAAGGTTAATATTGAGCCAAAAACAGTCAGAGAATATCTTAAAACATCGATACAAGAGGGTACTGAAAAAGCGGTAGAAGGGTTAGATCAAGCAACAGTAGCAGCATTAGAAGCTGTTATTGAACTGGCTAATCGTCCCGCATTAAAAATCATAAACAATGATGTTGACCCAGATGATTTTGTTTCACCTCGAACCAACTTTTGGCGTAAGGAATTGGAATCTCATCGTGATGTCATTAAACAATTTATTCCTTCAGTAGGACGAATCGAATTCAAAAATCATCCGAACCTTAAGTATGCTGGGACGGGTTGGTTAGTCACTGATAATATTATCGTAACCAATCGTCATGTAGCTAAAACTTTTGCCTTTCAAGAAGCAGGAAAATTTATTTTTGAGACAAATCATGCTGAAGGCAAGACGATTAAAGTTAATATTGACTTTCGAGAAGAATTTCGCGTTAATGAAGAGGAAGAGTTTGAGATTATTGATGTGTTATACATTGAACCTGATTCAGGTTCAGATATTGCTTTCCTTAAAGTAAGGCGAAATGGAGATAAACCTCGTTCAATTATTCCTTTAGCTTTAGCCACTGAGATTCCCGATACAGGAAGTAAGATCGCAGTTATTGGATATCCAGCCAAAGATAGTCGCAGTAATCCCCTTGCTCCTGCCATATTATATGAGATTTTTGAGGATATTTATGATGTCAAACGACTCCAACCTGGAGAAATTCTTTCAAAAGCAGCAATGAGATCGCCACGCCCAGGGGATATTTCTGTTCCTGTATTTACTCATGATTGTTCAACTTTAGGAGGAAATTCTGGTTCTGTTGTCTTAGATTTTAAAACAGGAAAAGCAATAGGTTTGCATTTTGCTGGAATCTTTAAAGAAGAAAATCAAGCCGTCCCTGCGACAATTGTTGAGCAACGGCTTAATGATTTACTGTCAGGAAAGCTCAAAATAGAATCTATTAACGAATCCCCCATTATTATTTTTCCCAGTCCTATTGACTTAGAAACAGTAGATAATGAAACTCCCATTCAACTTGAAGATACACCCTGTCTTTGTCCTTTAGATGATCAATCTCTTGAGGATTTAATTTTGGAAGCAGTTCCTTTTCCTGGAGTTAATACTCAACTCCCCAAGTCGGGAACAGGTTACTATAGTTATGCTCAATTTCGAGATAAACAATTTGGATTACCTAAAACCATCAAAGCTATCGAAGCAATTGGTAAAGCATGGTTTCAAAATCATCGAACAGGTCCAGTAATTGGTATAGGAAACATTAGTAAAAAGGGTGGTGGGCCTGTTCCTCCCCATAAGAGTCATCAAACTGGTTTAGATGTTGATTTTCGACTTTTAAGAACAGATGGAGCAAGAATCGGTATTACTTTCCGAGATCCTAATTATTCCCTTGCTCGAACGCAGGAGTTAATTAATACTATTCTCAACAACTCTGTGCTGTCTGTTGCATTAATTCTTTGTAATGACAATAGATTAAAAGGTGTTCAACCATGGCCAGGGCATGATGATCATCTTCATGTACGATTTAAATAAGTGCGAGCGCCGATCTTGTAGGGCGTGTTCCTTAACGCGCCTTTTTGCTTTTGATTATAATAAATTTAAAATTAAATTTATAATTTAATTATTGCTCAACTCAAATCCTTAAGATTATCAAAAGGTTTTACAAGATAGCATTAAGACCTGCACTCTCAACTATACTGTTTCAAGCCAGTCTAAAATTTGATCCAGTTGTCCCAGGTTAATAATGCCATATTGCCACAGCGCGATCGGCAATTGATTGGGATATTGTTGAACTTTATTAAAAGCAAGACGAATTTGCTCGGAAGTTAGATTAAATTCGTCTTTTAAAAAGGTAATTAATTTTTCTGACATTTTTTAATAGTGTTTTAACGTCGGTTATTTCTCATTCGAGAATCTAGGTTGTCGGAGATGCGGACGGGAATTGCGATGGTTTCAGGTTGAGATGGGTTTTCTGACGGATATTGGGCAACTACAAGAATGGCAAGCGCGATCGCGGCACAAATGATTAAAGTCATTGTTGCTGAGTCTTTTTGTAAACTTATGTAAACAATATTAATCTCTTTGTTAACAAATGACAAGATACATCTCAGGAAAGATGGTGCGGAAAACCGTTACTTGCGGTTATCGAACAGTTGATCGATCACTTGCTGAATATTAGAGCCGAGATCAATTAACTTAATATTGCCTTGAGTCCCTGACCACGTTGCCACTAAACAACGGGATTCTCCAACTGCCGCGATCGCCGTAATTTTTTCATTTAAATTAAATTCGCCAATATGATAGCCCTCTGCATCAAGAAGATGAAAATTGCCTTGATGATCCGCTAATAAATATCCCCAAGAATAGGACAAAATGAAAACAGGCTCTAGGTTTAGGGCGATACGAATGGCTTTTAAGGGTCTGAGGCGAATTAAAAGACCAATGTTTTTATGATTGAGTTCTAAGCCAAATAAATGATTATGGGTTCTGGTGTTTAGGGTTAGCGCAGTTAATAAGGTCGGTAAGGTAAAGGCGGAAAAAAAATTTCCACGACGATTAAACAGGCGAAAAACGGTGGCTTGACGAGTATTCGTTTGGGCTAAAAAGACGGCTAATCCGTGAGCATGGTCTACGGTGATTAGTTGAGAGGGAAATAGACTGTTATGGGCGACAGAGACGGGTTGCAGTTGAGGCAGTTTTAACAATTGGAAACTTCCCCTCGTTTCTTTGTCATGGCGAGGAGTCACTAGACCGAACCAAGTTCCCAAGGGGTCAAAACAACAGGCCAATTTACTGACTTGCCAAGTTCCTAATGGTTGTGCTTCCACTGTATGAGGCGAGGGACTTTTAGGAAATTGATAAAGATGATAGGTGAATTTTTCAGAGTCTGTAATTTTTCCCAAGGAACGAGTAACGGCAAAACTCCCTTGTTGATGACTTTGTA
Organism: uncultured bacterium; assembly: GCA_964482215.1. Lineage (GTDB taxonomy): Bacteria > Cyanobacteriota > Cyanobacteriia > Cyanobacteriales > Microcystaceae > Snowella. The sequence continues at coordinate 25,757 of CAYZWO010000019.1, forward strand.
ACGTTACCACTGGCTCAGCTAAGTTGATTTCCCATTGATTGACGCGATCGCCATTTAACGCTTTATCTTGATAGGTTCTGCCTAGTAGCTGTTTATCTAAACTGAGATAAACCTGTTCTTGAAAAACGCTGAGATGATGAACGGGGGAAGTAATGGTTTCTGAGGTAATTTGACTAAAGGAATGATAACGCAGGGGACGATCTACCGTTTGGAAAAAAACACGGAGGGATGATTCGGTTTTAAGCTTTTGTATCGCCACTTGCAAGGCTTCTTTCATGGCTCCCGCATCAGGAAAGCGTTTTTGCGGTAATTTTTCTAAGGATTTACTTAAGATGGGTCGTATCAAGACAGGGAAATTTTCAGGGATAGAAACCCGTTGATTTAGATGGGCAGATTGGATTTGTCCTGGTAATCCTGTGAAGGGACGATACCCTAAAATTAATTCATAGAGGAGAATACCGACAGCATAAAGATCTGAGGTGGCAGAAAACTTTCCATAAAAACGCTCAGGAGCCATATAGGCAGGAGAACCTGTATAACCTCTGCCAAAGTTGGGGTTGCCTGTTACTTCCGTTAATTGAGCAATGCCAAAGTCAGAGATTTTCGCTTCCCACCCTGTTGTTGTGAGTTTTAATAAAATATTTTCGGGTTTGATATCACAATGAATAATTTGTGAGCGATGGGCGTGTTCTAAGCCTGCGAGAATATCAACAATTAATTTTAATTTTTCAAGTAGGCTTACTTCCCCTTCATTATCGATTAAGTCTCTTAGGGTGCCGCTTTCACAATAATCCATCACTAAGTAACGGCCACGGGAATGGTATTCGATCGCGTAACAGGTAACGATATTGGGATGGCGTAGGGTGACGAGATAGGTTAATTCTCGCAAAAATTTGTTGGTGGGAAAAACCTTGTGTTCTAAATCTTTGAGGGCGTAGAGTTTACCTGATTGACGATGGAGCGCGCAATAAACTTTGCCAAACTGCCCTTGACCAATTTGTCCTAAAATTCGGTAGTACGAACGATGGGTACGAGCCTTGATTAATACGGGTTGAGGAGCCATAAAAAAGGAGATAGAGCAGCCAGAGCGTCATTCTTCATTTTAACGCCTGTCTCCCTAACTCCTGGGATAATCGGTTCCGAGAGAGGAAAAATGGAAGCTAAAGTTTGTTTATCTTGATTTGATGTCTAATTTAGAGCCTTAAAAAGCAAATGATTCACTGATTTGCTGAGTTTTTTACTTTTTAAGGAAAGCTAAGGGACTAATCAAATAAACTTCCGACGGTGATGCTGTCATCGTCGACTAAGGGTTTTCTGATTTCGTCGCCATCTTCATCTAATTCCACAACGCGATCGCTGGTTTCTGTTGCAACGGCAGCCCGTTCGTCTTCACCAGGGAAGGGATGTTGGAGATCATAGAATTCTTTACCCAGATCTCTGGCGCGATGATAGTTATCGAGATCCCCTTGTTCAAAGTAGAGTTTGGCGGCTTGACGCAGGTCTTCTACCGCAGGTTTGCGATCGCCGAGTTCTGCATAAACAACGCCTCGATTGTAGAAAGCGGCGGCCAATTCGGGATTGAGAGAAATCGCTTTGGTATAATCGACGAGGGCTTCTGCGCGATCGCCTAAGCGTTGGTGGCTCAGACCCCGTTGATAATAGGCTTCAGCTTTGGGATTGGCTTCAATAACCCGTGACGCATTTTCCATTTGCCGCAATTCTCCAACCACCACTTCTAAGGCTTTGTGTTGGTCGTCTAGGGCTTGGGTGGTTTGCTGGGTATCTTGTTTTAAACCTGCAATCAATTGTTGCAGTGCATTGACCTGATCGGCCAAATTTTTGGATAACTGTTGTTGGTTGCTTTCTTGCAGTTGACGGAGTTGATTTTGTTGCCCTTGGGTTTCTTGTTGGAATTTTTGTAAATATTCAGTTAGGGCCGCTTGGTGTTGGTTGATGCTTTGGACGACTTGCGCGATCGCGGTGTCTTGTTTTTGGGCCATCTCTTGCGCGAGATCCCGACGATTTTTAATGTGCAGTCCAACGGCAACGGCAATGGGAACGGCAGCAGCAGCCACGTTATTGGTTACAAATGAGGCGATCGCGCCACCAACTAAGCCTACCGCCGACAAGCCATCTAATAAATTAGCAGAAGAATTAGCAGGGGCTGTAGCGGTTTGATTCTCGATAGGGTGTTCCATAATAACTTCAATCCTTTTTATTCAGTAGCGAGGTAATTAATCAAAAATCTCTTCTGCGTAGTGCGTTTGAATGGTGCAGTCTGAGGTAGGAGTAGCAGAGCAAAGCAATACATAGCCATCTTCTACTTCTTTGGGTCGCAGAAAAGATATGGCTTTTTCCGTTTGTTCAACTGTCCCTTCAACTAATTTTCCTAAGCAATCAAAACAGGCACCTGCACAACACGAATGAGGAAGATCTAATCCCGTTTCGTTGGCAGCATAAAGAATGATTTCATCTTCTTGAACCTCGATGATTTTATGAATTCCTTTAGCTTCGTTAATAAGGGTAACGGAAAAAGTTGTACTCATAATTTTTAAGAAATTAATTACTAAGAATAGTGTGGTCGAGCTTGAGCGCAGGTAACAACAGATCAACTTCTTCAGGTTTGAGGAATTCTTTAATCACATCCTGAATAATGACGTAGTTTAATTTGGCGTATTTGGTGTAGTTAAAGGCTCGAACAATCGTTTGATACCAAATTAACAGCCCTTCCCGTAAACGATCAAGGTCATTAAATAAAATGGCAGTTGCTGAACACCGAAACACATTGGTCATATCCCGCCGACAAATCTCGGAAACATCGCGATCGCCCATGTGGAACAGATCTTCTTTTAAACCATGTTTAGCCGCTTCCCAACGATAAATGATTTGCTCTTCATGTTCCCGAATGGATTCATAGGCACTAATGCGAGTTTCTACCGTATCTAGATAATCTTGCAAAAACTGCAATTCCGAATCCGTTGCATAGCGTCCATCCGCATCAATACTTAATCGAGTGAGTTGTTTGAACATAAATTTTAATTCCTTGTTGCACGACGAGTGATTTAATTCAGTGACCCGCTACCGATTCGATGCGTGAAGAGCAACCTAATCAGTCCTTAAGCATCACGGGTTTTGGCTAAATAATCGGAAACTTCTACCTGAGTATCCTGGAGTTGGGTAATCATCGAACGAGTAATCAACTTGCCTGCTTCTACGAGAATCGAACCAGTGATGGGATGGAGAATATTATCCTCAGCCCGACGGCCAATCAAATCTTCAATATTTTCAATTTCACTGATGTACATCCCAGAAGGCAGTTCAACGACAACCCCTTCGCCTAAAACTCTTGCTTGACAAGCCAGACGAGAAAACTTAGTACAGGTTGTAATTACTTCTAGGCTACGGAGTTCACGCCGATTAATTGGAGATAAACTGTCCATTCCCTCAGTAATATAAACATGGCAAGTAGCACACATTCCTCGCCCGCCACACTCTTTCATAACACTCAAATCTTTGGTCAGGAGTGCAGAAAGAAGGTTATCGTTAGTTTCAATGGCAACTTCAACGTTAATAGGGTCGAGTTTGATTTTTTTAGCCACAGGTTGATTTTCCTCGTTTAGATTTAAATTCCTTATGAATTTATTATCTCAATTTTGCTGGCGGCAGAGCAATTCCATAATCGTGGCGTGATCATGACCTTCTTCCAACCAAGCCGAAACCGACTTAACGCGGTCTTTCATGCCAATAATAAAGGTATTACTATCAGCCCCTAAAGACTCACAGGTGGTTTGTACGCCATTGAGGTCTTGCCCCGTTAACTCACTAAAAAAGGCACTTAAAATACCCGCTTCCAAAAATCCCATTGGGCGTTTGCCTTGAGGAGCCGTGGCCACATAGGGAGAATTGACCACCTTAGCGATAATAAAACCATGTTGATAGTATTTAAGATCAATATCTAAAACACCCCAACCATGAGTTTTCCAGCATTCTTTAAGGCATTGTAGGAACTGGATCATCTCCATCTGAGCCAAAGGCTTTTCATAGTAAGCGGCGAGTTCATCCGCAAAACGGTTATAGAAGCACTTACCCCAGAAACGACCACAGCTAAACAGAGCAATCCCCGCCCCCGAACCTAACTCTGCATCTAGAGCCGTAAACAGCCCTTTTAGTAAAGTATCGGGAATTGCTAATAAGCGGGCACCACTACGATTTTCCAATAATCCAAATTCGTTATCCCCCTGGAGATAGGCATCAGGCGCGAAATAATTACCTTTGAGGGAGCGATTATTAATGAGGTTGTTAATGTCAATCATGCTTGATCTCCTACCATGAGCGGTTCAGTTGAGGGGGCTTCAGTTGGAGCCAGTAAAATTTTCTGGGATTGTTCCAGGAAGGGTTTTAACAAATTAAAACTTTCCGCCGATAAGTTATTTTGGAGGTGATCGGTTAACAAGGCTGATAGACGAGTTTCAATCGCTGTTAATTCGTGCGCGCCGACCACTTCAGTCAACCACTCCAGCAGCCGATATTGGAGATATTCGGGATTACTGAGTAACATGGCCATAGCACTGTAGCGCAGAGTGCTAATCCAATGACACAGGCATTGCTCTAGGCGTTGGGTTGGCTCGTCAGGAAAATCCGCTTCGAGGTGGTCTGCAACGGTCTGAAAAATGGCAACTTCATTATCCCGTAAATAACGATAGGTCTCTAAGCGTTTGCCTAAAAGCCCAACGTGTTTTTTGAGGGCAATCATTTCAGACGGAATGAGATAGTGATCCTCGGCGCGATGAAATAATCGTTCAAAGTCTTTTTGCATAGTACTCCTGAGAATCTTTAAAATAAGTCGGATAAATCATCTAGATCAATTTCTTTAGAAGCGGGCGCGAAACTGACGGGAGCTTTTGACTGAGCAGGTTTTGCAGCTTTACTCGCAGGTTTATTGCCGTTTCCTTGCCAATTGATAAAGCGAATAAATTCGGCGACAGGTAAGGTTAAAGAGAAAGCACGGTCAGGGAGTTGAGGCTGGGTAGTAGGAGAAGATGGAGTCGGCGTAAGGGATTCTCCGAGCCAGTTTGCCTGGTTGAGAAAATCCTGAACCTTCAGACAAAGCAACGAGGGCACATCCACATCGGCTTCAGTCACGGTTGGTTCTAACGTGGGCGTTTCTCCTGACCAGTTATATCCTTGGAAAAATTCGGATACGCTCAACCCTGCCCAAAGGGTTTGGCTGGTCATTTCAAATACTCCCCTTCACTTAAACGTTTTTCAATATCACGGGCATTGGCTCCTTCATTCAACCAGAAGGTGGCTGAATCAATCCGATCCTGTTTGCCAATGAGGAATTTGCAGTAGGTTTCCCCCATTGCATAACATTGAATTTCAATGCAGTTAAGGGATTTTTTAACTAAGCGACTAAAAAAGCCTGCTAATAGGCCCGCATAGATATGACAAACGGGTTTACCCACATCGCCCAGGGTACGAGCAACCGCAGAATCAAAGATGTCAACAAACAAAAAGCCATTTTTTTGTTCGCTGAGATCTATGGCCCAGTTTCCCCAACCTTGGGCGGTAAACGGCCACCACCAACCTTCTAAAACGTAATTTAAATTCAATTCATTGAGGGTAGAAGTATAGCCAAATTCGGTCAGAAACCATTTGTGGAAAAATTCCGCATCGTAATGTCCCCATTCTTTCCCGATGTTATACATTACAACGCTGGACGCATTGCCAACTTCTTCTTGCAGTCCATCAATCAAACCAATAATAAAATCTTCACTGGTTAAAACGTTGCGGCAATTGTTCCAGTCAACAATCGTTCCTGTGCCCATCTGGAAACAGAAAAAATCTTCAACTTGGTAGTGGTGATGCTTGTTAGGATGAACTTTTCTCAGACTATGTTCTGCTTGTATTGGCCCTTTCGGCTTAGCAGATAAATCAATTGAGGTCAAAACCATAGATTCAATATCCTCAAAGTAAAGTAATCAAAAAAAATTTACCCAATTCATTAACTTGTCTGTATTGTAAGCAAATCGTTTTTGCTAATTCCTCTGTGGTTTTTAGGAAATCCGTTGTTTGATTTCTGGATGATCCCGTAGTTGCACGTAGAGGGAAAAACTGAGAAACTCTAAACGAATTAATGATATTGATAGGGAAAAGTTATAGGATAGGGATGGTAGAAAAATGCTAAGCAAAGCGGTATTGTAAATTTGCGTAAAGTTTTAGTTTAATAGTCCAGCTTAGGATCGAAAATTTTCCCTTTTCCTCTCTTTTACATAAATATCTTGCCATAAAAATCGAACTTCCTTGGCAAACTTGTTACAAAACGTTGTACGTTTTTCAGACATATTTGTCTTAATTTTTTTGAAATGCCATCTTCAATAACCTTGGGATTACTTAAGTGTAATGTCAAGAAATATTAAGATAAAATTGATATGAAATTTAACCTCACTTGAAGCGGTATTTAGGTTTTAATTTACTTAGCTATTTATACGGGATAATGACGCGGTTGAGCTTGTCTTTGATACGGACTAAAAGCTTGCCAAGAAGGATTTCGATTGCGTATAATTTAAGCACTAAATAACGATATTTCCCCTTAGAGTAATGGGCAGTTCCCCATTGAATAATTGACCCAAACTCGTCTTTCTATTATGCTACATCGGCTAATTATTGACTCTCCCTCTTTTAAACGAGTTATTTATCTTCAGGATTCTTGCTATTCGATTGGTCGTCATCCCAGTAATGCTATCGTCATTCCGTCACCGCAGATTTCGCGAAAACAGGCGACTTTGATCAAAAAAATTAATGCCAATCTAGAAACCTATTTTTATATTATTGATGGTGATTTAGAGGGGAATCGTAGCCGAAATGGGCTTTGGATTAATGGAGAATCCTACTTAGAAAAAGAACTCCAACATGGAGACAAGATTTTTTTTAGTAGTGAAATTAAGGCGTTTTATCAAGTCCTAGTTACCACAACAGAACATGGCAGAAGCGCGGCATTAGGAGATGCTCCCTTACCTCAGGTCGATGCTTCATTGAAGTCTCCCCAGGAACAGTGGGATGCAACCATGATGCCCTTCTATCGGGGATTGGAGGATGTTCCAGAGGATCAATTTAAAAAGCTGGCTAGTTTTGTTGAATTTAGCCCCTATCCGATTTTAGAAGTCGATCGCGCCGGACAAATTACCTATTTAAATGTTGCTGCCCGCGAGAAGTTTCAAGACCTCGAACAACTGAATATTCACCATCCTTTATTGAAAGATTTGTTGACCTTGCCCCAATATCGCAATGATTACCTGTTTAGTCGGGAAGTTACGGTTCATCAAAAGGTTTTTGAGCAACATATTCATTATTTACCAGAGACCCAATTAATTAGAAGCTACGTTTTTGATATTACAGAACGCAAAGTTGCCGAACAAACTCTTAATTATCAAGCGTTTTATGATCCATTAACGGATTTACCGAATCGTTTTTTGTTTAAGCAGTTTGTTTCCGATGCGCTGACCTCTGCCCAACAAAATAATACAGCGATCGCGGTTTTGTTCTTGCAAGTTAAAGGACTCCAAAGCCTCAGTGATACTGTGGGTAATCTGATTACGGATGAAATTCTTTGTGCAGTTACGACGCGATTAAATAGCTTAATGAATTCCTCTGCCCGTTTAGCCCGATGGGACAGGGATCAATTCACCATTTTATTAACCGGACTTAAGCATCCCAAAAACCCAGAAATTGCCGACTTTACCCAATCCCTATTAGAATCGCTCCAGCCGCCGTTTCTCATCGAAAATCATCCTTTTTATCTACGCGGAACCGTTGGAATTGCGACCTATCCTGAGCATGGGGAAGACTCGGAAACTCTCTTACTCAATGCCAATGCCGCCTTGTCGAATACGGGCAACTTAACGGGACAGGATTATCAATTTTATTCTCCCGTTATTACGTCTCGGCATTCTAATCGTTTACAGTTAGAGCGGGAACTACATCAAGCCCTAGAAAGAGGAGAATTCCTGTTACACTATCAGCCCCAGATCAACCTCAAAACAGGTCGGGTGTCGGGGATTGAAGCCCTAGTTCGTTGGCAGCATCCTAAACAGGGCCTGATTTTTCCCAATCAATTTATTCCCTTAGCTGAAGAAAGTGGATTAATTCTTATGCTGGGAAAACAGGTTTTACAAATGGCCTGCGAACAAAATCGCCATTGGCAACAATTAGGATTATCGGGGGTACGGGTGTCGGTAAATCTATCGGCTCGTCAATTCCAGCAACCGGATTTAGTCCCCATGATCTCGGAAATTTTGCAAGCAACGGGCCTTGATCCCCAATGGTTAGAGTTGGAAATTACGGAAACAACGGTAATGCAGGATATCGCCTCGGCTTGTCAAATTGTTCAGCAGCTACAGGAAATGGGCGTTTCTTTGGCAATGGATGATTTTGGCATTGGTTATTCTTCCTTGAGCTATCTCAAGCAATTTCCCTTTGATACCCTCAAAATTGATCAAACTTTTGTTAAAGAAGTCGAAACCAGCCCGCAAAATTCTGCCATTATTGCGGCGGCTTTGACCTTGGGACGCGGATTTAATTTAAAAGTCATTGTCGAAGGTGTAGAAACAGAGGGACAGATGCAACAGCTTCAATCCTTGGGATGCGAGGAGATGCAGGGCTACTGGTTTAGTCTTCCCTTGTCGTCTTTAGAAATGACAATTTTTCTGCAAAAGGAGAAACAAAACGGTTATGGGGTAAATTAGTCTGCAAATAGTCTATGAACAGGATGGAACCTCTAGGTTGCATTGACATTCATAAACGGCAAAGATGCGCCCCTACCCAATTAATCATGATAAAGTTACGTGAATTATTAGCCCAAGTCTCGGTTATTGCAGCGTTACCCGATCATCCGGCTCTTGAGCAAACGGTGAAAAGCCTTTCGACCAATTCCCACGCCTGTCAACCCGGATCGTTGTTTTTGGGAATGCCTGGAACTCGCGTCGATGGGGGAGAATTTTGGCCCAGTGCTTTAGAGTCCGGCGCGATCGCGGCTTTGGTTACTCCCCAGGCTTTAGCCAATTACCCTGCTGGCCCCGATGTTTGCGTGATTGCCGTCGAAGATATTATTACGGCTTGCGCTGAGGTTGCGGCGGCTTTTTACGGTAAACCAGCCCAAAAGTTAACCATGATCGGGGTGACGGGCACGAATGGGAAAACGACGACGACTCATTTAATTGAATATTTTTTAACCGAAGCCCATAAACCCATTGCTCTGTTAGGAACGCTTTACACACGCTGGAAAGGATTTCAAAAAACGGCTACCCATACCACGCCCTTTGCAACGGAATTACAAGCCCAGTTAGCCGAAGCAGTAGAAGCCGGAAATGAATACGCGGTGATGGAAGTCAGTTCCCATGCCCTGTTTCAAGGTCGCGTTAAGGAATGCCCCTTTGAAGTCGCAGTTTTCAGTAATCTGACCCAGGATCACCTCGATTTTCATGGCACGATGGATGCCTATTTTGCGGCTAAAGCCCTGTTGTTCGATTCCCAATACTTAAAAGGTCGGGCGGTAATTAATAAAAATGATCCCTACGGTCAGCGTTTGATTGAGCAGTTAAGTCCCGATAAAGTTTGGTCGTATAGTGTGAATGATGCAACGGCGGATCTGTATACCCGTAATTTAACCTACGGGTCTACGGGGGTAAGTGGAACGTTAGTAACGCCTCTAGGGGAAGCCCCGTTTCTTTCGCCCTTAGTGGGTCAATTTAATTTGGAAAATCTCTTAGCCGCGATCGCGACGGGTTTACATTTGGGCTTAGACCTCCAGCAAATGATTGACGTATTGCCTAATTTTGTTGGGGTTCCAGGACGGATGGAACGGGTACAAATCAAGCCCGATCAAGATATCAGCGTCATTGTGGATTATGCCCACACGCCCGATAGTTTGGAAAACCTACTCAAAGCGGCTCGACCGTTTATTCGGGGCAAAATGATTTGTGTCTTTGGTTGTGGCGGCGATCGCGATCGTACCAAGCGTCCCTTGATGGGGAAAATTGCGGCAGAACTAGCAGATATTGCAGTTGTAACCTCAGATAATCCCCGTACTGAAGACCCTGAGCAGATTTTGGCCGATGTGGTGGCGGGTATTCCTGCTTCGGTGGAACCACTAGTAATCAGTGATCGCGCAACAGCTATCCGTCAGGCTATTCGTGAAGCAAAAGCAGGCGACGGTGTTTTAATTGCAGGCAAAGGTCACGAAGATTATCAAATTTTAGGAACCGAAAAAATCCATTTTGATGACCGCGAACAAGCCAGAGAAGCCCTAGCCATCCGTTTTAGCTAACCATTAACTAACAAGCGTGAAGGAGCGTTAAAGTAAGTAATTAAATTAAAATTAACAGCTTTAACGTTCCTCAATTTTGATGGAGGCAATTGCTATCCATTCAATTTTCGCGATCGCCACGTTGATTATTAACCAAATCGAGAATGGGCTAACTCGGCGGCGAGGGTAATAGCGGCTTTCATGCTATCAGCTTTAGCGATGCCTTGACCTGCAATATCAAAGGCCGTTCCGTGATCGGGAGAGGTGCGGATAAAGGGTAAACCAATGGTGGTGTTTATGGCTTGATCAAAGGCCATTAATTTGACAGGAATTAAGCCTTGATCGTGATAGAGAGCCAAATAAGCGTCTGCTGCGTTAATGGTTGCTTCCTGAAACCAGGCTTGGCCCGGTTTAACCCAAAGGGTATCAGGCGGGACAGGGCCGATGAGTTGAACATTTGAATATTGCTGACGTGCCTCGTCTAACCAAGGAATTAACCAATCCTGTTCTTCTGTGCCCAATTGTCCTTGCTCTCCACTGTGGGGATTTAAGCCCGCGATCGCGATAGTTGGCTGACTTAACCCAAAATCTTGTTCAAGAGTCTGTACCAATAAATCTAATTTAAGGCTCATCAACTCAGGGGTTAAGGTTGTCGAGACTTCATTTAAAGGGATATGGGTTGTGGCTAACAGGGTACGTAATGTCCATTGGGTATGGGGCGATCGCGCGACAAAGAGCATCCCAAATCTTTCCACCTGAGTACGTTGGGCCAAGACTTCCGTTTGTCCAGGGAAATGATACCCCGCCGCTTTCCAAGCAGATTTGGCAATCGGAGCAGTCACAATCCCATGAAATTTTTCGGCTAAGGTTTCAGCGATCGCGGTATCTAAATAGGCAAAACTGGCTTTTCCACTGACTTCATTGCCTTTGCCTAATTCAATCTGGGTTTCAATTACAGGATCTAAGGGAATCTCTAAAATCGTGAAGTTTGCGGGATCGGCGACTAATTGCCCCTGATTTTTTAGCCTGACATAATGCTGCTCTAACAGCGATCGCGTTCCGACGAGGGTAATTTTGCATTGTTGCGTAACGGAGCGATCGGCCAACGCTTTTAATACGACTTCGGGGCCAATGCCTGCGGGATCACCCAAGGTTAACGCGAGATGGGGAAAAGAAGCCTGAACCATAACCCTATTTTGGAAAGCCTAGTTGTTCTACAATACCAATAATGGTTATCCTTCTGTCGTTAGCAAATCGATAACAAACGAACGATAATCATCGCCATTTCTTCAAACCGTATCTAAATTAAAGAATTTTACATCCAAGGAGACTCAAGCATGACCGCAGAAAGTATGTTATACACCGTTCCCGTAATCCTAACTGTTCTGACCTTAGTGGGTTTAGCTTGGGGATTTTTAATCATTAGATTACAAGGTGGAGAATAATTTTTAATTCCCAATGGTGTAAAGAATGGAGAGGCATCGTTTCTTCATTCTCTATATTTATCGATGTTAACCAATTGTTATTAAATTTACTGTTAATTTTTTCTTATTTCTTAAACTTAATTTTTGAATTTAATAATTGATAAAAAATCACCCCATTAACTAATCTTTAATTTTGTTTAACTTATCTTTCCTAAAGATATATTTTTATTAAAAAAGCTTTAAAAATACGTTGGTATTTCATACAATAAAATCATGAAAGCATAATATCTTAATGATTGAATCATTAAACGATCATGATAGAAGCTGAACCGACGATTGAATTTTTTGCAGGATTGCCCGAAGTCCTCAGTAACGTTAGTTTGCGTCGCAATAAAGCAACAGGTTTGCGTACCGTAATGTTTACTTTTCATAATTTAAAAGCCATCGAAAAATTTCAGAGTTTTACTAATGAATTTCATGGTGCAATGCTTTTAACAGATTCTGAAGGTGTAATTAGTGCAGAACCTTCCTCTTTAAGATTTCTTTTTGGTGGAGATGAAGGGGATGAGTTAAAAGGCGTTGAGTGCGGTTTTGAAATTGAACAAGATGAGCATTGGGATCGATTTATGCGGTTTATGAATCGCTATGCCGAAGCTAATGGCATGGGATATCAAGATAAATAAATTTATTCCATTCATTACGGATTTACGCTTTTGGGGAAGACGATTAGGACATTTTGCCTATCCTGAAATAGCGGCTGGATTGTCCATAAATTTCTCATAATTTGGTTTATTTTTTGAGTTATTCTTAAGTTAAAGTAACAGCGTTGTTAAACTTGTTCTTTTAAATCACTTAAACAAAGATAACTTTAAAAATATTTTTATGAAAATTGCGATCGCGGGTGCAACGGGATTTGTCGGAACAGGATTAGTTCCAAAGTTACATAATGAAAGCCATGATTTGGTTATTTTGGCGCGTAATCCTCAAAAAGCCCAAAAACTGTTTCCAAAATCCGCTTTTCCTCACGCAGAAATCATTGCCTATCAGCCCACTCAATCGGGAGATTGGCAAAATAGCATTCAAGGTTGCGATGCGGTAATTAACTTAGCAGGGGAACCGATCGCGGAACGGTGGACACCCGAACATAAAAAAGCCATTATCGAAAGTCGGCAACTCGGCACTCAAAAAATTGTAGAAGCTATAAAAAAAGCTGATCCCAAGCCTCAAGTCTTAATCAATGCCTCGGCGATCGGTTACTACGGCTCCAGTGAAACCGCGATGTTTACTGAAAGCAGTTCATCAGGCAATGATTTTCTCGCCCAAGTCTGTCAAAAATGGGAAACGGAAGCCCACAAAGTTCAAGCCCTAGATGTCCGTTTAGTGATTTTACGATTGGGGATTGTTTTGGGAAATGGGGGAGCCTTAGCGAAAATGATCCCACCGTTCCAACTGTTTGCAGGTGGCCCCATCGGTAAAGGTCAGCAATGGTTTTCCTGGATCGATCGCGATGATGTAATTAATCTAATCCTGTTTGCCTTAACCCATAGCGAAATGGCAGGAACCTTTAATGCAACCTCCCCAAATCCTGTGCGTATGGCAGAATTTTGCCAAACCTTAGGAGGCATCCTCCATCGTCCCTCCTGGTTGCCTGTCCCTGATTTTGCCTTGTCTTTATTACTCGGAGAAGCTGCTCAGGTGGTGTTAGAAGGTCAGCAGGTTTTACCCAGGGCAACCGAATCGGCGGGATTTAAGTTTCAATATCGTGATCTGCAATCCTCGTTGCAAAAAATTTTAACAGGAACTAATCCAGAGAAACGGCTTTAACTTCAATGGTTGGCTCTGCTTGAGTGGGGGATGCTTCCGCGCTATTAGTATTCAATTGACGGGATTTTTTCAATTTTTCCATCGCGAGTTGGGAAACTTCCGTCATGAGCATGGTCACTAATACAAAGTCGTCTATTTGTCCCGCAATTGGAAAAACATCGGGGGAAATATCCAAGGGACTGAGCAGATAAACTAAAGTCCCTAAAATTATCCACCAACGATAGCGGGGATGATGGATAGCATTGCGATATACACCGTAGAGAGACTGGATCGGAAACTTCATGGAATTCGTCTAGATATAATTAATTTTATTGTCCTTAATTTCGGAATTGAATGCTCAGTGTGGATAACCGACAGCGAATTTTGGGCTTTTTGGTTTTCCTACGACAAAGTGTCAAACTTCGTAGTAAGATATTGAAAGATGCAAAAAACAAACGGTTGGACTTGGGTAGACAGATTACCTTGCCCTACTTGTTTCGTAAAAATTATTTTAGGAAGCTAACACAGATGTCTAAAAAATTGGGATTATTGCTTGCTAGCCTGTTCCTCGTTGTTACGAGCTTTTTCCTTTCCGTAAGCCCCGCTGCGGCTGATACGGTAACTGTAAAGATGGGAACCGATGCTGGAGCTTTAGGATTTGAGCCTAAAACCGTTACTATCAAAGCAGGTGATACCGTTAAATGGGTCAATAATAAATTAGCTCCCCACAACGTTGTTTTTGATGGTACTTCTGAGGTTGCAACCAAAGCTTCCCACAAAGCCTTAGTCTTCTCTCCTGGCGAATCTTTTGAATCTACCTTCACTGAGCCAGGAAACTACAGCTACTACTGTGAACCCCATCGCGGCGCAGGCATGGTTGGTGAAGTTATCGTTGAATAGATTGCATGAGTCTGCTTGATAGCTGTCCTGCTCTTGATCGGATAAACTCATCAATTAAAACAATTAAAACGAAAATTCTAATTTTGGCTCACAGTAGTGGGCTTTTTTATTAAGCATCGATTCCCGCGATCGCTGAAAGGCAACTATAATGTATCAAATCTTAACAAATTACGTGGTGAGAGGAAAAATATGGCTGTTTCATTAAAACAGGCCCTCGTTGTCGGTAGTTATATCATTTCGCAACGGTTAAAAGGAAACAAACGTTTTCCCTTAGTTTTGATGCTAGAACCCCTATTTCGTTGTAACTTAGCTTGCCAAGGCTGTGGCAAAATTCAGCATCCCACCGAAATTCTGACCCAAAACTTAACCCCTGAACAGTGTTTTGCCGCCGTTGAAGAATGTGGCGTGCCTGTCGTCTCGATTCCTGGGGGAGAACCCTTACTCCATCCCCAAATTGATGAAATTGTCAAAGGCTTAGTCGCTCGTAAAAAATTCGTTTACCTCTGCACCAATGCCATCTTGTTAGAAAAAAGTTTGGCTAAATTTGAACCCTCTCCCTACCTAACCTTTAGCGTTCATTTAGATGGATTGCGGGAACATCACGATAAATGCGTCGATCGCGTCGGTGTGTTTGATAAAGCAGTACAAGCCATTAAAGCCGCTAAAGCAAAAGGATTCCGCGTAACCACTAACACGACAATCTTTGAAGGCTCCGATCCCCAAGAAATCCAAGAATTCTTTGATTTTCTGCAAACCTTGGGAATTGATGGCATGATGGTTTCCCCAGGCTACAGTTATGAATGGGCCCCCGATCAAGAACATTTCCTCAAACGGGAACAAACCCGCGCCCTATTTAGAAAAATCCTCTCTCCTTGGAAATCAGGTCAAAAAGCTTGGAATTTTAACCACAATCCCCTCTTTTTAGATTTCTTAATGGGAGAAAAAGACTACGACTGCACCCCCTGGGGGAGTCCGAGCTACAGCGTCTTAGGTTGGCAAAAGCCTTGTTACTTACTCAATGAAGGGCATTATCAAACCTTCCAGGAATTACTGGATAATACCAACTGGGAAAACTACGGGCCCAAGAGCAATAACCCCCAATGTGCCGATTGTATGGTGCATTGTGGCTACGAACCCACCGCTGCCGTCGATGCCTTCAAACCGCAAAATATGGCCAGAGCCATGAGCAGTTTATTGAGTGCTTAAAAACTTTTAAATCAGCGAAAATTACCAGGGTGATTAATCTTGGTAATTTTTTATTATTTTTGGGAATAATTGTTTTTTTCTTGGGGCTATAGGTCTAAAAGCCTCTTGAGAAGCCTAACTCAAGCCCAAACGCTGATTCAAAGCGTATCCCTTTAGTCTATGATTATCAAATATCATGCCCATTTCTTTTTTAACAAAATTTTTTATTCACATTCGCGGTTAAGATTCAATGCACATTGCCTGGCTAGGAAAAAAATCCCCTTTTTGTGGAAATGTAACCTATGGAAGAGAAGTCACCAATGCCCTATTAGATCGGGGATATAAGGTCAGTTTTCTTCATTTTTCCCAAGAAGATTCCTTAGACCAAAGTTGGCCCGATTGTCCTGAAGTCCTCTTACCTTTTCTGTTTAAATCCACCATTTACACCATTCCTACGCCGAAATCGAGTAAGGTTTTAGCCGAATCTCTCCAAAAACTAAAACCCGATCTGGTTCATGCCTCTTTAACCCTCTCTCCTTTAGATTTTCGGTTGCCAGAAATTTGTGAGGAATTAAATATTCCTTTAGTTGCGACCTTCCATCCGCCCTTTGACAGTAAATTGCGCAATCTGTCTTCCAGTACCCAATTCTTAACCTATCAGCTTTACGCCCCCTTTTTAGCCCAATACGATAAGGTAATCGTTTTTTCCCAATTACAGCGCAATTTATTGGTTAAATTGGGTGTCCCCCGTCGTCGTTTAGCCATTATTCCCAATGGGGTGGATGTGGAGAAATACGCGCCTGGGGAATCGAGCGTTAAATCGCAGTTTCAGGCTAAACGGTTATTTGTTTATTTAGGCAGAATTGCGCCTGAGAAAAATGTAGAAGCTCTCTTAAAAGCTTGGCGACATTGCGATATGGGTGAGGATTGCCAATTACTGATCGTGGGGGATGGTCTTTTAAAATCAACTCTAGAAACTACCTATGGCAGAGAGCATGGCATTAATTGGTTGGGATTTATTGCCGATGAGATGACGCGCATTAATATTTTACGGGCGGCTGATGTTTTTATCCTTCCGTCCTTGGTAGAAGGCTTATCGTTATCCTTATTAGAGGCGATGTCTTGCGGGGCAGCCTGTTTAGCGACGGATGCAGGAGCCGACGGAGAAGTGTTAGAAAAAGGGGCAGGGGTGATCTTAAGTACCCAAGGGGTAACGACTCAGTTAAAAACCCTTTTGCCCTTATTTCGGGATCATCCTGAAATTACGGAATTATTAGGCAAAAAAGCGAGAGATCGTGTTTTAGAACGCTATACTTTTAATGAAAATATTAATCGCTTAGAAAAGCTTTACGAAAGCCTCTTACACGCCTATGATAAGCCTTTAGCTTTAAATCATTATTTCTAATTTTTTCTAACCCGCGATCGCGCCGACTATTATCTTTATTTTTAACAATTTTTAAGTCATGCAAATGACCATTTCACGGACAATCTGTTTAGGCTTTTTTGCCGTTATTGCCGTTGGAACCTTACTCCTAATGATGCCGTTTGCGACTACCGATGGCCAGTGGGGTAATTTTCTTGTTTCGCTGTTTATGTCAACATCTGCGGTTTGTGTAACGGGCTTAGCCGTAGTTGATCCCAATACTCACTTTTCCTTTTGGGGAGAATTCATTTTATTATTGCTAGTACAAATTGGTGGCTTGGGTTACATGACCATGACCACTTTTTTAATGTTATTAATTGGACGAAAATTTGATCTGCAACAACGATTTGCTATTCAAGAATCCTTTGATCGCCCTTTTTTACAAGGCAGTCAAAACTTAGTTAAATCCATCATTGCAACAACCTTAATTTTTGAGTTAACAGGGAGCTTCTTTCTAACCTATAAATTCTCCCAACAATATGATCTCGCTGATTCCCTTTGGTTCGGAATTTTCCATAGTGTTAGTGCCTTTAATAATGCAGGGTTTAGTTTATTTAAAGATGGTTTAATCGGTTACTATGACTCCATTATTATTAATGTTGTGATTACGGGCTTAATTATTTTTGGTGGCATTGGTTATCAATTTATTATTGAGTTGTATTTATGGTTAGACAATCTTCGAGAGCGACAAAAAAGGCGATTTGAGTTTTCTTTAAATTTTAAGATTGTGCTGAGAATGACCTTATTTTTATTGGTTTTAGGAACAATCGCTTTCTTATTCATTGAATATCAAAATCCTAACACCATCGCGGAATTTAGTTGGAAAGATAAACTGATGGCAGCTTGGTTCCAATCGGTGACTACTCGAACCGCTGGTTTTAACACCATTGATAACGGCGCGTTAGAAATTAACTCCCTCCTAATTACCATGATCTTTATGTTTATTGGGGCGAGTCCTAGCGGTACAGGGGGCGGCATCAAAACCACAACTGTCAGTATTTTGGCCAATTGCACTCGTTCTGTCTTGCGGGGTCAAGAGGAAGTGATTACCTACAAACGCACCATTCCCAACTCGTTAATTTTGAAAGCGATCGCCGTTGTCTTTGGATCAGCCCTCACCGTCATTGTAGCTACTAGTATCATTACCTTTATCGAAGGACACTTAAGCTCCCCTGTCGCTGCCGTTGCCATTTTATTTGAAGTCGTTTCTGCCTTTGCTACGGTGGGATTATCGATGGGTATTACGGCTCACTTATCAGCCCTCTCCCAATTGGTCATTATTGCCGTCATGTATATTGGCCGAGTAGGCGTTATCCTGTTAATAGCTGCCATTATTGGTGATCCGCGTCCCAGTACCATCCAATATCCCGAAGAAAATCTTTTAATTGGCTAATTATGCTTGACAGTTAAGATGAGTCCTAAAAATCATGAAGAAAATTAAGTTTTTAAAAGCTCTTCGCCAAGAAAATCGCCAATTTGCGGTTATTGGATTAGGTCGATTTGGTCGTTCTGTCTGTGAAACGCTGCATAGTAATGGTTATGAGGTACTTGGTATCGACCAAGATGAAAAATTGGTAGCCGAAGCTTTAGCTGCCAGGGTTGTTTCTAATGCAATCACCTTAGATTCTACCGATGTTAATGCCCTACGAGAAGCGGGGATTTTTGAGTTTGAAACTGTGATTGTGGCGATCGGAAACTATTTAAAAGAGAGTATTATTACTAGCCTCAACTTAAAAGAAGGAGGGGTGAAGTATGTGGTAGCCAAAGTGTCTTCCGATACCCATGAAAATATCCTTAAACGTTTAGGCGTAGATTTAATTATTTTTCCCGAACAGGAAGCTGGAAAAGATTTGGCCTATCGGCTCACCAAACCCTCAATTATCGATCGCTTCGAGCTTGATCCTGAACATAGTATTGTTGAAATGCTCGTGCCTGAGAACTTTAACAATAAAACCTTGGCTGAATTGCAATTACGCAAAAATTATGGGGTAAACGTTTTGGCCATTGGTAACGAAGAAAAATTTAAAATTAATCCTGCCCCCGAAGAACGGCTCTATAAAGGAATGATGATGGTTTTAATTGGTTCGACTCGTGATATTCATGAACTTGCAGGATAAACCAACCCATAACAGATTTAATGGCGCAATCTTGATTAAAATAGAGTCTGCCCTCTGCGATCGCTGAAAAATTTCCATGAACTCATCGCCTTTATCCATTTGTATTACCTTGGGGACTCGCCCTGAAGCGATTAAATTAGCCCCCGTGATTCAGGAATTTCGTCGTCACAGTGATTTCCAAACCCACGTCATTTTAACGGGGCAACATCGGGAAATGGTCGAACAGGTGATGCAACTGTTTCAGATTGAGGCGAATGAAGACTTAAATATCATGCAGCCCAAGCAAACCCTGACCGACATTACCTACCGCAGTTTGCAGGGACTCGAAACCTTATTTACTAAACTCAAGCCCCAATTGGTGATTGTGCAAGGGGACACCACCACCGCTTTTGCTGCTGCGCTTGCAGCCTTTTATCAACAGATTCCCATTGGCCACGTTGAAGCAGGGCTGAGAACTGACAATATCTATAATCCCTTTCCTGAAGAAGCTAACCGTCGCCTCATTTCCCAATTGACCCAACTTCATTTTGCACCGACTCCAATGGCCATGAATAATTTAGAACGGTCGGGAGTAACAGGGGAAGTCCACCTAACAGGCAATACCGTTATTGATGCATTATTAAGAGTCGCCGAGAAAAAACCTGCTTGTCCGATTCCAGGACTCAATTGGGATCAGCATCGCATAATTTTGGCTACAGTTCACCGTCGAGAGAATTGGGGAGAACCATTAGAAGACATTTTGCAAGGTTTTCGTCTAATTTTAGATAAATTCCCTGATACGGCTTTATTATTACCCATGCACCGTAATCCGACTGTCAGAGAACCCATTCAAAAAGTATTAGGCGATAATCCCCGTGTCTTTTTAACCGAACCCTTGGATTATGCTCAATTAGTGGGAGCCATTCAACGCAGTTACTTATTATTGACCGATTCAGGCGGTTTACAAGAAGAAGCCCCCAGTTTAGGCAAACCTGTTTTAGTGTTGCGGGAAACGACAGAACGTCCCGAAGCCATTACCGCAGGAACCGCCAAATTAGTGGGAACCAATCCCGAAGTGTTACTCAAAGAAGCCAGTGAATTATTAAGCGATCCCGTTGCCTATCAACAAATGGCCAATGCCATTAATCCCTTTGGAGATGGAAAAGCCAGCGATCGCATTGTGGAAATCGTGAGATATTATTTTAAAG
>CAYZWO010000020.1:0-44986 GCA_964482215.1 uncultured bacterium
TAGCTCATAACCAATCGGTTCTAAGATCCCCCGCAATACCTTAAGATTTGTGGGGATATCATCCACCGCCAAAATCAAGAAGTCATGGGGATTAATAACAGAACGCATTATTAAGGAGGATCGGTGAGAGAGTCTTTCATTATCTTAAAGGATTCAACCGTTTTCGGGATATTTTTCCAATCATAGCAATCCAGTTGCTGTTGTAGGCGATGGGTGTAATCCAATAAGGGTTGATATTGATAATCTTGCCCCAAATCCCTTAAACAACTAACAAAGGTTTCTATTTCACTAATGGTTAAGGTTTGTTGTAAATGGGAAAAATGAGTCACCGATTCATCGGCGAGTTTAGCGGCTAACTCGTGACGTTGCTCGACGGATAAAGTCTGAGCAGGGAAAAGCATTTCCTCAGATGAGGGCTGGGAAGAAATAACAATTTCTTGCTGAGTTGGCGAGAGAGTATCCGACTGATCGGGTTGGAGTGGCGAAACATCGGGAAAATAGAGCGTAAAAGTGCTTCCTTGATTGACCCGACTTTCTAACTCAATGCGTCCTCCCATCATTTCGGTCAGCCGTTGACTAATGGAAAGCCCCAGCCCCGTCCCGCCATACTTACGATTATCTTGGCCATCGCGTTGAGTAAAGGCTTCAAATACTTTATTCTGACTACTCGGTTCAATTCCAATTCCCGTATCACTCACCGTAATTTTTAAACCAACAGTATGGGAAGTCGCAGATAAACTGGGGCAGCAATCTAAGCGAACTTTAATCTGTCCCATATCGGTAAACTTGAGCGCGTTACCAATCAAATTGACTAGAATTTGCCGTAAACGGACACCATCTACTTCAATCAATCGCGGTATATCCTCAGCAATTTCAAAAATTAAGTCAAGTTGCTTTTGACTGGCCTGATAGGTGAACATTTGTTCTAATGAAGCGACTAATTCGGTTAAATCAACCGCTTCTGGCTGTAAAACTAATTTCCCTGCTTCAATCCGCGATAGATCGAGAATATCGTTAATGAGAGTTAATAAGTTTTGACCACTGGCACTGATAGCGGCTAAATATTCTTTTCCTTCCCCATCGCTAACCATATCTTCTAATAGATAGCTGAATCCCAGAATGGCATTGAGGGGAGTACGAATTTCGTGGCTCATATTGGCCAAAAATTCACTTTTCGCTTTATTGGCGGCTTCTGCTTCCTGTTTAGCCAGCAATAAATCTTGATTTTTTTGTTCAAGTTCTTTGAGTCGTTGTTTTTCCTGTTCTAATAATTGCGATTGAGCGATCGCGATTCCGACCTGAGCCGCCACTGCTTCGATGAGTTCAATTTCTTCGGTTGTCCAATCTCGATAGCGATCGCATTGATGAAGGACTAATAAACCATTCAATTCCCCTTGATAAAACGTGCCGACCGCCAGCATTGACTTAACTTGAATTGCCCGTAACAGTTCCTCTCCGCCTGCTAGGGTGGCTTCTTCGTAAACATTGGGAGACGCGATCGCCTTTTCTTGGGAAGTGAGCCGTTCTAAATGAGGATTATCTTTAACGGGAATGGGAACGGATGAAACCGAGGGATAATCCCCTGATAGGTATTCGGCAATAAAGGGCACTTTCGCAAAATCGACTCGTTGGGGAGCAGTCGTTATGGTGTGTAACAAACAGCGATTGACTTGAAAGGCTCGACCAATTTCTTCTGCTGCTGTTTGAAAAATCTCATCGTAATTCAAACTTTGGCGAATCTTATCGTTTAGGGTTTGCAACAGCAGAGCCTTATTTAACTGATATTGCAGGGCTTGTTCTGCCAACACTTGGGACGTAACATCCTGCGCTGTTCCATATAGGCGAATTGGCTCATTTTTTTCATTGCATTCGACTTGACCAATCCCCTTGATATAGCGGAGGGAGCCATCAGGAGTCAAATGCCGTAACGTTAATTGATAGGGTTTTCCTTCTCTCACTGCCTGTTTAACTGCTATATCTAATGTCATGCGATCTTCCGGGTGATAGAGTTCTAAATTTTCTTGATAGTTCGGTTCTCCTAAAACAGGGTCTCGGTCTAGGATTTTATATAGTTGCTGTGTCCAGACAATTTTTTGGGTTTTAACATCATATTCCCAATTGCCAATTTGAGCGACTTCTTGGGCCTCCACTAGCAATGCTTCCCGTTTACGCAAAGCCTCCTCAATACGTTTACGATGGCGAATATCTCGATGGGTTCCTGCCATACGGAGGGGATTGCCCCGTTTATCCCATTGCACAACCTTGCCGAAATTAGAGATCCAGATATATTCCCCCGATTTGGCCAACAGCCGATAATCAAAATGATAGGAAACTTGAGAATTTTGAAGATGTTGATGTAATCGCTCCCACACCCAAGGAAGGTCATCGGGATGAATTAGGTTCAACCAAGCTTTAACCGTTGTAGGAATTTCTTGAGCTTCATAACCCAGAATGCCCAGCCAGCCCTGATTGTAATACATCTCTCCTGTCGCAATATTCCAATCCCATAATCCATCCCCTGAACCTTCTAGGGCTAAAGCTAAATGTTCCTGACTTTTCCGAAGACTGGCTTCGATGGTTTGAAGTTGTTGTAATTCTTGGGCTTTCTGATGAATATTTGACGTTAATACTCGATGAGATTGGTGCAAGGCACTGACCTTAAGGGACTGTTCGACGGCAGCCGCTAGGTGGGGAATTAAAGCCTGCAAGGTGTCTACAATCGATGATGAGTAGGGAATAGAGTCTAGAAGGTGATGAATTTCTAGAATGCACCAAAAATTGTTTTCAATGAATAAGGGAATAATAATTAACGTTTTAATCGGGAATTGGTTGCTAAAGACCCAATTCTTTAGGTTTTGGCAATTTTCCTGTTTTTTATCAAGATCGGTCAGAAAATGAAAGGGTTGAGACTGATACCAAGCTAACTGAGATTTGGATAAACTGATTACGGTATGGAGAAGGGATGGAATCCTACCAAGAATAGATTCAGCAACCACTTGTCCCTTGCTTTCGTGATCGCAGCGATAAATAATAGCTCGCTGAGCAGTGAATACTTGACGAATTTCCCCAACCGATATTTGAAGAACCGTTTGGAGATCTAAAGAAGAGCGAATCCGTCGAATGGTCTCAAGAAGTGAAAGAGTCATGAATTTTCTTTAAAGACCACACAATATCAACAATTAAACAACTACATGGATCGATGTGCTGTATCAGTTTAACATTACGCAATGGTTTAAGCCTTTTGGCAGAGGGATAAAATGCACGATTTGTGTAGGTGTATTGTTCGCTAACCCATTCTGCGTAAGGATATAAAAAGTTTGCCCTTATCTTAATGGGTTAAAAAGCTAAAGATTGTCTCGTCGTTC
The DNA here is from genome assembly GCA_964482215.1 of uncultured bacterium. GTDB lineage: Bacteria > Cyanobacteriota > Cyanobacteriia > Cyanobacteriales > Microcystaceae > Snowella. The sequence goes on from CAYZWO010000020.1 coordinate 3,366, forward strand.
TAAGTGTTTTTCAATTTCTTGGCGATCGCGCCAGGCATTGCGGAGTTCATTTTTGACATAAAGCGGTAACTGATCACCCAAATGGGGAGAGTTGGGTTGACTAGCATTGCCATAGACCGTTAAAACTTTAGCCTGTAGGGGTTGAGAAAAGGCGATCGCCGCCATAAAACTATCCCCAAATACGGCTTGAAATTGTTGCTCAGAACGCGATCGCAGATCTAATACTCGAAAACTACCCAATTCCCCTGGCCCACCACTCGCAGGAACTTGAAAATTCCCAACATTAAGCTTAACCACCTCTCCCCAAGGAATATCCAGAGAACCGTAGAGATATTTCATCTGGGCCGCAACCCCTTCTAACACCGCCAACGAGGTATTAATATTTTCCAAGCCGCCAGGGGTATTTAAGGGATTATCAGCTTGCCAAGGCTTAGAAAAAATGCGATTTTGTCCCAAGGTCGAAGCCCAAAGCATAAACAGAACCGCCCCGCGACTATCGGCATTGGTTTGACGATCCCATTTTCGTAAAACATCCGCCGCTTCGATGCCCACAGGATTGGCTAATAATTTGGCCGCAGGAAGCAATAATTCTAAAACCCGATCCGCCATTTCCAATTTTGACGAAAATTTAGCTTCAATCACATCCTCTAAACTCAGTTTGTTATTGCCCTGTAATAATTTAATCGAACGCTGTGTCCGAAAGAGATTGGGAGCCTCGCCCAAAGCGGGAGCCGCCAGATCAGCAGGATAATTTTTAGGGTTGAGTTGAGCAGGAAAGGTACTCGTCCAGGGCGGATCATTGGTGTTTTGTAACCAGCCTGTTTTGGGATTTTTTAATTTTGGCAACTTGTCATAGCTTAAATAGTCTTTCCACAGAGTTTTGCTGGTATTGCCAGGCACGACTCCATCCCAGAATTGCCAATCTCCTGAGCGTTTAGGCGCGATCGCGTTATAAAGATAAAAAATTTCTCCCTGTTGATCGGCATACAACACGTTAAACATAGGGATTTGTAACTTTTGCCAAGCCTTTTCAAATTCTGACAAATTCTTAGCCTGTCCCATCTGCCAAAATTGCTCTAATACCTGAGACCGATCTAAGCCTGCAACTCGTAATGCATAGGCGCGATCGCTTTGTTGAGAAACGATTACCCCTTGTTCAGACGATTTAACATCCCATTCCAAGGTTTGATAACTGCCATCCCGTTGCTTAATTTTTAACTGTTTCGTCTGCGTCGTAAAGGGCTTAACACCACCATCCCAGACATATCCCTGATCTTTTAGGGTTAATTCATACAAGTTAGCGTTATGGGGATGATTGACCGTCAATGTCCAACCCAAGTGATCATTAAACGCGATCGCGAGCATGGGCATTCCCACCAAAGCGGCTCCGTAAAGATTGACCCCCCTAACATTGAGATGGGCCTCATAAAGGCGAAATTTATCTGACCAGGGTAAATGGGGATTGGCCAGTAACATGGCTTTACCCGATGCGGATTTACTCGGCGCGATCGCCCAGGCATTAGACCCTAAATTTGAGCCAACATTAGAGGATACGGATTTTGCACTGTCCCACCCTTGAGGATTAGTCACAAATTCAAAATAAAGAATTCGCTGAACATGAGCCAGAACATCCACCCCTGTTACAGGTAACACCACTTTTAAAGACTCATCAATCGCTTGGGGGTGTTTTTGGGCATAGTTATTAATGCCCTGGGCAAAAGCCTCTAAATTCCGCTTCATCTGGGGACTCTGGGCTTGATACCAACTCGCAGCCCGTTCAGGAACCCCCATCATCTGTATCGTTTGATCCGAAGGTAATTCATTGATGCCCCAATATTCAGCAGCTTTCCCTCGCGCTTGTCCATACAGTTTCAAAATGGCATTGCCATGACTATGGGCTTGGGCCCAACCAAAGGCTTTAAATAAATCGGCTTCGTCTTTGGCGTAAATATGGGGAACCCCCCAGGTATCCCACAGAATTTCAGTCTTCGCTTCGGCGATCGCGGGAATTTTAAATAACATTAATAAGATAAAGATCAATCCTAAGATTAAGCTAATATTTCTTTTTGTATTAAATAATTTATTTTTTCGGCTTTTATGATCCATACCTTATTACTTTTATTCAAAATTATCTAATTAATTTATTTCGAGATTATTTACTAAATTTTTTGTAAATTTAAGAGCGATCAACAAGCCTTATTGACTCAGGAAAATAGTTATCATCAAGAATTTGTTCTTGGGTAAAGGGGCATTCAACGGGAAAAGTTTTTTTAGGAAGATTGGTTTCATTAACAGCTGCCCGAATCGCTTTCTGATAGCAGTCTGACAAAATTTCTTGGAAATACGGTTTTAAGCTAGGGCTATCTTTCAGAATTAATTCTAATTGTTCTCTCTGCTCATCAATGGTATTCAAGCAACTAGCGGTGCGTTTTTGGGGTTGATATTTCCACTTGAGTAAGTGCATTAGTAATACTTTAAGACGGCTGAAAGCTTCCCGTTTGTCACTATTTCCCATCGACTGAATTTCTTCTATCAGGTTTTCTCTGTCTAGATTGGTAAGGTCTCCATTTTTTAGCTGATTAATTGTTTGCTCTATCCAAAGATTAAAATCTTTTTGATAGAGAGTTTGAGTCTTCATGGTTTACACTCCGTCGTTGATCTAACCATTGTTGCAAAATAATTTGGGCGGCCTGTTGATCAATTAAGCCTTTGTTATAACTCGAAAAGCGTTTTTGTTCTTTTAACTGATTTTCCGCTTCGACCGAAGTTAACCGTTCATCCACAAATTCAATCGGTAACTGTAACGCCTTTTGTAAGCGATCGCTGAATTTTTGTACCTGCTTTGCTTGGAAACCGATACTACCATCCATGTTATAGGGTAAGCCAATCACTAAAATGGTCACTGCTCGCCGTTCAATAAGTGCTTGGATTTGCTGGAGATCAGCCTCAAAGGAAGTACGGTGAATGGTGGTGATCCCTGCGGCGATTAATCCCGTGCCATCGCAACCTGCTACTCCAATTCGCTTTCTCCCCACATCTAGCCCTAAGGCTGCCACTCGCTCCATTGATGATCGCTTGAATAATTGATAAATTTCGTGATTAAGTTTGTTGTCCTTTGTTGGGTAAATCGGCTTGACCGTCTAAGGTTTTATCATTACTGGAAGCTTTAGTTGGGCTATCCATTGAATCCGATAGTTTAAACCAGGTAATGCGGCTGGGAATGGGGGTTCTCGGAATGGGTTGAAAACTCTGTAACATTTCGGATAATTGCAGTTTTTCCAGTTTGGTTTCTTTCAATTTATGCCAAACTGAACGCGACATTAATAGGGTATGCTCAATGCGTTGCGCCCCTAATTGACCTAAATATTCTTCTCGCTCATGTTGATAATCAGCAGAAACTAATTCCAAGGATTGAGCAGGCAAATCCTGAACTAAACGAGCCATTTGGAACAGCAATTTAGGATAAAGCCAGGTATAGGCAGGATGCACCGTTAATTCGGCTTGATGGGGACGGGAACCATCTTTCGACAAAATTAATTTAAAGTAACCGATCGCGGCTTTGCGTTGGGGTTCAAACACATAACCACTGACGACATCTCGTTGCAAACACCAATGCTGAATTTTGTTAATCAGGGAAAGAATAAAGCGGGATTTAAAATCCTGAGTATGACGGTCAAACACCTGACGCATCAAGGGCGGCATGGAAACACAATCCAATTGATAAAGTAATTGGGCATCTGCATTACTGACGGGTAACAAGTTCGGCAGATCGGGATCATTTTCAGCTAATTCTGCCAATAATTCGGGGGGTAACGACCAATAGGTCATCTGGGCCAAGGGTTGAAAGCCATTTTGCCGATAGAGAGCCAGTAAATTCTTTTCTTCAATATCAATTTCCAATAACCACGTCCGCGCTTCCCAAATGCGTTCAAAACAGAAGCGTAATAATTGGGAGCCAATACCATTGGGATCGGTGACGAGATCAGGCTGAATGGCAAACTCTTCAATTAAGATTCGTTCCACGCGCCAGGTACTACGACTACTGTTAAAGGGGGCAACTTGAACAAACCCCCCGATCTGACCCGTTGCTTCCCACTCGGCCACGTAGCCCGAAAAACGATGCTGAAACGGGTTGGGAAAATAACTTAAAAACTTGAGCAAACCATACCATGAGCGAGCTTGCCGCAATTGCTCGGTCAAACTGAATTCTGTAACCCGTTGTTCAGCTTTAGGGAGATTTGATGTTAAGCTGTCAATACTTTCTAAGTCCCGATACTGTACCGGACGGATAAGAATGCTGGAAGGATCTGTCGCGGGAGTCATAATCTTCTGGGAGGTTTGCCTACTGCCATTATCTTAGCGGTTATTTTCTCCCTCTGACGTATTTTTGTATAAGAAGACAAGTTTTTTGTGATTTTTATTTTTTTCTTCGTAAAGATTTGTAAACTATAAACTAGTCAATTAATTTTTTGGGTTTTCCTTACGCTAAATGAATAGACTCCTCTCGATTGAACGCTCACTGCTGATTGGCCATATTGCTTCGATGGCGTTTGGTTTAGCTGGCTTGTTGTTGGTGCTCCCCAATGCCGATTTTGTCGCCAATTTACCCGATTTTGGTAAGACTGCTTTTGCCTGGTCTATGGCAGGGGGTGGTGTGATGTATATGTTATTGGGAACGGCGGCGGTTGCGGTTTATGCTTACCGTTCCCTGGGGCTTTGGCACTGGTTAGGGTTTATGATTCCCGCGATCGCGATTTCTTTATCGAGTGAATTATTAGGCACCAGTACGGGCTTTCCTTTTGGCCATTATCGCTATTTAACAGGATTAGGTTACAAAATTGAAGGCTTAGTCCCTTTTACTATCCCTTTATCTTGGTTTTATTTAGGATTTAGTGCCTATCTCATTGCGCGTATGGGATTAGATAAAAAAACGTTACCAACCTGGGCTAAAGAATTGGGCGCGATCGCCTTTGGAGCCTTGTTGCTCATGTCCTGGGATTTCGTGCTTGATCCTGCCATGAGCCAAACTACGTTACCGTTTTGGATTTGGGATCAGCCTGGTGCGTTTTTCGGGATGCCCTATCAAAATTTTGCGGGTTGGTTCGGGACAGGTGCGGTATTTATGACCGTTGCGACTCTAATCTGGCGTTTAAAACCCTTAAATTTACCTGAAGAACAGCCTGGATTACCCTTTGCAATTTATCTCAGTAACTTTGCCTTTGCAACGGTGATGAGTTTGGGTGCTGGGATTTATCCTCCCATCTTTTTAGGCATTATTTTAGGAGTCGCTCCTGCCTATGTCTTTTATCGCATGGCTTTCCCTGAATCACGCTCTATTGCGGTTGAACGCTTAAAAGGCGTAATTAAGCGGGATAAAACCGATTTAGCGGCGGCGAAATAATTATTGTGAGTGATTCTTTTAGCTTCTGGCTGGGCTTGGTGTGCCTTTTTCTACTAATGACCCAAGTTCCGGCCACTTTTATTCTGTTATCCCGTTTAATTAAAGGGGCTTTTCGTCATCCGCCCTTATTACCCGCCAGTTGCACACCCGATTTGGTGGGTAAAGTCAGTGTTGTTATCCCGACCCTGAATGAAGTGGATCGCATTGGCCCTTGTTTAGAAGGACTGCATCAACAAACCGCAGAAGTCAGGGAAATTTTCATCGTTGATAGCAATTCCCAGGATGGAACCAGGGAACGGGTACAGCAAATGGCCGAACGTGATCCACGCTTTCAGTTACTCACGGATGATCCCTTGCCCCAAAGCTGGGTAGGACGACCCTGGGCCCTTAATTATGGTTTTTGGCGGACTTCTGCTGAGAGTGAGTGGTTTTTAGGGATTGATGCCGATACCCAACCCCAACCAGGACTAGTTGCGAGTCTGGTGAAAGCGGCTCAAAAGGAAGGGTATGATTTATTATCCCTGTCTCCCCAGTTTATTTTGCACTCTGCGGGGGAGTGGTGGTTACAGCCTGCTCTATTAATGACCCTGTTGTATCGCTTTGATTCGGCAGGTGTTCGTGAGCAAGCTCCTGAAAGGGTCATGGCTAATGGACAATGTTTTCTGTGTCGGCGTTCAGTCTTAGAAAAACTGGAGGGGTACAAGGCCGCGGCGAGTTCTTTTTGTGATGATGTGACCTTAGCGCGATATGCGGCCCAACAAGGTTATCGAGTGGGCTTTTTCGATGGTGCCAAGGTGATTCGGGTGCGGATGTACGAAGGAATGGCAGAAACTTGGCGGGAATGGGGGCGATCGCTGGATTTAAAAGATGCATCGTCTGTTGCCCAACTTTGGGGCGATGTGGTTTTGTTGACCCTAGTACAAGGGTTACCTCTCGTTTTAGTGCTCTTTCTAGCTATGGGTTTAAACTTAGGCTATGATTTTTTAACCTTAAAACTCGCGATCGCTTTAAACCTATTTTTAGTGGCTATTCGTTTTGCTTTACTCTTGGCAGTTTATCCTTCCTACTACCGTGCAAAAATTTCACTATCAGCCATCTGTTTTTGGTTATCCCCCTTTGCTGACCCTATCGCGGTTTTACGGATTATCCTATCGGCGCTACAAAAACCTAAACAATGGCGGGGAAGAACTTACTAAAAATCATACTTTAGTGAGAGGCGACAAAAAAAGCAATTGAAAATGTGTCCAAAAAAGCGATCTCACGGTATTTTAGGAGTACGTACTTATAACTAATTAACAAAAGCTGTTTTTAATAATGAGAATTTTAGTTACAGGTGGAGCAGGTTTTATCGGCTCCCACTTAATAGACCGCTTAGTGGCTCAAGGTCATGAGGTGCTGTGTTTAGATAATTTCTATACAGGTAGCAAACAAAATATTCTCAAATGGTTGGATAATCCTGCCTTTGAATTAATCCGCCATGATATTACCGAACCCATCCGCTTAGAAGTGGATCAGGTTTATCATTTGGCTTGTCCTGCTTCCCCTGTCCATTATCAATTCAATCCCGTTAAAACCATTAAAACCAACGTTATGGGAACCCTGAATATGTTGGGGTTAGCAAAACGGGTTAAAGCCAGATTTTTATTAGCATCTACCTCAGAAGTCTACGGTGATCCCGATGTACATCCCCAGAGTGAAGACTATCGGGGGAATGTGAATTGTATTGGGCCCCGTTCCTGCTACGACGAAGGAAAACGGGTGGCAGAAACCCTCGCCTTTGAATATTACCGTGAGCATAAGGTTGATATTCGGGTTGCGCGCATCTTTAATACCTATGGGCCCCGTATGCAAGAGCAGGATGGCCGAGTTGTTAGTAATTTTATTGTTCAATCCCTCAAAGGCAAGCCTTTAACCGTCTATGGAGATGGTTCTCAAACCCGTAGTTTTTGCTACGTCTCTGATCTCGTGGAAGGGCTAATGCGTTTAATGAACGGCGATTATCCTGGCCCTGTTAATTTAGGTAATCCAGGGGAATACACCATTTTAGAACTCGCCCAGATGATTCAAGGCATGATTAACCCAGGTTTAGAACTCGTTTATCAACCCCTACCCGAAGACGATCCCAAACAACGTCAACCTGACATTACCCGTGCCCAAACCTATTTAGATTGGCAGCCTACGATTCTTTTGCAGCAAGGGTTAGAGATGACGATTGCTGATTTTAAAGCTCGTGTGAAACAATCTTAGAACTTTGGGCATGCTTTGATAGGCATCAAACATTTAATCTACATCGTTATTGGTAAAGTTTAGTATCAAGTTTTTGTAATGATAGGGGAGAGAATTACATGCGAGTTTGTGTCATTGGAACAGGTTACGTTGGTTTAGTCACAGGGGTTTGTCTGGCCCATATCGGTCATCAGGTTATCTGCGTTGATAACAACGAAGAAAAGGTGAAATTGATGAAGTCGGGTCAGTCACCAATTTATGAACCTGGGTTATCGGAATTAATGCAGTCTGCCATTGAGGCCCAACGATTGGAATTTACTTCGGATTTAGGGCGGGGTGTGAAACATGGTGAAATTTTATTTATTGCCGTGGGAACACCGCCTTTACCGACGGGAGAAAGCGATACCCGTTATGTTGAAGCGGTCGCTCGTGGGATTGGGGCCCATTTGGACAATGAGTTTCGAGTAATTGTTAACAAATCAACAGTTCCCATTGGTTCGGGGGATTGGGTTAGACGCATCGTTTTAGATGGTTTGGCAGAACGTCAAAAAGCAGATGCAGAAGCAGGGACATCACCGTCAATTACGGCTAATTTTGATGTGATCAGTAATCCTGAATTTTTACGGGAAGGTTCAGCCGTTTACGATACCTTTAATCCCGATCGCATTGTTTTGGGGGGAAACAGTGAAACCGCGATCGCGATGATGCAAGAACTTTATCAGCCGATTGTGGATCGCAAATACGCTGAAGATCAAAGCTTACCGCCTGTGCCTGTAGTAGTGACAGACTTAAGTTCAGCCGAAATGATCAAATATGCAGCTAATGCTTTTCTGGCTACTAAAATTAGTTTTATCAATGAAGTGGCCAATATCTGCGATCGCGTTGGAGCCGATGTCCTACAAGTCGCCAAGGGGATTGGGTTAGATTCTCGGATTGGTAATAAGTTTTTAAATGCAGGGATTGGTTGGGGTGGCTCCTGTTTCCCGAAAGATGTCTCTGCCTTGATTCATACCGCCTCGGATTATGGCTATACAACAGAATTGCTCAATGCAGCGGTCAATGTTAATGTTCGTCAACGGAGCATTATTATTGAAAAATTACAGCAGGAATTGAAGATCTTAAAAGGTAAAGTCATTGGTTTATTGGGCTTAACCTTTAAACCCGATACCGATGATATGCGGGATGCTCCTGCCTTAAATATCATTGAGCAACTCAACCGCTTAGGGGCAAAAGTCAAAGCCTATGACCCTATCGTTTCAGCTTCAGGGTTGAGTCATGGTTTATCGGGTGTCGTCATTGAAACCGATCCCATTCGCTTGGCTGATGCCTGTGATGCCCTAGTTATCGTCACGGAATGGCAAGAATTTCTCTATTTGGATTACGCCAAAATGGGGCCTTTAATGTCCAATCCTGTGATCATTGATGGTCGCAATATCTTAAATCGAACCATGATCGAGGAACAGGGCTTCCGTTATATCGGTATTGGTCGATAAACTGAGCATTTAATACTTGATAAACAATAAAAAAAGGAGGAGATTAATGATTATCTGCCTCCTTTTTTCTTCAATTTCCGTTCTGTTTAATAGAATCAATGGGATGAACGGAATTTAGAGTAAATAAACCAAAATAAAGAGAATAATCCAAACCACATCAACAAAGTGCCAATAAAGTTCGGCGGCTTCTACGCCAAAGTGGGATGTGCTGGAATAATGCCCCTGCTCTTGCGATCGCCACAGAACCGACAGAATTAACATCAAACCAAAGGTAACGTGTAGACCGTGAAACCCTGTTAGGACATAAAAACAACTGGAAAAAAGATTGGTCGTCAATCCCATCTCTAGATGGAAATATTCATATAATTGTCCTGCTAAGAAGATTGCGCCCATCACGGCAGTCAGGCCGAGCCAGAGTTGTAATCCTTTTACATCATTCTTTCTAATCGCCGTCTGCCCCTGGTGCATGACAAAACTACTGGCAATCAGGATGACACTGTTAATGGCAGGTAACAATAATTCCCGTTCAGGGGTTCCTTCAGGCGGCCAAACGGGGGACATACTCCGATAGATGAGATAGGCAGTAAAAAGCCCTAAGAAAATAGCACTTTCTGCGATTAAGAACATCACCATCCCAAACATTCGATAATCGGGATGACCGTGATGGGTTTCGGCTTCTTTAGCGTAGGTCGTCGTAACGTTAGCAGATTGGATAGCAGAACTCATGATTATTTAATACAAGATGAATAAATGAGGTTTGATAAATACAACAAGATTGGTGATTAAGCTAAATCGACTCTAACCACCAACCCTGTTATTAACTAACGAGATTCGGCACCCACTTCCGCCAACATCTCTTCAACGGTTTCATCAGCATCAACGGCTTCTGAATCAATCCCAAAGTCGTAGGGCCCAGACCACAGCACAGGTTCTTCCTCAAAGTTTTCAATAATCGGTGGTGAAGCCGTTTGCCATTCTAAGGTTAGGGCACGCCAAGGATTACGAGCCGCCTTTTCTCCTTTCCATAAACTCCATGCCACGTTAATCACAAAGGGAAGTGTGGAGATGCCCATAACATAGGCTCCAATGGTGCTTAATTGATTAAGGGGTTGAAAAGCGGCATCATAAAGCGCGATCCGACGATTCATTCCCAATAATCCCAGTTCGTGCATGGGCATAAAGGTTAAATTCAAGCCAATAAAAGTCAAAGCAAAATGGAGACGACCTAGATTTTCATTGACCATACGCCCTGTCATCTTGGGGAACCAATGATAGAAAGCCGAAAACAAAGCTAAGGCACTACCGCCAAACAGCACGTAATGGAAATGACCCACGACAAAATAGGTATCGTGAACGTGAATATCAAAGGGCACTGAAGCCACCATCACCCCTGTTAAGCCCCCAATTAAAAAGGAGGCTAGAAAGCCAATCGCGAAGAGCATGGCAGAATTCAAACTAATCTTGCCACCCCAGAGCGTTCCACACCAACTAAAAATCTTAATCCCTGTCGGAACCGCAATCACCATCGTTGTAGCCATGAAGAACATCCGTAACCAGCCTGGGGTTCCACTGGTAAACATGTGGTGGGCCCAGACAATTAGACCTAAGAAACTGATGGCAAGACTGGAATAGGCGATCGCACGATAACCAAAAATCGGTTTACGGGCATGAACAGGAATGACTTCAGAAATTACCCCGAAAAAGGGCAAAATCATGATGTAAACCGCAGGATGGGAATAGAACCAAAAAAGGTGTTGATAAACGACAGGATCACCGCCCCCTGTAGGATTAAAAAAGCTCGTTCCTGCAATTAAATCAAAAGACAACAGAATTAACGCCGCCGCCAGCACAGGAGTGGAGAGCAAAATCAAAGACGAGGTAGCCAACATTGCCCAACAAAAGAGCGGCATATTGTGGATATCCATATCAGGAATCCGCATTTTCAGGATAGTGGTGACAAAATTAATTGCTCCCAAAATGGACGAGGTTCCGACTAACAGCACACTCAAAATCCAAATTTCCTCACCCCACTTGCCACTGAGTAAGCTTAAAGGAGGGTAAGAAGTCCAACCTGATTGCGGCGCACCGACAAAAAAGCTGGAAATTAATAAAATGCCACCAGGCGGCGTTAACCAAAAAGCAACGGCATTTAAACGGGGAAAAGCCATATCTTCTGCCCCAATCATCAGAGGAATAAGATAGTTAGCAAAAGCCGCCCCCGCAGGCACAATCCATAAAAAGATCATGATCGTGCCATGCAACGTCATCAATTGGTTATACATTTCAGGCGAAACGATATCGGGATCGGGCGTTGCCAGTTCCGTTCGCATGATTTCGGCAAAAGAACCACCGATAAAGAAGAACAGAAAGGAGGTCACCAGATATTGAATACCGATTACTTTATGATCTGTACAAAACGTAAAGTAATCAGTCCATTTACGTTCTTTGTGAACGGTGGTCAGTGTTGCTTCGGCGGTTGACATATAGTTTCAATCTAATAAAACGTCAAAAAAAGAGAAAAATTGAGACTTTATAATCCGATAAGTCTTAGTAGGAATTAAATATAAATGTGATATGGGCATCCTGCCTGTCAACAGGCTAGAAGTTTCACATTAATTATGCCTACTTACTTATCTAGAACGTTATAACGTACCGTGCGTGTGGGAAACTGGCTTAAGTTGGGCCAAGGTTGCCGAACCAATCCCCATCTCCTGGGCATAGGGTTCTAAAAATTCCCCTTCAGACAGATTAGCGGGATTGAGTTGAGCGATCGCTTCACTGGCTTCTTCGGGTTTAGCAGGAGAATTCTCTTTCACCCATTGATTAAAATCATCTTCACTTTGGGCGTAGAACATCGATTTCATACCGCCATGATAGGAACCACAGAGTTCAGCACAAATAATCGGATATTGGCCTTCTACGTCAGCAGTGAAAACAAGGGTAGAATCTCGCCCAGGAATAGCATCTTGCTTTAAGCGTAGTTGGGGAATCCAAACCGCATGAATTACGTCACCTGCACTAATATTTAACTGTACGGGTCGATTCACAGGCGCGTGTAGTTCACCCGAAATAATGCCCGTTTCAGGATAATTAAAAATCCAAGCGTACTGAATGCCTTTGACATCCACTACCAAGGGTTTAACGCCACTATTTTCGTCGGCAACATTGGAGCCAATTCCTAACGCCATCTGCGATCGCGGAGACATGGCTAACATGTGTTGATGACTGTGACCGTGATGAACGGAAGCCGTTTTAGTCCCAGTGTCTTCAGAAATCAGTGGATCAAGTCCCCCTAGATTATTATAAGTTTCAAAACTATAAACTGCTATGATAAAAACAATAATTGTCGGGATTGCTGTCCAGAGAATTTCTAAGGGAACATTCCCCGCGATGGGGGGGCCATCGGTTTGATCCCCTTCACGACGACGAAAACGAATGACGCAATAAATAATAATGCCTTCAACGAGTAAAAATAGCCCAGTGGCGATAGTCATCATTAAATTGAAAACGCTATCCACTTCTTTGGCATCGCTCGATGCTGCAACAGGCATCAGTCCATGATGTTGACCATACCATAGGCTGATCAAGGTGATGGCGATGCCCGCAATAAGGGTCAGAATATTACTTGGAATGTTCACGGCGGTTGTGATGAGATAATAATTGCCTTTCTTTATAACAGGGTAAAGCAAATTCCCAATTACAGTGGCAGTTAAGACCCTAATCTTTAGAGAATTTTAACTTTTGTTTGGGATCACGCTGTAAAACAGAGAGTAAAGATAAATTTTTGTGTTTCTCTCTGGTTGGATTTTGGCAACATTCGATTTTCGATAAATTCCCGCGATCGCTATCTAATTGATCGCTAACAGTTCGATTCAGTCTGGTGTTAAGTTTCAATTAACCAACTATTGCAAACTGCGTAATCCCATTACTAACCGTTGAATTCCTTGATGGGCAGTGGCTTGACGTAACGCACCATAGGCGACTCGTAAATAACAGCCTTCAGTTATGCCAAAGGTCGAGCCTGGTAAGGTGGCAACGCCATATTTTTCAATTAACCGTTTAACTAACTCAAAATCAGACAGGGCAGTATTAACCTGGAGAAAAAAATAAAAAGCCCCTTGGGTGGGAATAAGGGTGCAAAAATCCTGAATTTCCTGTAAAGATTTTAAAAAGAATTGACGATTCTGAACAATTTCTTTTAAATAAGGCTGACAATAACTGGAACCTGATTTTAAGGCTCCATAGGCGGCATATTGGGAGATCACAGGAGGACAGATCAAGATCGTATCTTGGATTTTTTGGATAGCGAGGAATAAATGGGCAGGAATAACCATATAGCCAATACGCCAACCTGCAAAACCGTAGGCTTTAGAAAGACTAAACAGGGAAATCGTATGGTCTTGGCTATCGGCGATCGCTGCGGGGGAAAAATGGTTTATGCCGTCATAGGTAAAGTATTCATAGGCTTCATCGCTAATGTGATAAATCCTGCGATCGCGACAAAGTTGATTAACTTCCCGTAAAACAGATTCAGGGTAAACGGCTCCTGTGGGATTATTGGGCGAAATAGTTACCACTGCACGGGTTTTCGGGGTAATGGCGGCGGCGATCGCGTCTGGTTGAAGTTGATAATTTGTATCTGTCGGAACCAATACAGGGTGACAGTCAACCATGCGAATCGCCATTTCATGGTTGAAATAATAGGGTGTATTGAGAATAATTTCATCCCCAGGGGAAGTAATGGCTAAAACCGCATTCATAAAGGCCATATTGGCCCCTGCTGTCACAAAGATTGCGTTTTTATTCGGTTCAATCTGAATCTCATTATCTTGTTGTAATTTAGTCGCGATCGCCTGAAGTAACGGCGGAATGCCCTGTACTGCCTTATATTGATGATTACTCGGATCGGCTAATCCCTCAGAAATTGCGTCAATAGCTGATGGAGGTGGGGAATAAAACACAATCCCTTGCCCCAAAGAAATCGTGCATGGATTGGCCGCAATTAATTGACCCACTAACGGAATGACAGGCGATTGCACCCCATCCATCCGAGAAATAAAGGAACTCATCATTTTCAACCTTTTGACCCCATGACAAAATTCAGGGCTTTCCGATTTTTAGTCAAGAGGGCTAATATCTCATTAGTTGAATATTAATTGATTATTTCACTTTTTTATTTAACTCAATTAAAAATTAAAGTTAAAACTATCATTTCATGAAAGTGATTGCGTACCTTGCTCCTGAAATCCCTTCCCTTTCGGCAACTTTCGTCTATGAAGAAATTCTTGCACTACAAAAGTATGATATTCAGATCGTCCCTATTTCTATTCATCAAAAAAAAATACTAGATTTAACGCCAAAGCTTGAAAATTTAAAAAATAAAACGTTTTTTCTTTATCAACGAAACTGGATAAGCGTATTACAGGATAATCTTTATAATTTATGGCAAAGACCTCAACTTTATTTGAGTATCTTCAATCGAGTTATTCAAGATATGCTCAGCTTAGGACTCATAAACTTAGAGGCGGCTAAGTTGCTCTATCACTTTTGGCAAGGAAATGTGATCGCTCGAATCATTAAGCAGAACCATTGTGAGCATTTACATATCCATTTTGCCTCAGTCCCGACTCAAGTAGGTATGTATGGAGCCATGCTAGCGGAGATTCCATTTAGTTTTACCTCTCATGCAAATGATTTGTTTGAAAGAGGATCTTTACTGTCCCACAAACTGGAAAGATGCCAATTTGCCGTGACGATTTCTGACTATAATCGTGATTTTTTAGCTCCTTATACAGATCAACTTGGTAAAATTCGTATTATTCATTGCGGAATTGATTTAGATAAATTTCCTTTCCAAGAAAAACAAAACTTTCCAGAATTGATAACCATTAAATCTCTAGGCCGCTTTGTCGAAAAAAAAGGCTTTGATACGCTAATTTTAGCGGCAGCAGAATTGCGGGAGCAGAGGTTAAATTTTCAAATAGAAATCGGAGGCGATGGGCCAGAACGGGATAAATTGATCTCTTTAGTGGCAGAAAAAGAACTAGAAGCTTGTATTTCGTTTGTCGGGGCGTTAGCTCATCATGAAGTCCTACCTTGGCTTCTACAAGCAGATCTGTTTGTTCTGGCTTGTAAAATTGACCAACAAGGGGATCGAGATGGCATTCCTGTTGTTTTAATGGAAGCAATGGCCACTGGGGTTCCTGTCGTTTCTACCCAGTTATCAGGAATTCCCGAATTGATTGAAGATGGCGTGTCCGGATTTCTGGCGGTTCCTAATGATCCCTCTTCTCTTGCCGCTAAAATTCAAGAATATATTCATCAATCCACCGCCGTTGTGACGATTACCCGTCAGGCACGTACAACGATTGAACAGAGCTTTAATATCCAAAAAACATCCCAACAATTATTAACCCTTTTTACAGATAAAGCATAATGGAACGCGATCGCTATTCTCTCGATAATTCCGCACCGCCTCGTATTGTTCTTATATCGCCCGTTCGCAATGAAGAAACCTATTTACCCCAAGTCATCGAATCAATGGTAAGCCAAACCGTTCAACCCGTGGAATGGTTAATTGTGAATGACGGCTCGACCGATGGAACACCGGCTATTTTGGAAAAAGCGGCTGAGGAATACCCGTGGATTCATATCGTGAACAAACCTGATCGCGGAGTTCGTTCCGTTGGGCCAGGCGTTGTAGAGGCGTTCTACTATGGTTATGAACGCTTAAACAACCAAGATTATAACTTTATTGGAAAAATGGATGGAGATATCCGTTTTCAAGCTTGCTATTTTGAACGATTATTAGAATTTTTTCACCAAGATCCCTATCTAGGGGCTGCGAGTGGTAAGCCATTTTTAGAGGAGGATGGTAAGCTCATTCCAGAACGAATGGCTGATGATATGGTCGCAGGGCAAATTAACTTTTATCGTCGTCAATGTTTTGAAGATATCGGGGGGTTTGTTCGGGAAGTTCACTGGGATGGGATTGCTTTTCATCTGGCCCGCATGAAAGGTTGGCGAACCCGCAGTTTTGCTGATCCCGATCTAATTTTTATTCATCAACGTTTGATGGGTTCTTCCCATCAAGGAATCTTAACGGGACGTTTACGTTGGGGTCGTGGCCAGTATTTTATGGGGACTCATCCGCTGTATATTTTGGCGATCGGGATTTACCGAACAGTTGAAAAACCGTTTGTAATCGGCGGATTGTTTATTATTTTAGGATACATTCAGGCGATGTTAACGGGAATGAAACGTTTCAATGCACCAGGATTTAGAGAATCTCTTCATGCTTGGCAAATGGCTCGTTTAAAGCTAGGAAAAACCTTAGAAACCATTCCCTCTGCTGAAGATCTTTCGTCAATGAGGGTAAGTTAAATTGTTTAAAATAATTAGATTAAATTTGAAGCTCTTTCTCCTTAAGATTTAATTACAGTTGATTGCCAACCCATAAACTTATTGCCAATGCGAAAAATGATCGCGTTCGCCAGTCCTAAAGCCTGTGCTGTTTCAATTAACGATTGGGACTCCATTTTTACGACGGGTAATAAGTAGGGACACTTAGCAAAATCTAAACACAAAACCGTAGAACAATCCCAAGGCTCTCGAAATACCCGACAATCGGACGGCAACCACGTCACTAAACTACGATAACGACTGAGGACGGCTTTTTCTAACTCGGCACTGGTACAGTCAAAGGGACGGTGTTGATGACTCATAAAATTTTCAACCTTGAGGCTATCTAACCTGCATAACCTCGTTACCTTTACGGTAACATTTCCCTCATGAGTCGTCGCCGCTTTAGATAATACTTGTAGATTTTCTTAATGTATTGCAGTACCAAGGTGCTAAATCAAGTAAAAAAATAAGGAGAGACTCGATTCTCTCCCCTAAATTAAGCCACACCTGCTAACGATGCCAACGGATCAGGAATGGAGCTAGACGGAGCTTCAAACTCTCCCATGAGAACGTACTCTAAGCGCAATTTTAGCCATACAATAAACTGTTTATTGGTTGAGATAATAGCAACCGATTGGGCCGGTGCTTTTTCCTTAACCGCTTTTAATTCCGGAGCGTCTATGAAAGCCGGCTGTTTGACAAGCCAAAAGTCAATTTCTTTCTTTTTTTCGGTATAATCTCTCGTCCGTTCCTTAAGAACTTCTTCTAAGGGTTCTTCTTCTAGCAAAAATTTTTGACTGGCTAGAACGTAATGGTAGGTCGTCATTGGCTAAGTGCTGAAATTTAATGTATAACTCTCCAGTTATTAAATTAGCACCGATGGGGATCGATGATCAATTTAGTTTACTCCTTCCCCCCTTTCGCCTGGTCTCATTTTTTGGTAGCTTACTAATCAGTAAAGTTGTTAATATTCCCTTGATAAAGCCAACGGATTATTTGTTAACCTTTGGCTAATGTCTAAAATTTATAGGAGAACCCGAAAATGTCTATTGTCTTTCAAATTGCTTTAGCAGCATTGGTATTGTTTTCGTTTGTGATGGTTATTGGTGTTCCCGTCGCCTATGCGTCTCCCCAAAATTGGAATCAATCGAAGCCTCTATTATATTTGGGTTCTGGCATTTGGGCGATTCTAGTAATTTTAGTCGCAGTATTAAATTTCTTTGTTATCTAGTCACGTCTAGGTATCGAGTGATGGTGATTGGTGATGGCTGAGGGCATTTTCTGTTGGCCTGTTACCAATCTCTTTTATTATCATTATTTTTTTCTCTTGATTTCTTAACCCAGCATGACAGTTTTTGAAGGAACCTTTACCGACGATCCCAGTAGTTTTAAGTTTGCGATCGTAATTGCCCGTTTTAATGATTTGGTAACAGATAAGTTGGTGTCGGCTTGTCAAGATTGCCTGAAACGACATGGCGTTGATACAGAACCAAATGGTACGCAAGTGGATTATGTCTGGGTTCCTGGTAGTTTTGAAGTTCCTATCGTAACACGACAGTTAGCGGCTTCGGGTTTGTATGATGCCATCATTTGTTTGGGGGCTGTGATTCGAGGACAAACCCCCCACTTTGATTTTGTGGCAGGTGAAGCGGCTAAAGGGATTGCAGCGATCGCGCAACAAACGGGGGTTCCTGTCATTTTTGGAATTTTAACCACTGATACTATGCAACAGGCCTTAGAACGGGCGGGAATAAAAAGTAATCATGGCTGGCATTATGCCCTTAATGCCTTGGAGATGGCAAGTTTAATGCGAAAATTACGCCCTGCTCTAAAAAGTTAATCATTAATTTATTTAATGAGAAAACTTAGGATTAAGACGGCGATCGCGGTTATCCATTGCCAAAATTGAGGATAACTTTTAATGACGTTAATATCCGTATAAATTTGTTTTAACGCCAAATAAGGGGATAAACTCCGCCGAAATTCCCCGATAACCGTTATTTTATTGCTTAATAAATCTTTTTCAGAATTAGTTGTAAATAATTGTTGCCAAGCTTTACCCCAAATAGTGAAGCTTACGGCAATAATTGCTGTTTTATCATGAAAATACAGATTCTTTCCCCAGAGATTGTGATAAGGGACGATTTGCAACTGGCCTTCCCAAACAACCGTACGGCTCCAAAAAGACGTATTGGAAAAATCATAAAATAGGGATTCGATGGTTTCCGTTAAGGGTTGTTGATAGGAACGACTCAACACAAAGGTTTGAAGTAAAATTCCTAAACCCAAACCTAATAAAAGTGGATTAATCCCGTTACTCCAAGGCGTTAAAAATTTATTTTGATCAATCAACCAACCGCCGAGCAGACCAAAAATAGGAATTAAGAAAATCATTAATTCCAGCAAAAATTTTATATAAAAACCAAAACGTCGATGATTATCTATTTCTTGGCGAACCTGGGAGATATTTACTAAAGGTTTCAGTCCTAATTGGTCGCCATATTGGGCTAAAACTTGCAGGCGTTTACCCGTTAAGGGATGGGAAGCAATAAATTCATACAAAGAAGCCCAAGGGTTGAGTAAATCCCAACATAAACTTTGGGTTATTTTGGCTGAAGTCAAGGTTAATTGTTTTTCGGCGATCGCGGCGGATCGAATCCCACAAACAGCAAAGTTTCGCATTCCTTGTAAAAAATGGGCAGCTTGCTGAGCTTGAAGTTCCTGTTGAGTTCTAAGCGTTGGAATTTTAATTAGAGCGCGAATTAAGGCATTGGGGTTGCCTGTAACCGTTACGGAAAAGTAATCGGCATAGTATTCTCTTGTACGCGATAAATAGGCATTTAATAAATTGTTGAGTTGAAAAAGACCATAGCAGGGTAATCCTAAAATAATCGCGAGCATCCGTGATACTTTTCCCCGTTGCCCTAATTTTTCACAACCCAAGTACAGCAAATAGAAAAATTGTCCCCAGCCGGAAACCAGCGTCATGATCCGAAAATCTTGATACATCAGATGGCCAAACTCATGAGCATAAATCGCCGCAATTTCATCATCGGCTAAGTGCTGTAAGAGTCCCTGACTAACGACAAAACAAGCTTGGCTGGGAGAAAAACCATAGGTAAAGGCAATTGGCCGACTATCGGCAATCAAGCCTAAACGGGGTAATTTAACCTTAAATTCCCGACATGAACGTAATAAAAATTCTCCTGCTTCTGGACTGTAACGTTGAATGTCGCTTAGGGTAATCGGTTGAGTCTGATAGAATCGAGCTTGTATTTGATCGATTAACCAAGGGCTGAGGCCAAAGAAGACTCCATTGATCAAGAAAGTTGCAAACAAGGAATAAAGCGAGATCCATAGTGGAGAAAGAGATGATAACGACGAGAATAAGCTCCAGAAAATAACTAATCCTAAGATAAGGTGAAAAATAACCGTAATGCCCATTGCAAACTTTAAGCTATCGGCTACTTTCGGCATGGAAATTTTGATATTGCTCGTATCGGCTCGATTGGTTTTATGAGCTGCTGGATCGTTCGCATGATCGTCTTCGCTACTTCTATCTTCAACGTTAAGAAGCCTTAATACGGATTTTGTCCATTTTTTAACGTCTGGATCGGCATAGTGCAACAAGGCTTGGCACAGCGCGACCGCTTGTTCGTCTTCTCCTAGTCCCCGATAGGCTCTCACCAAAGACATTTGGGCCTGAACAAAGAAAGGAGATTCTACATCTGGGTAATGCTCACAAAAAGACTCTAGCTGCGCGATCGCCTCTGGATAGTTTTGTTGTTGTAGCGAACGCAGACCCTTCTGTAATTCTTTCAAGGATTCTTCAGGTGGCATCATAATCGGGTTAGAGGACAGTAACGATTTTCCCTTTTTCAGAGATATATTATTTTGATCAAAAAAGGAAAAATTATACCGATTATGTTACATTTCTATACTCTTTTCCCTAATATCATCCCTAATTCTGCTTAAGTCTGTATACTCCCTACCTTCATCAAATTTCCCTGAATCTCAAAATCACTTTATGTTTGATAGCGGGTATTGTCTAAATCTTGTTGCTTGGCAATCCTTTCGTCCTCTTGTTTTTCCTTTTCCCGTAATCGACATTGAAGACGGGATAAGGAAGCGCGATCGCTGATGGGTAATCGAGGCAAGGGCAAATCTAAATTGGGCCATAACGGCATATCGGCACAGGGGCAAAAATTGGCTAAGGGATAGCCGTGATTAGCCGGAATCGGTAAAGAACAGCGGCCACAATTAACAATTTCCCAATTAGAGGTTAATAATTCTTTGATCGTCTGCTCGGTTCCGTCTAGATAGCAATCTTCCGATGAACTGAGGATATCTTTCCAGTATTCTTCAAAAATTGCTGAAAAATGCTCTCCTTCAAAAACAGGATTAGGAAGTAAAACTGTCTGACTTTTTGGCATAATCACGCTTTTACCCAACTGAAACCAATAGGCGAGATATTCTTTTACTTCAAGTGCTGATGCCATATTAGGAGAGTGTATCCTCTGCGTTGAATGCAGAATTTTTAACAGGAAGGTTAAGCTTGTTAATGGTTGATCCCTATCCTAACGAGCAAGCGTTGTGATTTGCAGAATTCTTTACATCCTTTTTACAATTAGCGATTGGGAGCAAAGCTAGGTAACGGTTTTCCCAATTGGCTTAAGTTCAACACGTGACCCCCTGTTACCAAATACACTTTATCGGCGATCGCGCCAATTGATCGAGTCAAGTTTCCCAGGCGATCGCGAAACTGTCGGCCAATAGGATAGGCAGGAACAACCCCCCAGCCCGTTTCTTCAGCCACACAGATCACCGTACTCCCACAAGCTTGTAAGGTATTTAATAAATCCCCTTGAATATTCTGCCATTGCTCCTCGTCTTGAGCCAGTAAATTAGCAACCCAGGTTCCTAATGAATCCACTAATAAACAATTAGAAGTTAGAGAGGACGCGATCGCGGAATTTAAGTCCACAGGAACCGCTTGAGTCTGCCAATGGGAGGGACGACGCAAACGGTGTTTTTCCAATCGAGCTTGCCATTCTAAATCATTCGGATCTTCCTGAGAGGTTGCAATATAAATCACTTCTTGAGATTTTTGATCTGCCAAATATTCCGCCCACTCACTTTTTCCCGACCGAGCAGGGCCAGTAACCAAAATAATTTCTCGATGATTTATAACCTGAAGACTCATACCAAACATCTATTGTAGGGGCGGATTGCATACGCCCAAAAAGCTCGAAAATAGAAAGTTTAATGTTAACGAAAAATAAGGTTAAACGCTTAATACAGTAAAAAAGCATTGTGTATGCCCAAAAAGCCTAAATAATTACTCTTTCTGCGTGGCCTTTCTAAACGCTTCCCGTTCAGGAAAGAGGGTAACTAATAACTGATTAATATAAACTTGACCCACCACAGGCATTTTTTGAGCCGCAATCCCATTATGTTCAACAGAAGATGGCACAAATTCTAAGGTTTCAGGTTCAACTTCGGGCTGTAACTCCGTTTCTTGCTTATCTGAAACTGATAAAGGTTGAGTTTGATCCGAACTTTCTGGGGATGTCGTAGCGGTATCTTGCTCATCCGTATCCCAAGGAGAAGGAATTTCTGTCTCGGATGTTTTAGTAGCACTAGTCGGTGCAGAAGGCGTAGGTTCTTGTAATGATTCTGTTTCGTTCCCTTCCATCTGACCATCCCAAGCGCGAGACGTATCCCCTAATAAAGAACCTGCGGGAATTAACGATAAACTTTCAATACTTGTATTTAAAATTGTGGTAAGGGCACCAACACAAGCGTCCTGACCAATTCGAGTGCGGCCAATAATTAAAACACCTGCTCCTAAAGTTGCCCCTGCTTCGATGTCAATATTGCCGCCATAAGCATTAATTACCGTTCCTTTGCCAACACAAACCCCCTCACCAATAATAATTTGGCTGTGAGGGGCGGCTTGGAGGATTACACCTGGAGCGATTACCGCCGTTTCATGAATGGTGACATCCCCACTCACAAAATATTCCGAATTGCTAATAATTTGGACAGGCGGTAAACGCATAGTAGTCATCACTTCAAGTGTGATTAACAGATGATTTTAGTCATACCAATTGACTAACGAAATTTTACTTAAATTGAGAGTTTATCCCCCCTAGCCCCCCTTATTAAGGGGGAAGTCGAAGACAGGGGGATTACCCAATCTACTCATCACGGTGAACTAATTAACGAGCCATTGAATTAAGGGCGTTGGATAATAGTTTCTAGAACACGACGCTTAGCATTGGTATCAATTCCCAATAGGCGCACGTATTCTCCTTGATGGTCGGCTAAGCAGTTTTCTAACGCACGGATAATGTCGGCTTCACGGGTTGCAGTAATCGGCGCACAGCTTTCCCATGATTTCGAGCGAAAACGGCGTTTATCGGTATGTTCTGTCCCGATTTTGTAGCCTTGGGATAACAGCGATCGCACTTGATTAACAACGGCAGAATCTAACCCTTTGGCACTAGCCGCAGAAGCATAGTTACTGGAGGAATTATTGGCATAGGAGGGAGTCGCTACCGTCGCAGTTGCTTGAGTTCCGTTAGAGGAATTACCATCAGGACGTTGAATGACTTTTTCTAAAACTCGACGTTTCGCTTTAGCGTCAATCCCTAAGAGGCGGACGTACTCGCCTTGGTGTTCTTGTAAGCAAGCTTCTAAGGCCGCAATAACATCGGCTTCTCTGGTGCTCTCAATGGGAGCGCAACTATCCCAAGAATTAATCTTAAAGCGGCGTTTATTGGCGTGTTCTGTCCCAATTTTAAGCCCCTGAGCCAGTAAAGACCGAACATCACTAATTACATCGGAATTTAGCCCTGAACTGCTGCCATTACTGCTGCTATTGCTATAGCTCAACTTTGAGGCGGGAGCAATACTGTTGCTAGAAGTTGCGTTATCGCTAGGGCGTTGAATAACGGTTTCAGAAATTCGACGTTTTGCTACGGGGTCAATGCCGATTAAACGGACATAATGACCTGAATGTTCTGCTAAAAAGCCTTCTAATTTACGAACGGCATCACTTTCTCGTCCTGAATCTAAGGAGAAGCCCGTTAACCAAGAACCTGTTTTAAAACGACGGGAATCGGCATATTCTACCCCGATTTTGTAGCCTTGGTTAAGTAAGGAGCGAATTTGCCCTGCTGCGTCTGCTTTTAAGCCTTTAACGGCACTGTTGCTGTGGCCGTTGTGAGAAAAATTACTGGTAGTGGTGGTTGTCCGACTGGTGCTGCCGGGTGCGTCGCCAGGGCGTTGGATAATCACTTCAACCACGCGACGTTTAGCATGGGTATCAATCCCTAACAGACGAACATACTCGCCTTCATATTCCCGCAACCAATTCGCGATCGCCGAGATCACTTGCTCTTCCCGATAACTGTCAACCGTACCGCAACTCGTCCAAGATTTTGTTTTAAAACGGCGTTGATCGGCGTGTTCGGCACCGATTGTATAGCCTTGGCTCAGCAAGGAACGAATTTGATTTCTAATTTCTGTATTAACACTCATAGTATTCACCGAATTTTCATAATTAATCTCATTAACATCATCCGTAGAACGAGATGAATGTTCGCGAATGGGCTTAACTCCCGTTCGGTTGTCCGTCCGCTGATAACTGGAATTTAAGGCTCCCGTAATTTCGACGATATGTTGGGCATAGGCTCGATCCTTGGGTTGCACATTGGGCAAGCGATCCGCCTGTTCCTGATTGGTGACAACCATTCCTGATGGCACAAACTTACCAGGAGGAATCTCCACGTTTTGAATGAGCGCGTGCATCATGACCACACAGCCTCGACCGATCCGCGCATTAAACACGGTAGATCGAAAGCCAATAAAACACTCATCCCCGATATAGGCTGGGCCATGAATCAACGCCATATGGGTAACGCTAGTTTGTGCCCCAATCCATACGGAATACTCTTGGTCGTCATCTCCTACGACCTTGCCTTTTTCTAAACCATGAATCACAACCCCATCTTGAATGTGGGTTCCTTCGCCAATATGAAAAGGAGTCCCTTCATCTGCCCGAATCGAGGTTCCAGGCGAAATCAAAACCTTTGCCCCCACTTTCACATCCCCAATCAGGTTTGAAAAAGAGTGGACATAGGCGGTTTCATCAATTTGGGGTTCGGCTAAGTGTTTCGACCAAGGAGCCGCAGGAGGAGCCGATGTACGGGCTACCATAAATTTAAGTAAGATATTCGTCTTTTTTGCTATACAAAGAACGGTTATTAACGGTGACAGTATCGATAATACCGACTACCATCGCGTCTAGGGGGCGGTTTTCATTGCCACTATCGATACGAGCCGCACTCCCTCTGGTGACTAAAACCCATTCGTTCACACCTGCACCCACGATGTCGCCTGCTACTTCATATTTCGGTAGCAGTTCACCTTGAGCGTCGATATATTGAACAACAATGAGTTTTACACCCGTTAGACTGCGAGTTTTATGGGTACTTACCACCGTGCCAAGCACTTTGGCAATTTGCATATTAAGCTAATCGCCTCTTAGATCCGTCGTAAGGGTTGGGGATTAACACTTTCACGGAATTGTTCAACCGCTTCGGTATAACGGATGGGGAGAACATATTCGAGGTTTTCGTGGGGACGAGCAATGATGTGATTAGAAAGCACTTCTCCACCGTTAACGCGACGGGCATTTTCAATCCCAGCCGAAACAGAAGCTTGTACTTCAGAAACATCTCCACGAACGATAACGGTTACGCGACCACTACCAATTTTTTCATAACCAACCAGGGTTACTCGTGCCGCTTTAACCATTGCGTCTGCTGCTTCGACGACAGCCGGAAAACCTAATGTTTCCACCATTCCAACAGCAATTGACATAAGACGTATGCTCTCCTAAAAGATATAAGTTGTTTTTGTTTTGGTTTGTTATTAACGTTGAGCGATCGCTCCAATTAGAGGACTGAACACGAACGCGGTTAATCAACAATTCACTTAAATAATCAATGCGTTAACCAACAAGGGTTAGTAAGCACGGAACTGTTCGACTTCTTCGGTGTAACGAATGGGGAGAACGTATTCCAGGTTTTCGTGAGGACGCGCAATGATGTGGGTAGAGAGAACTTGACCCCCATTAACCCGATTGGCAGATTCAATTCCCGCAGAAACAGAAGCTTGAACTTCAGAAACATCTCCACGAACAATGACGGTCACGCGACCACTACCAATTTTTTCATAACCAACTAAGGTTACCCGTGCGGCTTTCACCATCGCGTCTGCTGCTTCGACAACAGCTGGGAAACCGAGTGTTTCAATCATTCCTACTGCAATTGGCATGGCTAACTTCCTCGCTTAACTTTAATTTAAGCCAGACTAAAATAATACGTTTGTTTAGGTTACATCCCAGATAAATGGGACTATGTAAAATTCTCCAGCGTTCAGTGTTAGAATTCAGCGACGAATAAGGTCTCAACTGACACGATGAACAGAGCTTGGGCCGAACAAGGCCAAGCTGGAAAAATTTGACGAGAGTGGCTAAATTTATTATTCACCCTAAGAAAAGCATAGGAAACCTTGGGCCCTTTGACAATATAAAAGATCATGATATTTTTTAATTTGAGAGTTAATCAAAGTTAATCAATGCCTAGATTTGGGCTGGATTTGAAAATTTAACGGGTAAGATTGATTAATTTTAAGTGATTAATATCGGACTAATAGGGGATTATTTCTCTTTGCGCGCCAAAATCGGGAAATTTCTGCCAAGTCAGTTGAGAAGAATTGCAAGCCAATTAATTAGTAGTTTATGCTTATTATTTTTGCGACAAATTTCCTGAAAAATTTTTAAAGCGAGCGACTTTGAACAAAATTAAATTATCAACATTCTGAGTAAAAACGCTTAGTATTCTCAAACTTAAATTTATATTTTTGAATGGTAATGGATGCAACCATTGATAAGAAGTGATATGGAAAATCCTGGTGCTTGGACTTGTCTTGGCCAATTGGTGGAAATTCGCTCGCCCTGGTTGACGGTGATTGGCGAAACCTGGGAAACCGATCAACAGCAAGTTTTGGAGTATTGGCGAGTGGAGAAAGCAGATTCAGTCATTATTCTGCCGATTCAGGGCGATCGCCTGTTGTTACCAAAACCGATGTATCGACCTGGGCTAGGTCAAGCCACGCTAGATTTTCCAGGTGGAAGAGTTGATCCTAAAACCGCGATCGCTGACGTTGCGTTAAACATTTTGGAACGAGAATTAGGGGTTATGAAAGCGGGAATTGAGACGTTATGGCCTTTGAATCAGGAGGGATGGGCGGTTAACAGTTCATTTTCCAATCAAAAGCTGTATGGTTATGTTGCTGAAATTAAGCCTGATTACGCCGTTAGACCTGATCATTTAGGGACAAGTTATACCGTTAACTTGAAGGGAATACAGCAATTATTAAGCGACTTAACCTGTTTACAATGCCGAGCCGTGCTTTTGGAATGGTGGACAAATTATCTTCTGAATAACCCAGAAACGCGATCGCGCTCTACATAGAGAATCATGAAAAAGCCCCACAGATTATTTAAAATAACGGCAATCAATCTGACTTAAAAAATCCAGCAATGACTAAAAAAATTACCTTAGCAATCCTCTGGCTAGGATTTGTGGTTTATGCGTTCTTTTTGTCGCCACCGAATCAGCCTGATACTTTTGAGGTGATTAAAGATCTCTCAACAGGCAATTGGGACGGGATTAATCCGCTGGTTATTAGTTTGTTTAACCTGATGGGGGTTTGGCCCTTGGCTTATGCCTGTGTTTTGTTGGCTGACGGACGAGGACAAAAAATTCGTGCCTATCCTTTTGTGCTGGGTTCGATGTTTGTGGGTGCTTTTGCGGTCTTGCCCTACTTAATTTTCCGAGGCTCAAATCCACACTTTACAGGCTCAAAAGATGGCGTGATTAAAGTTTTTGATTCACGAATCACAGGCATTTTCCTGTTAATTACCGCTTTAGCCCTATTATGGTTTGGCTTTTCCCAAGGAAACTGGACAGATTTCGTCAATCAATGGCGCAGCGATCGCTTTATCCATACCATGAGCCTGGATTTTTGTTTCCTCGCCTTCCTGTTTCCTGTATTGATAGAGGATGATTTAGCGCGTCGAGGAATAGCAGATGCGAGCATTTTTAAGCTTATCGTCTGGGTTCCCCTGCTAGGCCCGTTGGTTTATCTCTGTCTGCGTTCCCAATTACCGAATGAACTCGCTATGATGGAAAAGCCTGGAACTTAAGGTATGATTGCCCTTGAGTCATTGAAGGGACTATATCCAAACCATTGGACAGTTTGAGGGAGGAAATCTATCTCAGAATTGTCATTTTGCACTAGAGTAGTACCTATATTATAAAAAAATGGTCAAGGACGACTTAACCATAATCAATCTATTATTTTTAGGAGATTATCGCGCTTATGCCAGAGCTTGCTGTACGCTCAGAGTTTGACTACGCTAGCGAAACCTATAAAGACGCTTACAGTCGAATTAATGCCATTGTTATTGAGGGAGAGCAGGAAGCCCATGACAATTATCTACAAATGGCAGAACTCCTCACTGAGGATAAAACAGAGTTGATTCGTTTGGCGAAAATGGAAAATCGTCACATGAAAGGCTTCCAATCCTGTGGGCGGAATTTAAGTGTCACCCCTGATATGGAGTATGCTAAAGAATTTTTTGCAGGATTACATGGCAATTTCCAAAAGGCTTATGCAGAAGGCAAAATTGTTACCTGTCTGTTAATTCAATCCTTAATTATCGAAGCGTTCGCGATCGCTGCCTACAATATTTATATTCCCGTCGCCGACGACTTTGCTCGGAAAATTACCGAAGGGGTGGTTAAAGACGAATATACCCACCTGAATTTTGGAGAAGAATGGTTAAAAGCAAACTTTGAAGCCTCTAGAGATGAATTAGAAGAAGCCAACAAAGAAAACCTCCCCATTGTCTGGAGAATGCTCAACCAAGTCGAAAACGACGCGAAAACCCTCGGCATGGAAAAAGAAGCACTCGTCGAAGATTTTATGATCAGCTACGGTGAAGCTCTCAGCAATATTGGTTTTACAACCCGCGACATCATGCGGATGTCTTCCTATGGGCTTGCAAGTCATTAAACCTTTGTAAGAATTGATTGAAACCTTTGCCCAATGGCATAGAACGAAAGCCTGCTACTGCGGGCTTTGTTTCTTTCAAAGCTAGAAAAGTCAATCCTTTTTAAGGAAAGCAAATTTTGTGCAATACTGTTAAAAGTTTTACTGCTTCTTAACCTTTAGAGCTTTTTTTCTCTAATCTTTTAAACCCCTCAAAATTTTATCTATTGTCCATGTTTGGTCTCATCGGTCATCTTACGAGTTTAGAACACGCCCAATCCGTTGCGGAAGCTCTCGGTTATCCTGAATACGCCAATGAAGGCTTAGATTTTTGGTGTTCTGCGCCACCACAAATTGTTGATCATTTTCATGTAACCAGCATCACAGGGCAAACTATTGAGGGAAAATATGTTGAATCTTGCTTCCTACCCGAAATGTTGATGAATCGGCGGATTAAAGCAGCGATTCGTAAAATTTTAAATGCGATGGCCTTGGCACAGAAAGCAGGGTTAAATATTACGGCTTTAGGGGGATTTTCTTCAATTATTTTTGAAGAATTTAATTTAAAAGATAATAATCAGGTGCGGAACGTTTCCCTCGAATTTGAACGCTTTACGACAGGTAATACCCATACGGCCTATGTGATTTGTCGCCAGGTAGAACAGGCTGCTGTTAAATTAGGCATTGATTTATCTAAAGCGACCATTGCGGTTTGTGGTGCAACAGGGGATATAGGCAGTGCAGTTTGCCGTTGGGTAGACCAGAAAACAGACGTTCAAGAATTATTACTCATTGCCCGTAACCAAGAACGCTTACAAGCCCTACAAGGGGAATTGGGACGAGGCAAAATTATGGCATTAGAAGAAGCCTTGCCCCAAGCGGATATTATTGTTTGGGTGGCCAGTATGCCAAAAGGGGTCGAAATTAATCCCGAAACCTTGAAAAAAACCTGTTTAATTATCGATGGTGGTTATCCTAAAAATTTAGATACCAAAATTCAGCATCCTGATGTTCATATCCTCAAAGGCGGCATTGTTGAGCATTCCCTCGATATTGACTGGAAGATTATGCAAATTGTCAGTATGGATGTGCCCTCTCGCCAAATGTTTGCCTGTTTTGCCGAGGCCATTTTATTGGAATTTGAACAATGGCATACCAATTTTTCCTGGGGACGCAACCAAATTACCGTCAGTAAAATGGAGAAAATTGGAGAAGCGTCGGTTAAACACGGCTTTACGCCCCTACTCAGTTTTTAACAAGCATTTTTTGTATCAATCTACTACGCTAAACTTGTTTGTCTAGATAATAACAAATCCTATCTTCATTTCCTCTTTGTATAAATTGTAAGGGCTTAGTCTTTAAGTTCTACTGATTATGTATTTTAAAATAGAAGGTGAGCACCTTATTCACTGGTCTGGTTCGGAAAATAGCCAGCGTGGGCTTCGTGCCGTATTTTAAACGCTATTACAATCGGCAATAAAAATATGATAACGACTGTAACAATGTCCCCGCAATTAACAATTTCTCCCTTAGAAAATGGTGACAAACTCACTCGTAAAGAATTTGAGCGTAGGTATAATGCTATGCCGAATTTAAAAAAAGCAGAACTCATTGAAGGAATTGTTTATATGGCCTCTCCCTTAAGAATTACTAATCATGGGGAACCTCACGCTTCTATTATGACTTGGTTAGGTTTTTATCAAGCATTTACGCCTAATCTGCAATTAGGGGATAATTGTACGGTGCGTCTTGATGCTGACAATGAACCCCAACCTGATGCCCTATTAAGAATCAAAAAAAGTGGACAATCAACCATTAGTGAGGATGGGTATGTAGAAGGTGCACCAGAATTAATCGTCGAAATCGCAGCAAGTACCGTTTCCCTTGATTCGCATCAAAAACTTAATGTTTATCGCCGTAACCAAGTGCAAGAATATTTAATTTGGCGAGTTAATGATGGTGAATTTGATTGGCTTAGATTGATTAATGAAGAATATATTAAACTTGAACCAAATGCAGATGGTGTAATTTGTTCGCAAATATTTCCTGGATTATGGTTAGATAGCACAGCTTTATTAACAGGTGATTTAGCTAAAGTTTTAGAAGTTTTGCAGTTAGGATTAGCCACCCCTGAACATCAGTCTTTTATAAAGTTTTGAAGCATTACACCTTCTAGTCGACCGTGATCGGTGCGTTTATCATAATCGCGATCGCGTTGGGCGTACTGTTCAATAATTTGATTGCCTTTTTTGTTGGCTGCTACTTCAAGTGCTTTGCAAGTAGGAAAAGAACCGAGGTTAAGTAGGGCTTTTTCAATATCCCGTGCAGCAAATAGGCCAGAATTTTTATGATTTTCTTCGTGCTTAAAGAGGGCTTTATAAAACTGATTAAAGATCGAGCGAGTTTCTGCGCTGGTTACATGGTTATTGGGAATTTGGGGCAGCGTATACGTCACTTTTAAAAAGACTTTAGCTTCTGTCAGTTTGCAACTTTTTGGGCTTTCGTACCACCAATATTTCCAGTTAACGTGCCATTTGGTATAGCCTTTAAATTTTTTGCCATTCTCCACAATCGGCGATCGCGTCTGCATTTCTGTTTCGAGATCAGATTTGTGTTTAGGATAAATCGAATAATATCGATATTGAATATCCGTAATCGGTTCTGCTTTTACTGGCAAACATATCAACAAGAGAATAGGAATCCAACAGAATTTCATGGACAGGGTGCTATCTGGACGACGCACGAGCAGATTTGAGGTTGGCCGATCCTATTCTATGCTGAGTTTTTGAAACGTCCAGTTATTCGGACTTGAGCAAGCTGGATAACAATTGCTGTTGGCTATTTTCTTCATAGGGAGGCACTTGTCGCGCATCCGTAATTAACCAATCCAAGGCTGCTGCTTGAACATCGATCGCCGCACCCGTTTTATCCACACAATAGCGTCCGAAAACGAGCTTATCAACCAGACGAACCCCTGGCCCTAAGCGGGAATATTCAAAGATCACACTATTATCAACAACGGCACCGCTACAAATCCAACAACTGGGGCCGATCATACTGGGGCCGATAATGGTTGCGCCATCTTCAATACGGGTCATGCCACCGATATACACAGGCCCTTGGATATTAATTTTGTCCCAATTCGCCGCCACATTAATGCCTGTATAAACCCCTGGTTTGACTTCAATGCCAGGAATGGCAACATTTTTAATTTCTCTCGATAGTACACCGCGAATGGCTTCCCAATAGTCAGGCACTTTCCCAATATCAACCCATTCAAAGTCCATATTGACGGCATAGAAGGGGGCATCTTTGGCCACCAGTTGAGGGAAAAGATCCGAGCCTAAATCATATTCCTGATTCGGGGGAATATAATCAATAATTTCAGGTTCAAAAATGTAAATCCCTGTATTAATTTGGGTGCTTAAGGCTTCTTCAACGCTCGGTTTTTCCTGAAAGGCTTTGATTTTACCGTCCTCATCCGTAACGACAACCCCGTAACTGGACACTAACTCCTTATCTACCGATTTAGTCACAATGGTCGCGATCGCGCCTTTTTCACGGTGCATTTTTACCGCCGCCGTTAGATCCAAATCAATTAGGGCATCACCACAAAGAACCACAAAGGTATCATCAAAAAACGGGTTAAAATCTTGAATTCGACGCAATCCGCCCGCCGAGCCAATCGCTTCTCCGACTAAGCGGCCATCAATAATACTGCCTTCAAAAGAATAGGCAATTTGCACCCCAAAACGCTGCCCATCGCGAAAATAACTCTCAATTTCTTCTGCCAAATGACTGACATTGACCATAATTTGGTCGAAACCATGTTGTCGCAGCAATTCTAATAAAAATTCCATCACAGGTTTCTGGAGGATGGGAATCATGGGTTTAGGAATCGTATGGGTAATCGGTCGCACACGGGTTCCTTTCCCTGCGGCTAGAATCATCGCTTTCATGAAGTTTTTTCCTCAGCCTCAAACCAAAATTTTTAATAGATATCAAGCACAGTTTACCACTGACCCTAAAATATTACCTACTCCTTAAGGAATTACTGTATCGGCCGATAGACCCACATGATACCGCTTTGCACATCGTTCACGTCAATGGAGCCTCGTTGAACCGTTTTCTTGATATCCGGATTATTGCCTGCATTTTGGTGAATGAGTAAAATTTCAGTTCCCGAAACCCCTGCCACAATAGAGGTGTGATGGCCATAATGACCCCGACTAGCTTTCCAAGAACCATCGGGACGAGTAATTTTTTTGTAGGTAGAAACGCCCCGAAACTGAATAATATCGCCGACTTGAAGCCGACTAATATCCCGTTGACTAGGGGTTAAG
This sequence comes from uncultured bacterium, assembly GCA_964482215.1. GTDB lineage: Bacteria > Cyanobacteriota > Cyanobacteriia > Cyanobacteriales > Microcystaceae > Snowella. The sequence continues at coordinate 36,362 of CAYZWO010000020.1, forward strand.
GTGGTAATCAACGTCCCCCAGACATAATCTTGATCTAAATTAATCGCTCCATAATTTTTGGCATTTGCTGCATAGAGTGCGTCAAAAACTAAGCTGGTACATTCGCCATCACGTACTTGTTGTCCTAAGCGAGCCACTGCAAAGGCATAAACCTGTTGACCGATGGAATTGGAGCCGAGGGATTGGGTGATGAGGGAATGAGCCAAAGAAGACTTAATCGGCGATCGCGCAAAATTCTCGCATTTTTGTTGTCTTAATCCCAAATTATGGTGAGTTTGGATACAGTTCAATGACTCGGCATGAAGCATTGATGGTTGTCCAATAACAGAAAAGAGATTGAACAAAATTAAAAAAGGTAGAGAAGAATAGGAAAACTTCATCAATACTTTCTCTCTTTAAACCTACGCAAGATGATCCTTTATTATCTTTCTACCTTTCCTTCATGAATAAAGATCTTAACAAAAAGTTTCAGAGGCTTATTTTTTAATCTCAACGATTACTAAGTCTTTGTTATTAACTCTGATTAATTCACCTTTAATAATCAATAATGGGAATCCATTCATAGGAATTAGTAATACCTTCAAAATAATCATTAATGAGTTCTCTAGAGTAGGGAGTAACGCCTGATTCGCCAAACCATTTTTCATAGATTGCAACGGCTTCTGCTTGGTCACTGACAATCCCTTCCATAAATTGGAGTAAACTATAATTCACCAAATTACGCCAATCCGAGTCATCTTTCGGTAAAGAACAAGCGTAGGATTCGTACTGATAAGGAAAATTAGGCACAACGCTTAAATCACTGGAATTTTTTGCTTTTTGACGAATCCCTTCTAAAACAATACCATCCCCTGCAAATCCTTCAATTTCCCCTTTTTCCAATTTTTCTAATCCATCGGCTTGATTTTTAATCGGCACTAATTGAGCAGCAGGCTGTTGAGAACGAATGGCTTTTTCGTTGGTTGTATTGAGAATCACACCAATCTTTCGCCCTGCTAAAGTCTCCAAGGAATCTAAACCGCTATTTTTACGGGTTAATAGTTTAGTCCCATCGGCAAAATAACTGACAGAAAAATCTACCTGTTTTGTTCTTGCCCAGGTAAAGGTCGTCGAGGCACATTCAATATCAATAGTGCCATTTTTGATTTTTGAAAACCGATTTTCTGGAGTGGCTTCCACTAATTTTAATTTAATCGGTTTACCTAATTGCTTTTCGGTTTGCTTGCGGATTCGTTCAAGAATATCGAGGGAATAACCAACCCATTTTCCATTAGCATCAACAAAACCAAAGGGAACTGCATCCTTTCGAGTACCGGCTGTAATCGTTCCTGTCGCTTTAATGCGGTCTAATACCGTTCCTGCCCAACTGGGGGGTTGATAAGTGGCTGTTATCATTAAGACCAAAGCAACCAAGGCAAATTTTTTCATTCTCATAGCTTAATCCTGCTCAATCATGCCCATTGGTAGACTGCGTTGATTAAGCTTAAGTTTCAGTATTTAACGAGAGAATTACTCAGATTGCTGCATCTTGTGTAGTGCTTGTCCTAAGCGAATTAATCCCTGAGAACAATCCCAACGGTCTAGATGAACTTCGATAAAGGAAACACAATGGGTATTTTGTTTAGCGTTCATTAGGGCTTCTTCTAGTTCTGCCTGAGTGGAAACTTCACAACTCCAACTTTCACCAAAAATTTGGGGGAGTTGATGGTATTTCCACGGTTGCAGGTCATTGTAACTACCATCTTGAATGACGCGCTCAATGGTATAGCCATCATTGTTAATGAGAAAAATAATTGGGTTGAGATGATGGCGAATAATAGTAGATAATTCCTGAGCCGTCATTTGAAAGGCTCCGTCCCCTACAAACACAATTAATCGGCTTGTGGGAGAAGCCAAGGCTGCGCCTAAACAGGCAGGAATGGAGTAACCAATAGAAAGATAAAATGCTTGGCCAATAAAATCCGCATTTTTGTGCATGAGAATGTCCATTGTGGCTACGATCGCGTCGCCTGTGTCGGCAATGACAATGTAATCATCTTCAATAAACGGGTTAATACGTTGATAAAAATACTGATTGGTCAGTGCTTGCTCAGGCTCGTAATTTAAAGCATGATGCAGAGATTCAGCCGCAGGTTTAATGTCCAGAGTGATCGGATCTTTTGGCGTTAACTTTTTAACCAAGCCATCTAGAAAATCTCCTAAATAAATGGGTTGATAGAAATGATGTTTGATCTTCACCGTTTCTGAGTTGGCATTAATTAAGCGATTATCATCTAATTTCGCCGTATAGCCGCCTAAATTCATGTCAGACATGATCGCGCCTAAGCATAAAATACAATCGGCACTTTCAACGCGATCGCGGACAGATTCTTTGCTCAAAGCACCGACATAATTGCCAATAAATTGGGGATGAATTTCTGAAATACAGGATTTGCCTAGTAAAGTTGTGGTGATAGGATAACCTGTTCTTTCTAATAGCTCAATTAATTTATCTTCTAAATCAAAACGGTTAAATTCTACCCCTGCTAAAATTACAGGTTTTTCGGCTCTTTCTAATAAACTTGCGGCTTCTTCGACGGCCTCAGCTAAGGCATTTTGATCGGTCAGTTTCGTCTGCTGTAACGGAAGATTTGTGGGCGGAGAGCAGGGTTGATGGACTAAATCGGTGGGAAGTTCAATATAAACAGGACGTTTGTGGTGTAAACAAGCAGCTAAGGTTTGCTCGATTTGGTTGGCAGCTTGGGTTGCATCATTTAAAATTACGGCGGCAACGGTCGCTTTTTCCATAATCGACAATTGCAAATTGTAATCCCCCGTCGTATGGTGTAACAGTAGATTGCGCTGTCTGACTAAGCGATTGGGTGCGCCACTAATGACCACCAGGGGAACCCGTTCTGCGTAGGCTCCCACAACGGCATTAACCAAACTCAGCCCCCCGACCCCATAGGTAATACAAACGGCTCCGAGACCTTTTACCCGCGCATAGGCATCGGCCGCATACCCCGCATTGAGTTCGTTACAGGTACACACCAGATCAACAGGACTTTTGAGAATCACGTCCATAAAATCGAGGACATAATCTCCAGGCACACCGAAGATATGATCCACACTCAAGGCTTTTAAGCGATCACAGAGATACTGGCCGACGGTAAGCATAATATTTTTAGCAAACGGGGTAAACCTTTACTTTTAATCTAACTCGATTTTTGAGTAACGAGATCCCTATATCTAGTGAATAACAGAACGTTTTTTTGTATGGTACTATCTATTATGATAACAATTTTGTAAATCATTAGAATATCGGAACTAGAAGTATAGGAAATTGTTTAATCAGTTTTGATCAATCTCACGATGCTAACTATAAAATGTTAAATATAGTGAATCACTAAAAGCTTGAATGGGATGAAAAGCCAAACCCTGATGGTACTCATTGGCTATTCAATATTAGAATTAGCAGAAATTCCTGTTGTAGAAGTCTAGTTATTGAGAATAGATTTTAAATTAATACTGGCCATTATTGGGATATATGGCTAATCAATTTATAGTTCCTATTGTAACGGTAGCACTCTAAAACAAATTGTTCAATTGCTTAAAGCGTGGACTATGATTTTAAATTTTATGGTTGACAGCTACCCAGAAAATTCTTAACAACTCTACACTAGAAGATGGAGAGAGTAAGCGAGGGAATTGCGGATTCTTCGGAATCTGAGGAAAGTCCGGGCTTCCGAAAGACCAAACTTGCTGGGTAATGCCCAGTGCGTGCGAGCGCGAGGATAGTGCCACAGAAAGATACCGCCTTATTAACGTAAGGTAAGGGTGCAAAGGTGCGGTAAGAGCGTACCAGCAGTATCGAGAGGTACTGGCTCGGTAAACCCCGGTTGGAAGCAAGGTCGCAGGGAGAAGGGTTGGTCTTTTTCCCCTCCCGTTATTGGTGGAACCGCTTGAGAGGTTTGGTAACAAACTTCCTAGATAGATAATTCCCCTTTCTCGGTTAGCTCGTCTAGCCTTGAAAGAACAGAACCCGGCTTATGTCTGACTCTCTCCTTATTTTTTGAAAATTGGCGATCGCCGCTAATGGATACCGAACACTTAACCTATGACTCTTGATCCCCGTCGTCTGAAGCAACTCCAAAATCTAATCCAAAAATTAGGATTGCCCAAAGACGCACCCGTAAATTGGCAACTGGTCGATTTAGGACTAACCCATCCCAGTATTTCTGCTAAGCAAAATTATCAACAACTGGAGTTTGTCGGTGATGCTGTTGTTCGTTTAGCGGCTGCCGAAGTTTTGCTAGAAAATTATCCTGAAGAATCCGTCGGTGAGTTTGCCTCCTTACGTTCCATGATGGTTAGCGATCGCACCTTGGCTCAGTGGGCAGAAATCTATGGTTTAGAGCGATATCTGCTCATTTCGGCCAGTGCAATGGGAGACAAAGCAGGTAAGGTTTCTCGATTAGCCGATGCTTTTGAAGGACTGCTGGGGGCTTTATACCTCAGTACCCAAAATATGGATCTGGTGCGTCCTTGGTTGGATGGACATCTGAAGGAAAAAGCCATTGAAATTTGGAAAGATCCCGCCCGACAAAACTATAAAGACGCGCTTCAGGAATGGAGTCAGGCAAAGTATAAGCGTTTACCCCAATATCGGGTGCAGGAAAATACCCCTGTTATCGTCAAAGAAGAGCGATTTATTGCGGAAGTTTGGTTAGATGAGCAATTTTTAGGACAGGGAACGGGAGCGTCTAAAAAGATGGCCGAACAAACCGCCACCAGGGAAGCCTTTTTTAATTTTGTTCACCCTGAGAAATTTTCTGAATTGCATTGACCGCTACCTTCTTTTTCCAAAATCATCTTCTATAATCAAAGGCGTTACAAAACTTCACACATTGCTGATAAAGGGTTATAGGATTATGCTGAGCCGCAACGATAGCGATCGCAAAAAAAAGATTTTAGACCATCTTGCCAAAAGTTCCGATATTCTCAAAACGCCTGTTGCTAAACCGATTTCTCCTGTTCCTTCTGAATCTGTGGCAACCTCCGCTCCTATTATTCCCGATCCTGAACCCACGCCTCCCCCGACCGTTACTAAGCCCTCTACGGTTTCTAAGTCCGAAAGCAGCGACCGTAAACGTCGTATTCTGGCACATTTAAACCAGAGTAGCAGTGATTTTGGCGATGTTCTCAAATCCGATGAACCCGATAAAAAACGTATTCAAGACCATCTGCGTAAAAGCTTAAGTTAATATTTTTGTTAGGTTATTGGGGAGTTAATCGAGAGATAAACTATTAAGAGCAAACATCAAAATGCTTATTAAATTTAAATTAACACCCCATTTTTAATCAAAAAAGTCTAAAATAGCTTGTTGATCAAATCATCGCGATTTATTTGAAAATGGTCAGCAATATCTTTCAATATTGAATTTAACGTGCCTATTTTTAATGGACTATGATTCGGAATTGTAATATGATGCTCTCCATTTTTATTTGTTGTAAGCCGCATATGGCTACCCGTTTGTCGTTCAATTCTGTAATCAAGAATTTCTAGAAGCTTTGCCAATTTTTTACCCGTTAAATCTCGCGGTAGTTTCATAATGCCAAAACTTCGTCACGAACAAATTGCAGCCGAATATGATCAGGACAAGAAGCTTGTTTAAAATGACACCGTACTGCATCCCGAACCATTTCTCTTAGCTCTTCTAGCGTCTCTCCCTGCGTAAAAATTCCTTCATTTACAGCTTTAGCCGTATAACCGCCATCGGGATCATCTTCAACTAAAAAAATAATCTCTTTCATAGCATAAAAATATATTTTTCAAAATTTTACCGATAATTAGGGTAATTGCAAAGGATATATCAAGAAAGATTGCGGTTACATTCTAATGCTTGCTCAAGTCTTTCTGACAAAAGAGATTGATTTAAGCAGCTTTCATCAGACGAGGTATGGGTTAATAAAAAGTTATAAAAAGCTTCCCATTCTTGACCCCACTGTTTTAAGTCAATAACAACGGCGGTTTTTTCTCCTTGCTCATCTACGATAAATTGAATACCTTTCATGTCATAAGTTTTGAATAACTATTTAAGTTAGGCGAACAGGCTGACATCATGACAAGTATTGTGTTTTGCTCACAACATATCGCCACTAACAGGTCGATTCTTAACTAAAAATAGTTACACAGTTTTTACAAGACATCGGGCATTTTACATTCAGTAGGCTCTTGAGTTAGTATTTCAATATTTTTGTATTTTGTTTTAGAAAGTATTTGATAGACAACTTCTTTTGCATTGTCATTTGCTGCTTCAAGAATTTTTTTATTACAGGCTTTGTCTGTAATTCTTTTTAATGATTCTTTTTGTGCTTTATCAAGTAATTGAACCTTGTCATTACTTCCCCACCAAAGAGTATAGTCATCAACAACTTTAGAGTTATTAATATGAAGAAAAGATGTAATTATTTGAGGAGGAGGTAACTCTACTTTGATCGAATTATCTAAAGGATTATCCTCTTTAATTTCAATATCTTGGAAATTAATTCCAGCCGTAATTGTTCCATTGCCTTCATAAATTACGTTCGATGAACCTATAGGAATAAACCATAATACTTTGTTAAAAGAAGATTCCTTAACGGTTGCGCTGGCATCAACTACAACAGTAGTTAAATTGGCTGATTTTTTTAGTTCGCCAATAATCAGTTGTCGTACTGTTGTCTCTCTTGTAATACTATATCCTATAATTGCCCCTATAATTAGTAAGCCCAACAAAAAACTAACAATAATTATTTTATACTTAGCAAAAAACTCTTTAATTTTATCGACCCAAGGTTGAGTTCCTAAAGTTTCGGTATTAACCATAAATTTTACCTCTCTACAAAGTAATGTCATTAATATTTAGTAACATGGGGAAGAAATAAACTCTATTCTCAACAGAAGCTATTTAAATCTGTATCCATAACAAATCGTTAGCTCAGGATAAAACCATGCTGGTTACGAATATGTCTCCTAATTTTTTAGCTTGTCACCTCGATTAAAAATAGACTTATGTATTGCTTTAGTTGAGTAACTACTGTCACGATAAGCTTACACAAGCAAAGCAAATTATTTATTTTTTCATTATATCAATTAATATTGCATTGCTGTAAATCTTTTATCAACGTTAATTATATTTTCATAACCAATACCAATTGAGTATTTAGATAACTTGTAATCAAAAATCTATCAAATCTTCTTTTTTCAATGATAAAATTAAATAGCTCCCAAATACTTTTAATACTTCGGTATAAGGTTTTAATTCTGCTAAAGCTTCTTGTAAGTTAGCTTGAGATTGGCTGCTTTCAAGATCCATAAAAAAGAGATATTCCCCTAGCGATCGCTTAGTGGGTCGAGACTCAATGCGACTGAGATTAATATTACGATTCGCGAAAATCTGTAAAGGTTTAACCAACGCACCTGGCACATTAGCCGGAAAACTAAACGCTAACGCCGTATGACTCCCCTGTAAAGAAGGATTAAGACCCAAGACCCAAAAACGGGTGCAATTGTCGGGATAATCATTAATATCCGCAGCCAAAACGGGGAAATCATAGAGCTTAGCAGCACGAGGAGACGCGATCGCCGCAGAGGTGGGATCTTGCTGAATAAACTGAATTGCCTCTGTCGTGGAATTAGACGCAATTAAACGAGCCTGGGGTAAATGACGTTCTAACCATTTTTGGCACTGACCCAACGCTTGCGGATGGGAATAGACCGTTTGAATGCCCTCTAACGATACTCCCCGCGACAACAACACATGAATAATCGGTAAAACTAATTCCTGCTGAATCTGCAAATTGCCCCTTTCCCACAACGCATCTAGGGTAATAGCAATGCCCCCTTCCGTCGAATTTTCCACAGGAACGATCGCTAAATCTACTGCTTGATCAGCCGCTGCATAGATCGTCTGGGCAATGCTGGGATAGGGAATGAGGTTGATACTTTCCCCTTGATGTTTGCTTAACCAATCGGCATAGGCGATCGCGGCGGTTTCGGCATTGGTTCCCTTGGGGCCAAGATGAGCAATAGAAAGGGACATAGGTTCGTACTGTAGATAGATTCTTTATTTTATTAAAGCAAAAGAGCCTCCCTCAACATTTCTTTAAGAAAGATTAATAAATGTACAAACTTTTGTGGCAAAATGCCCCTAAAAAAACCTATCACTCCCATAAAAGATGATAATAGCAATCATTAACTTTAAGAAATGTAAAGAAGTTAAAGTAAGATTAGAAAAAGAGAGTTTCATTGCGGATTAATTTTATGACTGTCTGTTTCACTGCCTCGGAATCCGTCGCTATCACGGTTGATGAACCCACAGCCTCTATCCAGCACTATCTCCGTCAACCCCAACGCTTGGTCAGCGCGATCGCCGATCCTAAACTCGTTGAAGTTCTGAGTAACAACCGTTTTCGCTTGAAAGTGCGTCCTCTTAACTTCATGGATCTTTATCATATCCAACCAACAGCCGTCTTAAAAGTTTGGGCAACCTCCACAGGAACCGTCTATTTAGAATCCGAAAGCTGTGAAATTCAAGGCATTGATTATCTTAACCACCGTTTTTCTCTGCAACTCAAAGGACGATTAGCCCCCTACGAGCAAAA
>CAYZWO010000021.1:0-36276 GCA_964482215.1 uncultured bacterium
GCTGCTAAAATTACTTTTATGTAGTTTGGTAGAATCATATACTACATTATTTTGTGGCGGTTTCCCGCAAAACTATATATGAGCTTATCAACATTGATTGATAAGAATACTAATATAATAACCCAAACTCAAGTTTTTAAGTCTGCAATTGTGACGGAACTAAGTCCTTTACAAAAATTTTATTTAGCTGAAGCCTATCACCAAAATTTTATGGCACGTAACCCGCTTTATCCCTATGTTGTTCTCCACGATGCACCGAAAGTGCGACAACTGAAAAAGCAGTTCCCTGACATTTACGTTAATTAAGCATTGTATTGCTTTAAAAATTCTCGTAATCGTAAAAGTGTTGCGGTTTGTCCTAAATTTAAAGGCAATAAGGAAATCCCTTCTAGGCGTGACTGAATCCAACTATCGCCCCAGTACCATTCGTGATAACCATCAATCCCTTGACTCAGCAAGAATCTAAGGTGGTTCTCTCCTAGTTTTTCAACTTGATGTTCAATGGTAATAAATCCTAGCTTACTGGTAAACGTCAAGCCTTGCGCTAACTTTTCGGGTAAACCCAAAGACAGCGTTTGAGGAGATAACCATTGCCGAAGATTGGAGATAGTGACTAAACTGTCCCGAATGTCGTGGGCGTTGGCATCAAGTTCTATCCGAATTTGGCTCTGTTGGAAGGTTCCCAGCATAGAAGATCAGGCTAGTTAGGTTATTGATCCAAATCTTAACTAACTTCGATCAATTTCTGCCAAGATTTCAGCGAGGATTTCGCCTGCGCCTTGTTCACGAAGTTTATTGGCTAGAGTAATTCCTAATTCTTCAGCGGTTTCAGCAGGGCCACTGACGCTATCTTTAACTAAACGTTTTCCATCTAAACTAGCAACCATGCCCGTTAAGGTTAGGGTACCGCCTTCAATTTTGGTATTAACGCCGATGGGGACTTGGCAACCACCTTCTAATGTCCGCAAAAGTGACCGTTCGGCATAGCAGCGATCGCGGGTATTGGGGTCTTCTAAAACTTTCAAGATTTCTAGGATTTCGGGATCATCGTTACGGCATTCAATTCCTAACGCCCCCTGACCGACTGCATGGAGTGAGATCTCAGCAGGGATGGTTTGGTGAATGCGATCGCCCATGTCTAAGCGTTTTAATCCTGCTACGGCCAAAATAATCGCGTCATATTCGCCTGAGTCTAATTTTGCTAGACGGGTATTGACGTTACCCCGTACATCTTTAAAAACAAAGTGGGGAAAATGGTGACGCAGTTGGGCTAGGCGACGGAGTGAAGAGGTTCCAATAACTGAGCCTGCGGGTAAGGTTTCAAGCTGTTTATCCTTATGTTTTTCATGAACTACTAGGGCATCGGCGGGATCAACCCGTTCGGTCACACAGCCGAGCATTAAACCTTCGGGTAAATTGGTTGGTAAGTCTTTGAGGGAGTGAACCGCTAGATCAACCCGTTTTTCTAGCATTCCTACTTCTAATTCTTTGGTAAATAGGCCTTTATCGCCAATTTTGGCCAATGCGACATCTAAAATAATGTCACCTTGGGTACTCATGGTTTCTACTTCAAATTCTCTATCGGGGAAATGTCTTTGTAACTCTTTTTGCACCCAATAGGTTTGGACTAAGGCTAACTGGCTTTTACGTGACCCAATGCGGATGGTTCGGGTAGAAGTAGAAACGGTCATGAGGGTTTTGTTATAGGGATTTTTAGACACTCGATCTAGGATATCACTATTGGTAACGGTTTCGTGGGTAAAGTTTCGGCGATCGCAGTTCCAATCGTTAAAGATGTTTGAGATGATAGTTACATGATTACGTGATGGGGAATATCATATTGCTCTCCTCTTAATATTTCGATGATTACAAGCAGCCTTAACTTTTGTAGCACTACTGGTTTCCACAAAAATAATCCTAAATTAACGTTATTTAGCTGACAGAATTAATAGTTAATTAATTCATTTTCATTTGATATTAATACAAATGTCCTGTCATACATTTTCTTTTGGTCAAAAAAAATTACGGTCGATCTTCGCAAAATTTTAGTTTAGAATTAGATACGTCATTTTGATTTAAAGATTTTATCTAATTCATACCAAATTCTATGGTTGTCAATACTGCAAATCCAACCCATAAAATGCCCGTTACCCCTATTTTTAATCCAGGCGGGGATGACGCGATCGCCAATCGTACAATTTGGTTTGGCAATACAACAAACTTGATGCAATTAAATGATGTCCGCTATAGTTGGGCAGTTGGTTTGTATCAGCAAATGCGTGAGAACTTTTGGATTCCGCAACGCTTAGATCTTACCCAAGATGTTACTGATTATTGGAATTTAACCGACGAAGAACGACAAGCTTTTGATGGAATTTTAGCTTATTTAACTTTTTTAGATTCTGTTCAAACCTGTAATATTCCTCACCTTAAAAGTAGCGTTACTGCCCCTGAAATTAGCCTGTGTATGGCAGAACAAATTTCCCAAGAAGGGATGCACAATCAAAGTTATCAATACATGATTGAAACGATTATTCCTTCTGATAAAAGAAGTGCGGTTTATGACTTTTGGCGAACCGATAAGGTTTTAAAAGAACGGTGTGAGTTTATTGCAGGACTTTATCAAAAATATGTTGATAATCCGACTCAGGAAAATTATTTTGTGGCCTTAATGGCTGATTTCCTATTAGAAGGAATTTATTTTTATAACGGATTTATTTATTTTTATAATCTTGCTTCACGGATGTTAATGCCAGGCTCGGCTGATATTTTTAAAATGATCAATCGGGATGAATTGAGCCATGTGCGTCTGTATCAAAAAATTATTCCTGAAGCAATGGAAGTGTTTACCCATTCTAGGGATCAAATCTACGAAATGTTTGATACTGCCGTTAATTATGAAATGCGTTGGACAAACCATATTGTCGGTAACAATATTTTAGGAATTACGGAATATAGTACTGAGCAATATACGAAATATTTAGCCAATATGCGCTTACGGTCTATCGGTTTGGAACCTTTATATAAAGATTCTAAATTCGATAAAAGTCCCTATACCCATTTAGAACGTTTTTCTGATACTAAAAAAGAAGCCCATACCAAAGCTAATTTCTTTGAAGCAACAGTGACTAGTTACGTTATGTCTTCCGGTATTTCGGGTTGGGATGAAATTTAATTCTTGATTCTCAAATCTGCTATTGAATAGGAATTTATCTCTAACGGCGATGATTTTCTTTGGTTAAGGTGGGTAAGGGAGACCGTGAAGAAGCGGGAGGTAAGTAACGTCTAGGGGGTTGTTGAAGTGCGATCGCGTCTGCTGCTTTTTGAGACTGCCACCAACGTATTCCTCCTGCCACTAAAGCCGTCATCACCCCTAACGATAATAAACTCCATTTTTCTCCCACTCCTCCAATTACCACATCGACTGCTGCCATAATCAAAATAAAACTAGAAATGGGTTCTTTACGATAGGCAGTTTTAACAAATCGAGGTAATAAGGGACTCATATTTATGTTTATTAGCATGAAATAATTGGGGCGGTTTCTCTACCATAGCTTAACAATTAGCCAGCTTAGAAAAACCTACCCCCATTTTATAGCAGTTTTTTAGGAGATGCGGAATAGATACCACCTCGCTCTAAAGGGTTAAAGATTGAGGATTAGTTTCAATTAAGGTAGCGAGATCCTGTAGGAAAGCAGCCGCATGAGCACCATAAATGACGCGATGATCACAGGTAATATTCACTGTCATTTGTCGTTTCAGCCCAAATAAACCGTTATCTGTTGCAACGACCTGGGGACGAGAAGCACCGATCGCTAAAATACTGCCTTGACCTGGGGGCAAAATGGCATCAAAACGATCCACCCCAAACATTCCTAAATTTGAAATGGTAAAGGTTCCCGTACTGTATTCATCAGGTTGTAATTGTTTAGCCCGTGCCCGTTCTACTAACTCTTTCCAACGACGGGAGAGGGAATAGAGATCCACTTGATCGGCATTTTGTAAAACAGGAGTAATTAAGCCACCATCGGGCATGGCAACCGCTAATGCAATATTGATGGAACTCGGATAGTGAATCCCTTTATCTGTATAGTTTGCATTTAATACGGGGTGTTTTTTCAAGGTGACTGCAACCGCTTTGGCCAAAAGAGCCGTCATGGTTACGCCTTTAGATTTAACTTGTTTATACAGATGATCTAAGGCATCGGTCGTCATGGTGTAGCCCACGCGGAAGGTAGGAGCCTGCATCGAAGCCACCATGTTTTGCACTAAAGCTTTTTGGAAGGTGCTGAGGGGAACGGTTTCACCTGCTGTTGGGGTGCTGGGAGTGGCGGCAGTTATAGGTTGAGTGGTTGGGGCTGTAGTAGGAGTTTGAGGTTGAGTGAATACGGTTGCAGGGGCAGGAGTTGGGGTTTTGCCTGCGGCTTTTTCCACATCTTCGGCTACGATCCGACCATGCGGGCCACTGCCTTTAATTCCTGTTAAATCAACTTTTAATTCTTTAGCAAGTTTTTTGGCTAGGGGAGAAGCAATGAGGCGGCCACTGCCATTACTGCTGGCGGCAGCAACGGGGGCTGGGGCTTCTGCTACGGGGGCAGGTTCAGGTGTGGCGGCTGGGGCTGGGGCTTGAGGGGTACTTTCTGTGGGGGCTTTACCCTGTTGTTTAGCAATTTCGATTTCGGCTTCGGTTTCGGCAATGAGCGCGATCGCGGCCCCAACGGGAGCTTCGTTACCTGCTTCGACTAAAATAGTTGCCAAATAGCCATCATAAAAGGATTCCACATCCATATCAGCTTTATCGGATTCAACGACTAATACCGTTTCCCCTTTAGAAACCTTGTCACCAGGGGATTTGACCCAAGAAACGATTTTTCCTTCCGTCATCGTGGAACTTAGGGCGGGCATGAAGATATCGTGAATCATGGTGGAATTTTCTCTATAAAGGTTAATGTAAGGAAACTAAAGCCAGATTGAATTTTATCAGAATACAGGAGCGAGTGATCAGGCTTTCAAGACCCAATAAATCGGCATGAATGATGTAATTTACGCTATCTTTAAGCAGGCAGAAAGTTTTGTTGCTTGAGAATTTTTGTTAAATCCATTGCGCTTTCCAACAAACACGCATGGCCACTTTGGGGTAAAACCTCCAATCGGGCTTGGGGAAATAAACCTTGTAATCGTTTACCTTCGTCAACGGACGATAACAACCGATCTGCTGCACTGGCAATAATTAAAGCGGGACTGGTAAATTGCTTAAATTGAAAAGGTTCAATGAAGAAGTTATAGAGTAACGACAATCGCCAACAAACCACTGCTTGGGGCAACGTCCGCATGGCTTGTAATAATTCACGGCGATCGCAGGCTTCCACCCGACTTAAAGAGGCTAAAAAGGGTAACAGCCATAAAGCAGAGGTATGGTGAATCATTTCGGGTAGCCAATGGTTAATAGAAATTCCCCACCCCAGCCAGGAGGATTGACGCAAAGAAGAAGCAGGATTGACCAAAATCAGTTTATTAATCCTTTCAGGAGCCTTAAGTGCAACCTTCATCGCTAAACATCCCCCAAAGGATTCTCCACACAGATAGACTGATTTTCGTTGAACTTCGGACGTAATCACGGAAATAACCCCCTGCGCCAGTTCATCCCAATTACTCATATCCGTGGGAGGGAGAGCCAAACAATGAAGATTAAAAAAATGAGAGAGTGCTTTACTTTGGCGATGGATTAATTTTCCTGTGCCATCCATACCAGGCAAATAAACCAAAGCAGGTAATTCGGGACGCAGTGGAGAACAATTCAGTAATTTCATTAAGGTTTTCAGTCAGATTTAATCGATTGCAATCTTGGCTCATCACTTGCCTATCTCAACTAATTGGCTCGATTTCCTCTTGCTATACTTTATGGCATTATTTCTAGTCTAACGCATCGGAGTTAGCCAATTAGGTTAGGCAACCTATTACTTTAGGGGTAGCAATTGAGTATGTCTTTAGAATATGACTTAGTGATTATTGGAGCCAGTCCTGAAGGCATTTATGCTGCCCAGCAAGCCATTCAATACAATAAACGCATTGCCTTAGTGGATCAAGGCTTATCGGAGAATGGTTCTAGTCGGAGTCAATGGGTGCTTAGTCAGATTACCCAATTCATTCATCACTATCACGATCTCCATTCCCTCAATTATTTTGACCAACCGCTACCGACTCAGCCATTCTTTACGGCAACTCAGCAGTTAACCCAAAACACCTATTATCGTGAATTAACAGCAGAAAAATTAGCCAACTTAGCTGCTTTAGGGGTTGATATTCTATTTGATATAGGTAGCTTTACCCGATCTCCCTATCTTGGTTTTGTTGTTGATAATCGTCATCTGCGATCGCGTTCTTATCTCTTGGCTACAGGCTCTAGGATTCAGGAGCCTACCATTCCAGGATTAAAGGAAATCGGTTACTTAACCCCAGAAACCTTTTATCAAACGCAACTAAACCAATTCCCACAAACTTGGGTCATTATCGGTGCAACCCCCACGAGCCTTCCCATCGCTCAATATTTAGCGAGTTTAAATCAACAAGTTATTTTACTCACACAAAATGCCCATATTTTGCCCCAAGAAGATCCTGAAATTGCCCATATTTTGCAAGCTAACCTAGAAGCAATGGGAATCCAAATTATCCCTAAAGCTTACATTCAATCCGTTAAACAGATAAAAGAAAAATCAGCGATCACGTTACCGAATCAAATCATAGAAACGGATAAAATCTTATTAGCGACTGGCTATAAAATTCAAATTGACAAGTTAAATTTAGAAGATATTCAAGTTAATTATAATAATCATAAAATTATAACCAATCATTATTTACAAACAACCAATCCTAAAATTTATGCTTGTGGAGATCTTTTAGGGGGCTATCAGTTTTCTGAAATTGCAGAACATGAAGCTAGAGTAGCCGTTAATAACACTTTGTTTTCTCGAAAAATCAAAATAAATTATACTTCCGCTCCCTATTATTTTTCAACCTATCCTAATCTGGCTAGCGTGGGATTAAATGAGAGACAAGCCCAAAAACAAGCGGAAAGTATTCGAGTCATAAAAATTTGCCTCAATAATTCTAATGATCTGCCTATGATGAATCATACTAAAACAATTTGTAAATTCATTATTAATTTACAAGAAAAAATTTTAGGGGTTCATCTTTTAGGGAATAATGTAACCGAATTAATGTCTTTTTTAAATCTAGCCATCCAACATAATTTAACATTAGATGATTTAATAAAACTGCCGCCTTCTTCTCCCATCATTTCAAAACTCTTACACTCTTTGAAATTAATAAATAAGTAAGATTAACGCCGTAAAAAAGCATAATCATCGGCATATCAGGGCCGTTAGACTGCTAAACCTTGCTATGATGGGTTTGAGTATTTTTGCCAAGTTTTTAAAAACCTGTAAGCGATCGCGTTGTTATGCAGACTTCTATCATTTCCCCCCTTTTGACCCTACCAACTCGGACTGCGACAGTAAGCCGCACGACCAAAGAAACCGATGTGTTTGTGAGCCTCAACTTAGATGGTCAAGGGAAATGCAACGCAGCAACGGGAATTCCTTTTCTAGACCACATGCTCCATCAAATTTCTTCTCATGGGCTGATTGATCTCGAAGTCAGAGCCACAGGTGATATTGAAATTGATGATCATCACACTAATGAAGATGTGGGTATTACCCTCGGTCAAGCTTTAGCTCAAGCCCTCGGCGATCGCAAAGGCATTGTCCGCTTTGGCCATTTTATCGCCCCCTTAGATGAAGCCTTAATTCAAGTTGCCCTAGATTTTTCGGGACGACCCCATCTGAGCTATGGCTTAACCATTCCTACAGAACGAGTCGGCACCTACGACACCCAATTAGTGCGAGAATTTTTCGTTGCCCTCGTCAATCACAGTCAAATGACCCTCCACATTCGCCAACTCGACGGCATTAACTCCCATCACATCATTGAAGCCACCTTTAAAGCCTTTGCCAGAGCCTCCCGCATGGCCCTAGAAATCGATCCCCGTCGAGCAGATACCATTCCCAGTTCTAAAGGGGTTTTATAATTTGCAGCGATCGCTGGAGTTGTGCCTTTGCAAGAACACCGACCCATTGGAATTGATCTATTTGCTGGGGCTGGCGGTCTGAGCTTAGGTTTTGAACAGGCTGGGTTTGATGTTGTTGCAGCAGTTGAGATTGATCCGATTCACGCAGCGGTTCATCAGTTTAATTTTCCTGATTGTGTCGTCATTCCTCGCTCTGTGACGGAGTTAACGGGTGCTCAAATTCGAGAGTTTGCCAATTTAGGTGATCGCGGCATTGATGTGGTCTTTGGGGGGGCACCTTGTCAGGGGTTTTCGGTTATTGGCAAACGGGCTTTAGATGATCCGCGTAATCAATTAATTAAAAATTTTGTGCGCTTGGTGGGAGAACTCAAATCTTCTTACTTTGTACTGGAAAATGTTAAGGGATTAACCATCGGCCATCATCAGCAATTTTTACAGGAAGTGATTGCCGCTTTTAATGCCATTGGTTATCAGGTTCAGCTACCTTGGCAAGTTCTTAACGCCTCTTCCTATGGTGTCCCCCAAGATCGAGAGCGGTTAATTTTATTAGGAGCGAAGCAAGAATTAACGTTACCCAATTATCCCATCGCAACGACTTGTCCCTCAGGTAAAAGATTAAAGCATTTACCTATTGGCCCAACCTGTCGGGATGCTCTCGGAGATTTACCTGAAGCAGAAACTTACGAAATTTTACTCAATCAGGACGAGGTATTAACCGATGATTGGGCAAAACCAAGTGATTATGCTTTACAAATGCGCTGTTTAGCAGAAAATGCTTGGAGGTTTGGCTATGTCCGTCATTGGCAACCTAATTTATTAACGTCGAGTGTGCGGACTCGTCATTCAGCCGTTTCTCGTCGTCGTTTTGCTGAAACCATTCCTGGCACGATTGAACCCATATCCCGTTTTTTTCGTTTACCCAGTGATGGGGTTGCCCATACCCTACGAGCAGGAACCGATGCATCCCGTGGAGCCTTTACCAGTCCGCGCCCCATTCATTACGATAAAGCGCGTTGTATTACTGTCCGTGAAATGGCCCGTTTACATGGTTTTCCCGATTGGTTCCGTTTTCATCAAACAAAATGGCATGGGGCAAGACAAATTGGTAATTCGGTTCCCCCTCCAATGGCAAGCGCGATCGCTGCCGAAATTCTTCAAGTATTAGGAATTACGCCTAGCCGTCCCCAACTGATTCTGAGGTTAGGCGATCCAAAATTGCTAAAAATGGTCATGTCTGAAGCGGCGCAATACTGGGGCGTACCTAATCCCATTGGCAAACGCGATCGCAAAAGTAATATTAAAAAAAGAAAGCAATCAGACATTGAAAATATGAGGTTGTCTATGAAGAAAGAAAAAAATAGCCAAATGACATAATCACAGCCTGAAAAGCATTGCAGCCCCTAAATCAGCAAAACAATTGTTCCCTCGACTTGATACACTGATAAATAACTATGTGTAAAATCTTACAATCGTCGTAATCTGACTACAATCCATTATGCTATCGACCGAATCTCGACCTCAATTGTCTGGGAGGAATTATTTCGCTACATCTCCCTCAACTTCTCCCAACCAGAATCTATTGCCTCTAACGGCGAAGATCAATGATAAAAATCATTTAGAAATTGGCGGTTGTGATGTACCGACTTTGGTGAAACAGTTTGGTTCCCCTCTCTATATTTTGGATGAAGAAACCCTGAGAACGGCTTGCCGTCAGTATCGAGATTCGTTTCAAACCTATTATCCTGGTCAGTCTCAAGTCATTTATGCCTCGAAAGCGTGGAGTTGTTTAGGAGTGTGTGCGATTGTCTCTAGCGAAGGATTAGGGTTTGATGTCGTCTCTGGTGGAGAGTTGTTTACGACGCTTAAGGCTTTATCTCAAATGGGATGGACAACCGAAGAAGCAGCGGCCAAAATTTATTTTCATGGCAACAATAAATCCGTTGATGAGCTGAACTACGCCATCGAAACGGGTTGCACCATTATTGTCGATAACTGGTTAGAGCTAGAAACTTTGGTGAAGTTAGGGGCTAAGGCTGCCGAAAAATCTATTCGGATCATGCTACGACTCACCCCAGGCATTGAATGTCACACCCATGAATATATCCGCACAGGCCATTTAGACAGTAAATTTGGTTTTGATCCCAATCAACTCGAAGCGGTCTTTACCTACGTCAGTCAGCAAGCGGCCCTCAATTGTGTTGGCTTACACGCTCATATTGGATCTCAAATTTTTGAACGCCAACCCCATCAGGATTTAGGGGGCGTTTTGGTGGAATGGTTCCAAAAAGGTCTGTCCTACGGTTTACCTTTAACTGAATTAAATATTGGTGGTGGCCTTGGGATTCGTTATACGGAAAGTGATGATCCACCGAGTATTGAAGAATGGGTGAAAGCGGCGGCTCAATCCGTTGTCAAAGCCTGTGAAGAGCGACAAATGCCCTTACCCAAATTAATCGCAGAACCTGGGCGATCGCTGGTGGGAACCGCTTGTATCACTGCCTATACAGTGGGAAGCCGTAAAGTAATTCCTGAAATTCGTACCTATGTGGCGGTAGATGGAGGCATGTCGGATAATCCGCGCCCCATTACTTATCAATCTCAATATCGGGTTTTATTAGCCAACCGTGTGGCTGATCCCTATCAAGAAACTGTCACCATTGCGGGTAAACATTGTGAGTCAGGCGATATTTTGATTAAAGAAATTCAATTACCGGAAACCCAACCAGGGGATATTTTAGTAGTGATGGATACGGGAGCCTATAACTATAGTATGGCTTCCAATTACAACCGTTTACCCCGTCCTGCTGCGGTGGTTGTCCACGAAGGCGAAGCGAACTTGATTCTACAACGGGAAACCTATGCGGATTTAGCCCGTCAAGATTGCCTACCGACCCGACTGCTCAAATAAAAAAGCGTTTCGGTTATGATTTGTTAACAATTGCTGCTTACTCACACACTGTTTTTCCCATGTCGGGATTTCCCCCTGACCATCGCACGCTCTCAGCACTACTCCACAATGCTCTCGATATTGGTCTAGTGCTAGGGTTACTGTACTTGATGCTCCTAATTATCGGTGAGCGTCGTACTCTGTGGATGATGCGGGGGTTAATTGTTCTCATGGTGCTACAGGTCATCAGCGATCGCCTCCATTTAGACCTGTTGAAATTTGTCTTAGAAAAACTAGTCTTAGGGGCCGCGGTTGCAATGGCTGTAATTTTTCATGGTGAATTTCGGCGTTTTTTAGAACTCTTGGGACGAGGGCAAATCCTGCAACTGTTTAATCCCCAACGCTCTGCGCCCAAAGCCGATAATGTGATCGATGAAATTGTCGATGCCGTTAAAGAACTTTCTCAAAATCGGATAGGTGCTCTCATTGTTATTGAAACCTTTGGAACCTTAGATGTTAGATTATTTGTCAATAAGGGCGTACCGTTAAACGGAGAAGTCTCAAAGGAGTTGTTACAGACAATTTTTCAGCCTAAAACCCTTTTACATGATGGAGCCGTTTTCATTCGCGGATCTCGCATTATTGCCGCTGGTGTGATTCTGCCCTTGTCGGAACGAACTGCTTCCCGTCAATTAGGAACCCGGCATCGAGCCGCAATGGGAATTACAGAACGCTGCGAAAATTGTCTTTGTATTGTTGTTTCAGAAGAGACGGGTTCAATTACCTTAGCGGATGGCGGAAATCTCAATCGTCCCCTCACTAGCAGTAAACTAAAAGAGTTGTTAGAAGCAAAATATACGCCTTTAGTCGAGCGAGAATCCGTTGCGCCTGGTTTAGGGCGATTAGGACGTACAATTGGCTCACAAGGTAAATTGTTTTTCCAACGTTTATTTCTCATTCCCTCATCGACGGCGAAAGACGACAAGAAATGACTGCTAAACCCATTGCTATCCAAAAACTTCCCTCCGACCTCATTCAAGCTCGTCTGCCGCAGCACATTGCCGTAATCATGGATGGAAATGGGCGTTGGGCCAAGCGTCGCGGTTTACCTCGAATCATGGGTCATCAACGGGGTGTGGATACGTTGAAAAGTTTATTACGCTGTTGTGATGATTGGGGAATTCCTGCCCTAACGGCCTATGCCTTTTCGACAGAAAATTGGGGCAGACCCCTCGAAGAAGTAGAATTTTTGATGACGCTCTTTGAACGGGTGTTGCGGAAGGAATTAGAAGAGATGATGGCAGAAAATGTCCGTATTCGATTTATTGGCAATTTAGCCTCTCTTCCCGTTTCTCTCCAAGAAGAAATTGAGCGTTCTATGCGGGATACGGAAAAAAATACGGGTATTCAGTTTACCGTTGCGACGAATTATGGTGGCCGTCAGGAAATTCTTCAGGCTTGTCAGGCGATCGCGGCAAAGGTACAAGCTGGATTAATCAAACCCGAAGAGATAGACGAATCGCAGTTAGAGCATCATCTTTATACCGCAGGCTTACCCCATCCAGATTTATTAATTCGTACCAGTGGCGAAATGCGGATTAGTAACTTTTTGCTCTGGCAAATGGCCTATGCCGAGATCTACGTTACACCCACCCTTTGGCCAGATTTTGATCAAAAAGAATTACATAAAGCATTATTAGATTATCAACAACGCGAAAGACGCTTTGGCAAAGTTTAGGATATTCCTTTATCCTATTCCTGATTCTCTAAAATTTGTTTACAACTGAGACTATAGCGGTTCTAGATAAGGTTATTTTTCCCTGATTATGCTAACAACCTCCAAAAGCAAAGCCATTACTGTTCGGCCTGTTCCTCCCAGAGTTGCGGCGGAAGAACGATTAAAACAAGAACGCATCCATGATGTTAAAGTTTTGCTTCAGGCAATGTTTGAACGAGAAGAAGCAACCGTACGTTTAATTTTAGATTCTCTCTACGATATTGGGTTGATTAATATTATTAACAAAAAAGTAAAGTTTTTACCCCTCAATCGATTGTTAAAATCTTTATCTGGATTGCCCAAACCGATCGCGAAAAAATTAATGTGGCGTTGGTTTAAAAAAAATTGTTCCCAATTGTTAGCGAATTGGCTCTATAACAAGGTTAAATTTTAATTGATCATTGACAATTAACAATGGATGATTATAGAGGATTGGATGTAAAAAAAGACAATTTTTGGCAAATAAACACCAATTTTCACTCTTTACGGCCTTTGATCACTAAAGCTTATAATTTATACGCTACAATTTTTGCTCGATAAATCATATTTAATTATAAGCACAATAAACTCCTTTGATAAAGACATAACACTATTCTATTTTCATCATTTTTACCTGACTTTCTTTTCGTAGAAATGTGAGATCACTCAATCTTCCTCACCCGACTACTGTATGTTTATTTGGGTGTTTTTATTAATTACTTAATCTGTTCAAATAACAGAAAACGTTGAGAAGATATTTTGGATTTTTAGAAATCAATTTAGTTGTAACTCTTTATTTTGAGCAAATTTTGTATTTTTTTACACAAATTTTAATCTTGTTCGGTTATCACTACTTGTTTCATTTTATAAACCTATTGTATCAAAATAATTAAAAAAGAAACCCAGATTTGAATAAAAATGGAGTGTATATGCAGCTAATCCATACTTTTCTGGTATCTATCTATCTATCAATTAGGTTACTATTAAGTGATTTTTTGAAACAACACATAATGGCTCGAAAGGCTACTATATCAAGGGATAGAGAATCAACATTTAAATTTATTCTGCAAAAATATTCAGCCTCTTCAGAGAAAATTTATACATTTCAATCATCTTTAACGTTTACATAGACAAAATTTCAAACAGTCTCATGCAATGATTCGGTTAAGTAATTAAAAATCAAAAAAAATCTTTTTAACTAATTGCTTTAACAGAATCTATTGGTTATTCAGGCTAACACGTTCTCAATCAAAACTATTGTTGCCTTTAAATCCAAATCAAAAATCATTAAATACACGAGGTTTATTCATGAAAATTGCTCAAATTGCTCCGCTTTGGGAAAGAGTTCCCCCTCCAGCCTATGGCGGAATTGAATTGGTTGTCGGTTTATTAACAGATGAGTTGGTTAGAAGAGGCCACGAAGTTACTTTATTTGCTTCAGGAGATTCGATTACTCAAGCAGAACTGGTTTCAGTTCATCCTCAAGCCCTACGGCTAGACACGAGCATTAAAGAATATCACATTTACGAAATGCTCAATTTATCAACGGTTTACGAGAGGGCAAATGAATTTGACATTATCCATTCCCATGTTGGTTGTGCCGCTCTTCCCTACGCTCAATTAGTAAAAACCCCGACGGTTCATACCTTGCATGGAGTCTTTACCCCCGATAATGAAAAATTGTTTCAATATAGCCGTAAACAACCCTACGTCAGTATTTCTCAGGCTCAGCGGGAGTCGAAATTAAACCTCAATTATGTCTCAACGGTTTATAACGGCATTGATCCCCACCGCTATACTTTCCATCCTGAACCCGATAATCCTCCCTATTTAGCCTTTTTAGGTAGAATGTCCCCTGAAAAAGGACCCCATTTAGCCATTGAGATTGCGAAACGAACGGGCTGGAAATTGAAAATGGCAGGGAAAGTTGACCCGATTGATCAAGAATTCTTTGATATTCAGGTAAAACCCTACTGTGATGGTCAGCAAATCGAGTATTTAGGGGAAGCAAATCACGAGCAAAAAAGTATTTTGATGGGCGGAGCCGTTGCTACTCTATTTCCCATTACCTGGCGTGAACCCTTTGGTTTGGTGATGATCGAATCGATGGTGGTAGGAACTCCCGTTATTGCCATGAATTTAGGTTCGGTTTCCGAAGTTATCAAGCATGGGAAGACTGGCTATATATGCAATACGGTGGGCGAGTGTGTTGCTGCGCTAGAAGGGATTTCTACCCTTAGCCGCTATGATTGCCACCAGCATGTCCTCGACAATTTTAGTGATGCGTGCATGACTACGGGTTATGAGAAGGTTTACCAACAAATTTTAGCTGAAAAATATGCTCAAAATGGTCGCTCTCGTGCCGTAGCTCTTAGGTAATTAGTAAAAGATCAATTCAGTATGGTGCCTCAGGTGTCATCTAGGCTGTAATTAAGGAGCAGGTAGGTTATGAAAAATCTTAGTAGACAGGCGATCGCGTTAATTTCCGATCACGCCGATCCCACAGCAGTTATCGGAACGGAAGAAGCAGGGGGACAAAACGTTTATGTACGCCAAATTGGAGAACAGTTAGCGGAATTGGGGTGGCACGTAGATATGTTCACCCGCAAAGTCAATCCCGATGATCCGACAATTGTGGAACATTCTCCCCATTGCCGTACCATTCGTCTTAAAGCGGGGCCTGAAAGATTTATCCCAAGGGATAGACTTTTTGAGCATATGCCCGAATTTTTAGAATCTTTTGCAAAATTTCAAGTGAAACAAGCTTTTTATTATCCCCTTATTCATACCAATTATTGGTTATCTGCTTGGGTAGGGCTGCAATGGAAAAAACGCGCAGGGGTGCAACTGGTTCATACCTACCATTCTTTAGGAGCAGTTAAATATGAAGCCGTTAAAGATATTCCCTTAATCGCCCAAACTCGTTTAGCCGTTGAACGGGAAATTTTAGAGCAGGCTCAGTGTGTGATTGCCACGAGCCCGCAGGAAAAAGACATTTTACGCAAACGCATTTCTAAACGGGGTCATATTGAGGTCATTCCCTGTGGAACAGATATCTCAAACTTTACGCCGATCGCGAAATTAACGGCACGGGAAAAACTGGGATTATCGGCTCAAGATAATGTGGTGCTGTATGTGGGTCGCTTTGATCCCCGCAAGGGCATTGAAACCTTAGTCAAAGCCTGTGCCAGCTTAAAAGCTCAAGGGCAAGAAAACCTCAAATTGGTGCTAGTGGGCGGTTGTGCGGAAGGTCGGTTAGATAGTCAAGAAAAACAACGGATTGAATATTTAGTTGAAGCCTTGGATTTAACCAAAGAGACAGTCTTTGCGGGCCGAGTCGATCACGAACAATTGCCTTTTTATTACAGTGCGGCGGATGTTTGTGCGGTTCCAAGTCATTATGAACCCTTTGGCTTAGTGGCCTTAGAGTCGATGGCCTGTGGAACGCCTGTGGTTGCGTCCGATGTCGGGGGCTTACGCTTTACGGTGATTCACGGAGAAACGGGCTTATTAGTCCCGCCGAAGGATGTGGACAGTTTGGCCGCGGCCTTGGAACCGTTCTTCCTCGATAAGGTATGGGCCAGAAAATTGAGACGACAAGCGATCGCGAATGTCCAACAACACTTTACCTGGCAAGGAGTCGGCCTGCAATTATTGCATTTGTACCGCTACACCTTAGCGCGATCGATTATGCATGAACATACTTGGAATCCCAAACTTTCTCCTCAACGGACAGTGAATTTGGCCATACCCAAGCCTGTTGCTGTGTAATTTTTCTTCACTTTAAAAATCAATTGAATGCTGTATTTAGATCTCCCTTATTTAGGGAGATTTTTATTGTAAAAAATTTGATTTGATCGGCGGGTTCAATGGGTATTACTAGAATTGATGGACTTAGGCTGGGGTAACTGACTAAATTTGTTTAAGATGAACTTAGCTCTCGACTGTCTAAATACTAATTGTTTTCTAGATTTGATCGGTAATTGAAATAGAGAAATCAGCTTTCGCTCACCAATTCATTTCCACCGCTCATTGATATTGTAATGAAAAGAAAAAGAGGGTCATGAAAACGCAACCTTACCATAATCAGTGGTTTCAACCCGTTATTAGCTTGATTAATCAACTTCGATATCCTCAAAAGTTTGCTCTGATTAGTTGTGTTTTTTTAATGCCTTTAACCTTGGCATTGTACTTATTACTATCGGAAATCCAAGGACAAATTAATTTTGCGAGCTTGGAAGCAGACGGGGTGGTTTATCTCCAAGCCTTGCGGCATTTTAAACAGGAAATTTTAGCGGTTCAATTTCCACGGGACTTAAATTCTTCCGCAATTTCAGAAACTGCTCCATCTTCCTTAGACGAAAGTTGGCGATCGCTGCAAGCTATTGATCAAAAATATAGCCAGGCATTAAAAACCCAAACGCAATTTAGCCGCCTGAGTCAAACCGTTAAGCAATGTCAAGCCCTAGCCTGCATTAAAAATCCTGCGCGATCGCCGTTGTTTTTCCAGCAGATCCATCGGCAGATTCAAGAACTGTGGCAACAAATTGGCGATCAATCCAATCTCATTCTTGACCCTGATTTAGATAGTTATTACTTAATGGATGCCGTTGTCCTCAAACTTCCCATGATGCAACGGGATTTAAAAACCATTCAAACCATTACCCATCTTGCTTCCCAACCGCAAAGCTTAACAGAGTTAGAGAAAACCCAATTAATCATTCTCAGTGAACATCTTAATCAAACCCATCAGGAACTCGTTAATGGCCTCAATGTGGCGTTTAGCAATAATCCCAGTGGAACCCTACGTTCTCGCCTCAACCAGCCCCGCATTACCCTGTCTCAACAACTGGATCGCCTAAGTAATGCGCTAAAAAGTTTTAAAATCGACGTTATTAATCCCAAAAATTTAGACACTTTACAAGCCAGTTTTGCCCTGTGGGATAAAACCAGTGAAAACTTAGCTATCCTTCTTCAACAGCGCATTCAACGATTTGTTTGGCGGCAGTGGCTATTAGGATCATTTGTTTTGTTTACCTTAGCGATCGCCGTTTATCTATTTATTGGCTTTTATCTCAGCGTCATGCAAATGGTGAGCAGTTTACGGGCGGCCTCTGAGCGCATGATCAATGGGAAACAACAAGGAGACATTCATTTGAACAGTCGGGATGAAATGACGGAGGTGATTGATGCGTTTAATACGGTGGCCGATGCCCTACGGACAGCCGAATTAAAATATCGCAGTATTTTTGAAAATGCCGTCGAAGGAATTTACCAAACGACCCTAGAGGGGAATTATCTGATTGCTAATCCCATGTTAGCCCGTCTCTACGGGTATGAATCTCCCGCCGCCATGATCGCCGAGTTAACGGATATTGAACATCAACTCTATGTCGAACGCGATCGCCGCCAAGAATTTATTGCCCTGATGGAAAAAGACGGTAAAGTCTGGGGCTTTGAATCGGAAATCTATCAAAAAGATGGCAATAAGCGTTGGATTTCTGAATCAGCGAGAGCAATTTATAACCCAGAGGGCAAAATCATTGGTTTTGAAGGGACAGTGGTAGATATCACCCAACGCAAAGCCGACGAGTTGGAAATTCAGCGATTAACCCAACAACTTCAGGACGACAACCTCCGCATGAGTGCCGAATTGGATGTAACCCGCCATATCCAGCAAATGCTTATGCCCTCGGAACAGGAATTAAATGCGGTCGATAGTTTGGATATTGCAGGCTTTATGGAACCTGCGGCGGAAGTCGGAGGCGATTATTACGATATTTTGCAAGAAAATGGTAAAGTCCGCATCAGTATCGGCGATGTCACCGGCCACGGATTAGAAAGTAGCATCGTTATGATTATGGCCCAAACGGCCGTCAGAACCCTGATTGCGAATGGAGAAACCGATCCTGCCCGTTTACTCAATGCGGTGAATCAAACCATTTACGCCAATACGCGCCGCATGGGGTCTTATAAAAATATGTCTTTGCTGCTGTTGGAATACGAAGCAGGATTAATTCGTCTCAGTGGGCAACATGAGGAGTTAATTATCGTCCGTCATACAGGAGAGGTGGAACAAATCGACACCCTCGAATTAGGATTTCCCCTCGGTTTGGAGTCAAATATTACCCACTTTGTTTCTGAACAGCAAATTCAACTCTATCCAGGTGATGTCGCTTTACTGTATACCGACGGTATCACCGAAGCCATGAATCCTGAAAACCAACAGTACGGCCTAGCGCAAATGTGCCAAGTGATTGTGGACAACCGCGATCGCTCGGCTCAGGAGATTCGACAAGCCATTATTGATAATTTAAAACAATATATCCAAACTCAGAAAATTTTTGATGATATCACGTTACTTGTGTTAAAACAGCAGTAGATTTAATCAATTATTCTCTTATTCGCTCCTGATTACGCTTGATTTTTTCTTAAAACTTTCTTTAATTTTTTCCCAATGGAAAACCACGACTCACACCGAATTGCTCAATTAGAACAAGAAAATGCGTCTCTGAAACAACAAAACGATGACCTGCTCATTGCGTTGACGACCATTGCCGAACACGGAGACATGATCGAATCCCTGCTCAACGATACCAACGTCAAACTAAAAGCCGAAATTGCAGAACGGCAACGGGCAGAAGCCAAATTACAAAGTATTCTTAACCTCATTTCTCGGCAAAAAGAAGACCTAGAAATTATTGTCGAAACCATCATGCAACATGGGGATGTCGTCGATGCCCAATGGCGACAAAAACTCTACGAAACCAACGCCCTCGTTAACTTAGATGGCTTAACTCAAATTTCTAACCGCCGTCACTTTGATCAATACCTAGCAGAACAGTGGCAAGACTTAGCCTATAAGCAGGAGCCTTTAGCTTTGATTCTCTGTGATATTGATTATTTTAAAGAATTCAATGATTTTTATGGCCATTTGGCAGGGGATGACTGTTTAAGACGCACGGCCCAAGCCCTGAGTTCAACCTTTCGCTCTCCCTACGATCTTTTTACCCGATTCGGTGGCGAAGAATTTGCGGCGATCCTCCCCTATACGGACATTTGCAGAGCCAATCAAATCGCAGAGCGCATGAAAGCAACCTTAGAACACTTAGCCATTCCCCATCACGCATCAGAAATTCATCCCTACGTCACCATGAGTTTTGGCATTGCGGCGACGATTCCTAGTGCCGATCAATCTCCCTTAAGCCTTATTGAAGAAGCGGATCGACAACTATATCAGGCAAAACGACAAGGCAAAAATCGCATCGCCCATGACCTCATTCCTTTATACTAACTAAGATGAAAAATACTTAAGTACCTGCTTTATGTCTAAAGTTTTAACGGAAAAACGTTTTGGACAATTTTTAGATCCGATCCCACCTAGCCACGAATTTCTTACCCTAAATTTTTCCCTCAATCCAACCCCTCGTATTAATCGCTGGCGCAATTATGGACTGTCAGCAGATTTTTTGGGAGACTATTTTGCTGCTTTTTTTCCTGGCGATAAACTCGATAGTAGCCCTATTAATCGGCGAGATACGGTGAAAGCGAGTATTAGTTATATTGCCAATGAACTATTAGAAAATGCGATTAAATACAGCGATACTTCTATCGGGCTGCCTGCAAGTATTGCTTTATATTTATACGAAGATTCTATTATTTTTGAAGTTACCAATCCTACCCAAGCTTCAACGGCAGAACAATATCAACAATTTATCGAAACCCTACTCCAAGCAGATCTAGCTTCGTTATATATCGAGCAATTAGAAAAAAATGCGATGAGTGGAGATAGCTCAAATATGGGATTATTAACTATTTTAAATGATTATGAAACCCGCCTAGGTTGGAAATTTACTGATATTAATTCTTTTGTTAAAGTTTCTGTTATGGCTCAGGTAGATGTTTAGAACAACAATATATATCCCAAAATTTTAACGTTATTTTTCAGGCTTTTATTGCCTAGTTTAATTAGGAAGTCAATGGAAATTAAAACAGACGATTATCAAATTTGGTACGATTCAACATCCAATACCGTTTTTTGGAAAGGCATTCTGCGTTTAGAAGGAATGAAAGAATATCAACCCATTATGGATGTCATGCTACCTATTATTGAACAGGCTTCGGCATTAACGATTAATTTACAATCCCTAGAGTTTCTCAATAGTTCGGGGATTAGTATGCTTTCGATGATCGTCCTGAAAATACGCGAAAAAGGAAATATCCAACTCACCCTACAAGGCTCTAGTAATATTCTCTGGCAAACTAAATCTCTCCGTAATTTACAGCGACTGATGCCCACTTTACAGCTTGAAATTGCTTAATTTTTAAGGCTGGATTAACTCGAAATAAAACCCAGTATGGCTACTGGGCTTAATCTTATTGCTAATTTATTAGCACAATCATTATTTTTTCGCTTTATCAGCGTTTTTATCCAATTGTTTATATTTCCGCATGAAGCGATCAACTCGCCCTTCGGTGTCAATAATTTTTTGGGTTCCCGTATAAAAGGGGTGATTGCCTGACCAAATTTCAACATGAATTTCAGGCTGGGTTGAACCCACGGTCATGACCACTTCACCATTACAGTAAACTTTGGCATCAGGATACCAAGTCGGATGAATTTCAGCTTTCGGCATCTTTGTTGTCCTCTATCGTTTCGAGTATTGGGGAGCTTTACGAGCTTTGTGTAAACCGTATTTTTTCCGTTCTTTGGCACGGGGATCACGGGTCAGGAAACCTTCAACTTTTAAGGGTTGACGATTTTCAGGAGAGAGTTGACAGAGTGCGCGGGCAACACCTAATTTCACGGCATCGGCTTGACCTGTTAAACCGCCCCCATGAGCATTGACGAGGATGTTATATTCGTTTTCTAAACCCAGGGTTTCTAAGGGAGCTTTGACGCTTTGGGTATAGTTGGCAATACGGTTGAAGTATTCACTGCCTTCTTTACCGTTAACAATGACTTCCCCCGTTCCAGGGACTAAGCGGACACGCGCGATCGCCGCTTTACGACGACCCGTTCCCCAGTAAACAACTTTCTTATCGGTAGCTTGCATTAGTTTCCTCCAGTATTTAGGGTTAAGGCTTCAGGTTTTTGAGCCGCATGGGGATGGTTGGGGCCCGCATAAACTTTTAATTTGGTAAATAATTGTCTACCCAAGCTATTTTTGGGCAACATACCTTTAACAGCTTTTTCTACGATTCTTTCAGGAAGACGGGCTTGGAGCTTATCAAAGGTTTCCACTTTCATTCCGCCGGGTCTACCTGAATGGCGACGGTAGAGTTTTTGTTCGCGTTTTTTGCCCGTAACGGTTATTTTGTCCGCGTTAATGACAATGACAAAATCTCCAGTATCCAAGTGGGGCGTAAAGGTCGGCTTGTTTTTGCCGCGTAAAATCGTGGCAACTTCAGTCGCTAAGCGACCTAAACGTTGATCGGCCGCATCGATCACATACCATTTCTGGTCAAGGGTTTCTGCGGTAGGAAGAATGGTTTTGTTCATAACAGTACATTTGGGAGTTTGAATTTTAGGCGATCGCTTATCTGCTCAAATAAAGAATTATGGTTAATCTTGATTCACCAGGTCTGGCAATTCAAAGAGGGGTTGGGTATCAAACCACAGCGAGGGAGGAAAGGGGAAATCGGGATATCCCACCCGTAAAAGACAAAGCCCTTTGGCAGGGGCCGCATATTTCACAGCTTCTCGACGCTGGTTAACCCAGATATCAGTAAAGTTTTCGAGGGAACGCTGCCCGTTGCCAACTTCCACTAACATCCCGACTAATAGCCGTACCATTCCATACAAAAAGCCATTGGCTTGAATCTCCACATGTAGGAATGACCCTCGCCGATAGCATTCTACGGCTTGTACCTCTACCCAGGAATGGGCGCGGCCTGACCCTGCTCGATGAAAGGCGGCTAGATGGTGTTTGCCGATCAATGGGTTTAACGCCGCTTGGATGAGGGATTCCTCTAGGGGAGCATAATAATAATGCCAGCTAAACGGGTTAATAAATAAATTAGGCTGTTTATCAGTATAAATCGTATAGCGATACCTGCGCCAGAGGGCCGAGAAGCGAGCGTGCCAATTCGGAGGAACGGCTGCTGAGCCACGAATTAAAATATCGTCGGGTAACTGGGAATTTAGCACTTGTGCCCAACGCTCACTCGGAATAGCACTACTGTGTTCAAAATGGGCAACTTGCGCTGCGGCATGAACACCGCTATCGGTTCTTCCTGCTCCGTGTAGGGTGACAGGTTGATGGAGAACTGCGGCGATCGCCGTTTCGATCTCTTCCTGAACCGTCCGATAGTGGGCTTGTCGTTGCCAACCGTGAAAATGAGTTCCTAAGTATTGAATAACTAATGCAACCCGTTTCTTTTCCAATGTTGGCGGCTGTTCCACAGATGACCTTACACTAATTCGATAATGGCCATTTCAGCGTTATCGCCACGACGACGCAGGGTTCTCACGACACGGGTATATCCTCCATTGCGGTCTTTATACCGAGTGGGGGCATCCGCAAATAGGGCATGGACAAGTTTTTTGTCGTAGATATAGCCTAACGCCTGCCGTCTAGCAGACAGGGAGCCATCTTTGGCTAAGGTGATCATCCGATCCACTTCGCTACGAACAGCTTTAGCTCTAGCTTGAGTGGTTTTGATTTGCCCGTTTTGTAATAACGCGGTAGCCAGCGATCGCAGTAATGCTTTTCGTTGATCAGCCGGTTTACCCAGTTGGGGCACGCGACACCGATGACGCATTGTTTATTCCTCCAAACAATAAGTAAAACGTTAATTTCAGTGAATAGTCACTCGTTAATGACGATAAACCGATTCTGGGTAGCAGGAAGCAATTTATCGTCTTTATTCCCTATCAACAGACTAGGGTTTTGCCTTTTCTTGGGGCAACGTAATGCCTAAGCGTTTTTGAAGGGCTTCAATAACCTCTTCTGCTGATTTTTGCCCAAAGTTTTTAATTTCCAAGAGATCTTCTTGGCTATAATCCAACAGATCCGCAACAGAATTAATCTGTGCCCGTTTTAAGCAATTATAGGCACGGACTGAAAGCTGTAATTCTTCAATAGGAATTTGACTTTCAGGATTAATTTCATCTTGGTAATCCGTCTGGCTCGTTTCGAGTTCATTGAGGTCTTGTAGAGGACTAAACAAACCCGCAATAATCTCGGAAGCTTC
Source organism: uncultured bacterium (assembly GCA_964482215.1). GTDB lineage: Bacteria > Cyanobacteriota > Cyanobacteriia > Cyanobacteriales > Microcystaceae > Snowella. Next base: position 23,926 of record CAYZWO010000021.1, read on the forward strand.
AGACAAAGCCTCTTTAGGATTAATGCTGCCATTTGTCCAAACCTCTAAGGTTAAACGGTCTTTAACCGTCGAGCCATCAGGACGAATATCTTCGACTCCGTAATTCACCTTAGTAACGGGCATAAAAACAGAATCAATTTGCAAGAAATCTAAGGAAGACGAATCATCCTTGCTCCGCTCAATTGCTCGATAACCTGAACCCTTTTCAACTCGAAATTCCATCTCCAGCTTGGCCCCTTCTGCTAAAGTCGCCACATACTGGTGAGGATCAATCACTTCGATTTCTGAGGGTACATCAAATTGAGCAGCCGTAACGGTAGCAGGGCCAATAGCAACCAAACGGCCAATCTGGGGTTGGTCACTATAGCTTTTGAGGATGATCTCCTTCATGTTGAGCATGATTTCTAAAACATCCTCGCGGACCCCTGGAATAGTAGCAAATTCGTGATTAACCCCTGCTATCCGAATAGCGGTCACGGCTGCCCCTTCTAAATTAGAAAGCATGACTCTTCTCAGAGCATTGCCAACCGTTATTCCCTGACCGCGATCCAGTGGCTCCAGAACAAACTTACTATATTGACTTTGATTTTTTTGAGTCTTAGACTCAACACACTCAATTTGAAATTGCGCCACGTCAGTGACCTCCCTTCTCTGTACCGTCCATACCCGTTTTGCTACCGAGTTGCATGATTAGCGGTTTAAACAACCGTACTGCAACCAATCCTATTAACCCTAATGGCTGATGCCACTAGACTCTCCGCCGTTTTGGAGGACGACAGCCGTTATGGGGGATGGGAGTGACATCACGAATTAGGGTAATTTCTAATCCTGCGCCTTGGAGAGCACGAATCGCCGTTTCCCGTCCTGCCCCAGGGCCTGTAACGAGAACTTCTAGCTGTCTCATGCCTTGTTCCATCGCTCGACGGCCAGCGTTATCTGCCGCCGTTTGGGCCGCAAAAGGAGTTCCTTTTTTAGCACCTTTAAAACCACTGGAACCCGCAGATGCCCAGGAAATTACCTCTCCTTTGGTATCGGAGATGGTAACAATGGTGTTGTTGAAGGTGGATTGAATGTGAGCGACACCACTAGGAACATTTTTTTTCTGTTTCTTGGGGCCGCTTTTTTTAACAGGTCGCGCCATAACTTTTGCTGAAACGTTGTTTTTGACTGAAATTGAATAGAAACAAGATTATTTCTTGGAAGGGGCTTTTTTCTTACCCGCAACGGTAACCCGACGACCCCGACGGGTACGAGCATTGGTTCGAGTCCGTTGACCGCGTACAGGTAAGCCCTGACGATGACGACGACCTCGGTAAGTGCCGATATCGATTAACCGCTTGATGTTCATTGCTTCCCAACGGCGCAAATCCCCTTCAATTTCGTAGTTATCATCGATATAGCTTCGTAAAGCTGCCGCTTCTTCGTCGGTTAATTCCTTAACCCGCTTATCAGGATTGACTCCTGTTTCTGCTAAGATTTTCTGAGATCGTGATAGACCGATACCATAGAGATAGGTTAATGCGATTTCCACACGTTTATCTCTGGGCAGGTCAACACCAGCTATCCTCGCCACGTTGTTTCTCCCTTTAAATAATTTGGTTGGTGGTTCTTAATTTATGATTTAGATTCATGAATAATAGAATTGCTTCTAACCCTGACGTTGCTTATGCTTAGGGTTGGAACAGATCACCATTACTCGACCGCGCCGACGGATGACGCGACATTTTTCACACATTTTTTTGACGGATGCTCTAACTTTCATGCCTATTTTCGGGGCAGTACTGCAAGCTTATTATTATAGCAATATTTAGGGGTACTATTAGCATATTTTTTTGCTAAAGCTAAGATAACTGTTTTTAATAAGTTTTTAACTGCCGACTATTATTTTTTGTTTTTAAGACGGTAGGTGATACGACCTTTGGTCAAGTCGTAGGGGGTTAGCTCTACTTTGACGCGATCGCCTGGCAGAATCTTGATATAATTCCGCCGAATTTTGCCAGAAATATGGGCTAAAACATTAAAGCCATTATCTAAATCGACGCGAAACATTGCATTGGGAAGCGATTCCGTAACGGTTCCTTCCATTTCAATTAAGTCTTGCTTTGACAAGCGGCGTTGACCTCCTACTAAATGTTCAAAGACACGGCAAAAAGAAGCGGCTTTTCTTAACCGCCCTTTGTTATGGTAGCAGATTTTGCAAGAATCTTACATCTTACGAGAGTTGTGGATTTTAAATTTGTTGTCCTACCCAATTTACAATTTCTTGAACATCTTCAAGCAAGCGTTCAACTTGTTGAGGCGTAATGACACCTTCAGGCAGGATTACGTCTTCAGAATCGTTTGTGGGTTGCTCAGGATACAATAATCGGTCTCGAAAAAAGAATTTCGATTCTCCATCAAGTGATAGAAATTGTCCATTTAAGATCGATACTTGTCTATAAATTCTTGGAATGCTTGTGTGCTTCTTAACGCATTGTAAAAATATATTTAGCTTATGTTTATGCGAACTTTGTCTACCATGAGGTTCATTTAGTGAGGCAGCTAAGGCAGATGCGCTAGATTCATACGCATGATAACAACAGAACGCCGCCATTTCATGTATTCCTGAGCTTAAATTTATTCTCGCGGCTTCTAACGTTCTGATAGCAATATGTTGGTATTGTTCTTGCATCGAAACTATTCAGAATAAATTAAACATCCTGAATTAGCCAATCTAGTACGCAACTCATCAGAAAGAGCTAGAAAATTTTTAGCAATTTTCACTGGCCAAGCATCTGTGATTGGTAAGATCATTGTTTCACCATAGATTTCTGCTAAAACATTTGAAATAACTTCTATGGCAGCAAACGTATTGTCTTTTTTAAAAAAAGTTAAAAAAGTAATTGAATCAGGTTTATGGCGACGATTCCAAGGTTCATTGACAATTTTTTGCCCAGGGGCAACAGCAATCACTAAAGAAATATTGTCTGGACAAGCGTTTTGTAAGCTCTCAGTTGCAGATAATAAAAATTTTTCGACAGAACGATTGCCAAAAGTTGGTTTGTTGCCACCTTCTAACAAACTGTAGGGAATGATATCGGTAATAGAAATGGGTGAAGCCGTTGCGATCGCCATATCTTTTCTCCCCCTAACAAACTGTTCTTGTGTGAAAACTTAGTTTCATTATAGAGAGGAAGGAAATTTATCATCATGCGTTAAATTATTCTCCTCTCTGAATCCGATGTTAGGAAGCAACTAAATTTTGTAAGATAGTTGTCACCGTTTCAGGTGCCTGATCACCGTTGATGGAATAGAGCTTTCCTTGCTCTTGATAGTAGGCAACGAGGGGCGCGGTTTGCTCTTGATAAACGACGAGACGATGACGAATGGTGTCTTCTGTATCGTCTTTTCGTCCTCGAAGTAAGAGGCGTTGGACGAGAATATCGTCAGGAACATTTAAATTAATGACCCATTCAGCACGGTGGTTAATTTTAACGAGCAGTTGGTCTAAAAATTCGGCTTGGGGGACATTGCGGGGAAAGCCATCTAAAATCCAGCCGTTTTCAGTGTCAGCTTGACCTAAACGCTCTTGGATTAAATCTAAGATTAAAAAGTCAGGAACCAATTCTCCCTTGTCCATATAGGATTGGGCTTGTTCTCCCAATGGTGTTTGATCCGCGATCGCTTGGCGTAGGATATCGCCTGTCGAAATGTGGGGAACATTGAGATTTGTCGCCAGAATTTGCCCTTGAGTTCCTTTACCAGAGCCAGGTGGGCCTAAAAAGATAAGTCCTTTTGTCATAGTAATCAATTGTGAAAATATGAGTTTTTAAGTTTCCATAGCGGAAAATGGGTTTTAAAAACAATAGAGACGCTGATAGCAACGCCTCTATCGCTACAAATCTATAAAGCTAATCCTAATCCTGCTTGATCATGCCCTCATAACGTTGAGAGATGACGTAGGTTTGAATTTGCTTAGCGGTATCAATGGCAACCCCAACCAGAATCAATAAAGAAGTTGCCCCTAAGCCGCGAAAAGTGGTTACGCCTGTCGCCTGTTCAACAAAAGTGGGGACAATTGCCACCGCACTCAAGAAGATAGCACCTAAAAACGTCAGCCGATTGAGAACGCCTTCGAGATATTCTTCGGTTTTCTTACCAGGGCGAATACCTGGAATACTCGATCCCATTTTCTTCAAATTCTTAGAAACGTCTTCAGGATTAACGATTAAAGAAGCGTAGAAATAACTGAAGAAGAAAATTAATACCGAGTAGACAATGGTGTAAACCCAAGTCCCAGGCTGTAAGGCATTGGTAATTTGAACAAAGAACTGGCCAACGGCACTTAAATCCTTATTATTGTTCAGAAATCCTGCTAACGAAGAAGGCAGAATCAAAACCGCCGAGGCAAAAATAATGGGCATTACCCCACCTTGATTTAAGCGCAACGGTAAATAGCTGGTACGTTCGCGATAAAGCCGTTTACCGACTTGACGACGGGCAGAAATAATGGGAATGCGTCGCGTTCCTTCTTGAACAAAGACGATACTGACGATCATCACCAAGAAAACTAAGAGTAGGATCACAACTTGCGCGATCGCTTCTCGTCCGCCTGTTTGAGCATAATCAATGGTATTGCCCAAGGTTTTGGGTAAGGTTGCCACAATGTTGACGAAAATCAACAAAGACGCACCGTTACCAATGCCTCGCTCCGTGATCAGTTCAGAAACCCACATCACGAAGAGGGAACCCGCCGTTAAGGCCAATGTCGTTTGAATAATAAAAACAGGGCCATAGCCGGGCACATAGGGCCGAATTAAGCCGACCGTTAAACCAATACTTTGAATAACTGCCCAAACAACCGCAACATAACGGGTATATTGAGAAATCTTACGACGGCCCGCTTCCCCTTCATTTTTCTGTAAATCTTCTAACGCAGGTACCGCAGCCGTTAGTAACTGCATAATAATAGACGCATTAATATAAGGGAGAATCCCCAAGGCAAAAATGCCGATGGTCGAAATCCCTCCCCCTGTAAAGATGTCTAAGAATCCCAACACGGGGCTATTGGCGATCGCCTCGGTAAACGCCTTACGATCAATGCCTGGAATGGGAATAAAAATGCCTAAACGAACCAAAATTAATAGCCCAATAGTAATGAGCAACCGACCACGAAGGCCAGCCGCTTGAGCCATTTGTAAAAAGGTTTCTTGGGCTGAGGGCGTTTTATCTCGACTAACGACCATAATTTAGTTATCAGTTATTATTAATTCGCGATTAGTTATTAGTGTATCAGTTCTATCGGTTAAGCTTAGGAATTAGAGGCATTAAGTGACCCTCTAATCCGCGACTTAATCCTGTTTCCTCAACGGAAAACCGTACTAATCACCTTCTTTATTCTGTAATAACCGTTCCACCCGCCGCTTCAATTTTTTCCTTAGCACTCGCGCTCAGGGCAGCCGCCTTAACGGTTAAAGCAACGCTTAATTCTCCGCCACCCAGAATTTTTAATGGGCCATCGTTGCTGGTCACAATCCCCGCTTCCATTAAGCTCTCTAAAGTCACTTCAGACTTAGCAGCTAACTTAGCTAACTGACCGACATTAACAATGGTGTAATGTTTGGGATTGACTAAAGGGAAGTGCTTGAGCTTAGGCAAACGACGGTATAGGGGCATTTGTCCCCCTTCAAACCCCGGCCGAGTCGGACGACCCGAACGAGATTTTTGACCCCGCATCCCAAAACCGCAACTCGCCCCTTGACCCGCAGCAATTCCTCGGCCAACGCGGCGGCGACGCTTGGTTGACCCTTCTTTGGGAGCAAGTTCATTTAATCGCATAATTTTTTCTCGGTAAATGAATTTCAATTTAAAAGGCTTAAAAGTTCATTAAAAGCCCGATTACTCTTAAATGATTTAATCGCTAGAATTTCATCATTAAGTGTAAACCTTAAGTATAAAGGTGTTCGAGGGGAACGCCTCTTTCCTCGGCGACTTCGGAAAAACTTCTTAGGGTTTCCAAGGCATTAACCGCAGCTCTGGCATTGTTTAACGGATTGTTCGATCCTAATTGCTTCGCCAGAATGTTTTTAACGCCCGCTAATTCTAAAACTGTCCGAACGGCTCCCCCTGCAATTACCCCAGTACCAGGAGCCGCAGGACGAATAATCACGTTAGCACCACCTGATGCACCTTTCGTGACGTGGGTAATAGAATTGGTTTTGGTGAGGGAAACATCAATTAATTGCTTTTTGCCATCGGCCACGCCTTTACGAACGGCTCCGATAACATCTCCCGCTTTGCCGACACCGACACCCACTTGACCGTTTTCGTTACCCACCACAACGATCGCGCGGAAGCTAAGTTTTTTACCCCCTTTAACCACCTTACTAACCCGACGGATTTGGATAACCCGTTCTTGCCAGTTGGTTTCTTGGGCTTTGGTGCGGCTGCCTTTACGACGCTTTGCCATAGTTTAACCTCTAGATTAAATGGATTTTTAAAAGTTCAACCCAGCTTCGCGAGCCGCATCTGCTAGGGATTTAACACGGCCATGATAGAGGTTTCCACCCCGATCAAATACCACTTCTTCAATTCCTTTGGCTAAAGCCCGTTGGGCAATAAGTTTACCCACGGTTGCCGAAGCTTCTGAATTGGCAGTGGAATCTAGCTTTTCTTTGACCTCTGCTTCAAGGGTTGATGCAGCCGCGATCGTATGTTGGGCGACATCATCAATTAATTGAGCATAGATATGCTGATTGGAACGAAAAATCGCTAAACGGGGACGTTCGGCCGTTCCATTCACTTTGCGCCGAATCCGTTGATGGCGACGTTGAACAAGTTCTTTGCGTGAAGATTTCATGGTTATTTCTTACCTTTGGCTGTCTTACCAGCTTTACGTCTGACAAATTCACCCAGATAGCGAACCCCTTTCCCTTTATAAGGTTCAGGAGGACGAGTGGCGCGGATCTTAGCAGCAACGTTGCCGACTAATTCTTTATCAATTCCGCTGACAATCACTTGGGTATTATTTTCAACCGCGACTTGAATGCCTTGAGGCATGGTCATTTCAACGGGTTTACTGTATCCCAGGTTAAGGACAATTTTACTGCCTTGAGCTTGGGCCCGATAACCGACCCCTTGAATATCAAGACGTTTTTCAAACCCCTTAGAAACGCCTTCAACCATGTTGGCGACTAAGGTACGAACAAGCCCATGACGTTCCCGCGCAGTCCGAGATTCATCTTGACGAACAACGTTGAGGGTTTCCCCGTCTTGTTGAACGGTGACTTTTTCAGGGAGATCGCGCTCTAGGGTACCTTTGGGCCCTTTAACGGTTAAGTGACTAGCATTAATATCAATGGTCACTTTCGCCGGAATGGGGATGGGGCGTTTACCAATACGAGACATAGTTTTAATCTGTGATTATTTTTGTGTTTTTAGTAATAGTGATGAGATAACAGTAATTGGCTTGAATTAAGCTGATTTCCTGCCTTTCGCCCTATTGCCTAAAATTACCAGATGTAACAAAGGATTTCGCCGCCAATTCCCTGACGACGGGCTTCTCGATCCGTCATGATTCCGTGAGAAGTGGAGACGATCGCGATACCGATCCCACCTAAAACTCTGGGAATGTCTTTAGAAGGAGAATAAACACGTAAACCCGGTTTACTAACCCGTTGTAAGGTGTTGATTAAGGGTTGACGATTTTTACCTTTATATTTCAAGGTTAGAACGAGGTTGCTTTTGATGCCTTCACCCACTTCTTCAAATCCTTCGATAAAGCCTTCGTCTTTGAGGACTTGAGCGATACTGCGGGTCATTTTAGTCGTGGGGACTAGGGTTGTCGGATGTCTCACTGCACAGGCATTACGGATGCGAGTGAGCATATCGGAAATTGTGTCGTTTGATGCCATTATTCCTTAAGTTTTTTTCCTAATGGAGTCTTTCTCAATAACCCAGAACTTCAGTTTTAGCTGTTATTGGGTGAATTGATTATTGATTTCTGAAGGGCATCCCCATCGCTTTCAGTAAGGCACGACCTTCTTCATCGGTTTTAGCGGTGGTGATGATCGAGATATCGAATCCCCGAATTTGATCGATGCTATCGTAGGTAATTTCAGGGAAAATGAGTTGTTCTCGAATTCCAATACTGTAGTTACCGCGACCGTCAAAGCTGGTGGGGCTAACGCCACGGAAATCTCGAATTCGGGGGAGTGCTAAATTAATGAATCGGTCTAAGAAGGCATACATCCGATCAGACCGTAAGGTAACCATGACCCCGACGGGCATTCCTTCTCGAATTTTGAACCCTGCAATCGCTTTTTTGGCACGGGTCACAACGGGTTTTTGTCCGCTGATGGTGGCTAATTCGGCGATCGATGATTCTAACGCTTTGGCGTTTTGAGAAGCTTCTCCTAATCCTCGGTTAATGGTAACTTTCGTGACTTTGGGAACTTCATGGACGTTTTTGTAACCAAACTGCTCTTTGAGTTGGGCAACAATCGTGTCCTGATAAATCTTTTTGAGTGGTGCTTTCATGGTGGTTGCTTGTCCTGGGCTTGGTCAGGAATTAATGAATAATTGATAATGAGTAATTAATAATTAACAATTGAATGGTTCAAATTGTTTCTTATTGACTATCAAAATCTCTATTTATCAAGGATTTCGCCAGTTTTTTTGAGCATCCGTACTTTACGGCCATCTTCGGTGAAGGTGTAGCACACACGGCTTGCCACTTTTTCCTTGGTGGAGTAAAGCATTACTTTGGAACTGTGGATAGGTGCTTCGTAGGTGGTAATTTGACCCGATTCACCTTCTTGCTGGGGTTTAACGTGCTTAGTGCGAATGTTAACCCCTTTAATGACAACCTGGCTTTTTTTCGGGAGGGTTCTTAGGATTTCGCCGACTTTACCCTTATCTTTACCCGAAATAATTTGAACGGTGTCGCCTTTTTTGACGTGCATTTTATAGCGTTTAGGAGTATCAGACTGTTTAGTCATTAGATTACCTCCGGTGCTAGAGAGACAATTTTGGTATAGTTTTTATCTCGTAATTCCCGCGCAACAGGGCCAAAAACCCGTGTTCCTTTGGGATTACCATCATTGTTGATAATGACAGCAGCATTGTCATCAAAACGAATGCTCATACCGCTTTCGCGACGAACCGCTTGACGAGTCCGCACGATGACCGCTTTTACGACATCGGACTTTTTGACAGGCATATTGGGGATAGCATCCTTAACAACGGCGATGATTTGGTCACCAATGCCGCCATAGGTGCAGTTCCCTGTTCCTAAGACCCGCAGACACATTAATTTGCGAGCGCCGCTATTATCAGCGACATTGAGGTAGGTTTGTTGTTGAATCACGACGGTTTCCAGAAAGTGGTGAACTGAGGTTTAATGAGTCAGAATTTCGGCAACTGTCCAGCGTTTGGTTTTGCTCAGAGGGCGGGTTTCCTGAATACGGACGCGATCGCCTTCTTTACACTGGTTTTCTTCGTCGTGGGCTTTAAACTTTTTGGTTTTAACGACGATTTTGCCGTATTTGGGGTGAGGAGAGCGGTTTTCGATAGCAACAACGACAGTTTTGTCCATTTTATTGCTAACAACAACGCCTACTCTTTCTTTAACTGCCATAATCGATTTTAGAGTTGAGAGTGGGGATGATGGAAAAAGGATTACTGTTCAGCACCTTGCTTTAACTGCCGTTCCCGTTCAACGGTGAGGAGTTGGGCTAAGCGATGGCGAGTATGTTTAAATTCGTGGGGCTTCTCTAAACGACGGGTCGCTTGTTGAAACCGCAGTTCAAACAGTTTGCGTTTAGCGGCAAGGATTTCATCAGCAATTTGTTCGTCAGTTAACGCTCTGACATCAGCAATCTTGGGGAGAGCCATGATTAAACGTACTCCTCCTGACGAGTAATAAACTTGGTTTTAATGGGTAATTTTTGAGCAGCAAGACGCATTGCTTCACGGGCGACTTCTTCAGAAACCCCGCCTAATTCAAACATAATGCGACCAGGTTTGACGACCGCTACCCAAAATTCGGGGGAACCTTTACCAGAACCCATCCGAGTTTCTGCGGGACGCTGGGTAACAGGCTTATCGGGAAATACCCGAATCCATATTTTTCCACCCCGACGAATATAACGGGTCATGGCACGACGAGCAGCTTCAATTTGGCGAGCCGTAATCCAACTGGGTTCAATGGCCTGGAGCGCGTATTCTCCGAAGCTGATGGTGCTGCCTCGATCCGCCAACCCTCTCATCCGTCCGCGTTGTTGTTTGCGGAATTTAGTTCTTCTAGGACTAAGCATGGTTAATTAATAATTTGATAATTGATAGTTGATTAATGAATAGTTAATAGCTGGATAGTTAATAGTTGAAAATGAATTTCACGCTTGACTACTGACTATTTTCTATTTCCTACTCCCTATCTTCAGAACGGTCTTCAAATTGTTGACGACGAGAGGACTTACGACGGGGTTGAGCCGCAGGAGCCGCTACGGGGGCTAGTTCTTGTCCAGGAATAATTTCGCCTTTGAAAATCCAGACTTTGATGCCTAAAATTCCGTAGGTCGTTTTGGCGGTGACATAGGAGTAGTCAATATCAGCCCGCAGAGTATGTAAGGGAACGCGCCCTTCACGAACCCATTCTGTCCGAGCAATTTCCGCACCGTTGAGACGTCCACTGACTTGGATTTTAATGCCTTTGACTTCGGCCCGTTGTGCCCGTTGAATGGCTTGACGAACCACACGACGGAAAGAAACCCGACGTTCTAACAGTTGGGCAATATATTCCGCAATCAAGCGAGCATCTGCGTCAACCCGCGCCACTTCGACAACGTTGACTTTGATTTGGCGAGTCCCACCAAGGGCTGCTTGAATGCCAAAGCGGAGTTGTTCAATCCCCGCGCCACCGCGACCCACAACCACACCAGGTCGGGCAGTATGGATAGCGAGTTCGATTTGATCGGCTTTGCGCTCGATATGGATGTCAGCAATTCCTGCGTTACTGAGATTTTTTTCGACATATTGCCGAATTTTGTTATCTTCTTGCAGTAGTTCTGGATAGCGTTTTGTGTCGGCATACCAACAGGATTTGTGTTCTTTGGTAATACCGAGACGAAAGCCGACTGGATGTATCTTTTGTCCCATTTTTTTAACTGTAACGTTACGTTAACTTTGCTTGGCAAGCCGTTGGCTGAATTATTCTGTCAATCCGGGCGCAACGGCAACGGTGATGTGACAGGTAGGTTTCCGAATTTGGTAAGCTCGACCTTGAGCGCGAGGACGAAAACGTCTTAGGCTGGGGCCGCCATCGGCGAAGGCTTGACTCACCACTAAAGATGCGGGATCAAGTCCTTGGTTGTGTTCTGCATTAGCAGCGGCTGAGCGGAGCACTTTTTGAATCGGCTCGCAAGCTTTGTAAGGCATAAACTCTAGAATAATCAGGGCTTCCCGATAGGAACGTCCTCGAATTTGATCGAGTACACGACGCACTTTGTAGGGAGACATCCGCACATAACGCGCGATCGCCTTAGCCTCTACTGTTGTATTGATCGCCATAGTGTTTTACCTCGTTATTTTCGACCCGATTTTTTATCGCTCTTGGCATGACCCCGAAAGGTACGGGTAGGCGCGAATTCACCTAATTTATGACCCACCATTTGTTCAGAGACAAAGACAGGAACATGTTGTTTGCCATTGTGAACCGCGATCGTATGGCCAATCATTTCAGGAAGAATGGTAGAAGCCCGTGACCAGGTTTTAATGACGGTTTTTTCGTTTTTCGCATTGAGCTTCTCAATTTTACTGAGAAGGCTGTCGGCAACGAATGGCCCTTTTTTAAGAGAACGACCCATAGTTGGATACTGATGATACTGCTAAATGGATAAACGTTATTTCGTGCGGCGGCGAACAATGAGTCCACTACTGCGTTTTTTCTTGTTACGGGTTTTAGCTCCCAGTGCGGGTTTACCCCAAGGCGTAACAGGGCCTGAACGACCGATGGGTGCGCGACCTTCACCACCTCCATGCGGGTGATCCACGGGGTTCATGACACTACCGCGAACATGGGGTCTGCGACCTAAGCGGCGAGTCCGTCCTGCTTTCCCTAAGGTAATGTTGCGAACATCAGCGTTACCCACTTTACCGATGGTGGCATAACATTCTTTTCTCACCATTCGGACTTCTTTGGACGGCAGACGGATGGTTACGTAATCGCCTTCTTTAGCAACGACTTGAGCAGCTCCACCCGCAGCCCGTACCATTTGTCCACCTTTACCCGCAACGAGTTCGATGTTGTGAACTTCAGTACCCAACGGAATTCTGCTTAAAGGCAGGGCATTTCCCACTTCAAAGGGCGCATCT